>JAACFF010000329.1 GCA_009937635.1 Chloroflexota bacterium
TGATTTGATAAAGCGGCACAGTCCGTGCTTTATTCATCGAACGGACTGTGCTGCTCTGATTTGATAAAGCGGCATTATTTTGACTTCATGGACCGGCGAAGCTGTTCCTCGGCCTCGGGCGGCAGTGATGTATGGTAGATGTTGCCTTCATATTGCCGCAGCGTGGCAACGGTAACATCTGGGTTGGCATCGCGGACGATGATAAAAAGAGCCGAGGTTCCTGGCTGCAATTCATCAGATACGTCGTCGATAAAGGAATGTTGGATACCCAAATGAGCCAAAGAACCGATTCCGCCGCCGATCAGAGCGCCGATGACCAGGCTGCCAATGGGTCCCATCAATAGAAAGCCGATGAATAGACCTAAAAAGCCGCCGCTGACGGCGCCAATTTTTACGCCGCGGTCCACTTCATTTTTCACGTGGACTTTGCCATCTTTGTCTTTGACGACGACCGCCGAATCATCCAGGCTAACGAATCCGCTTTTTTGAGTTTTCCTGATGGATTCTCGTACTTCTCCCGCTCTATCCTCAGTATCGAATGTGATTACGACAATATCAGACATTATTCATCTCCTATTTCTAACTGTTTTCTCGCATCGTCTCTAATTGATTTGCCAGGCACTTGGTAGGTTGTTCTCTAAAGAAACAAGTTGGCAAAGTGCTTGGCAGCTCATTAAGTAGTTACCTGGACTATTTTCCTGGATAATTGTTTAACTGGCAAAACAGCCCCCTTACTCACGTTCTTCCGAGACCTCTTGTTTAGATTCCGAACTTTCACGAGCGCTCAAAATCTGGTCTACCATTTCGTCTGTGAGCGTCTGTTGCAGCCGTTCTCCGCCTAGTTCATGTAGCACCTCCGACACGCGAGAACTGTGCTGGCTTTCTGTCAGAAGTACGATGGCGGAACTATTGGGTTGCAAGTTGTCTCGCAGCGCTTTCAGGTCTTCATTGTCAAAGCCCATGTCGATCCAGTGCGCGGCTGCGCCCCCGGTAGCGGCTCCGGCTGCAGCGCCTATGACAACGCCCACAGGACCGCCCAACAGGCCAATGATTCCGCCCGTTATCGCGCCGAACAGCGCTCCATGACCTGTATCCATATCCCCAGCTTCGTTTAGCGAAGTTTTACCTTCTTCATCTTTGGTCAAGACAGCTGAATTCAGGAGCTTGATCTCCTTTTCTTTGACCAGGTGTTTTAATGCCTCCATGCCTTGAACGGCTGTGCCGGTACCAGCAAATGCCCAAACCATCAGCTCGACATCCTCTTTTTCGTACCGGTCACGTTTCAGGGCAATGGAAGGCAGGGTCGCCAATTCTGCCTTGGAAAGCTTCAAATAGACGGTGATGCCATCCACCTGTTCAATTGCGCCAACCGGCACAGTCATCTCTTTCTTGCCCCACATATGTCCTTTTTGCAGTACAAGGTGCGTGATATGGCCACTGTCGGGATCGATCACAAACTCGCCAACCGTTCCTACATAACCATCTGTAGCCTCAACAGTCGTGCCGCGGTGAACAGCCAGTTCACCAGGCGGAACACGCTCTGTTTCCACCGCCAGATAATGAACATCCAGTGGGGTCAGATAGGGTTCTAAATACTCGAGCGTAGCGTCTTCATTTTGTACGTAATGTGTCTCACTGAACAGTTCTAACGCCTCGAGTTCAGCTCGGGTACATTGCAGATATATCGTATCAGCGGTGGTTTCCGCTACCAGCTCCACCGGCACCAGGCGCGTGGTTGGAATCATGGTCTCGTGTTCCTGAACGGCGAAATGTGTAAGCGTTTGTGTTACAGGATTGACGATTATGGCCGTAGATCTGCCTGCCGAGCCATCTGTGCATTCAACTTGGGCATTTACGGGGATATGGGTCATTTTGCTTTCTCCATCAGGCACGTCATCATGTTTTCGTTTTGATGTGCCGGTTTTGTTGTTTTGCTTCTTTGGCCTGCGCATATACCTCGAGCATCCGTTCCGCCTGTCTGCGTCTATCAAACCAATCTAGTTTTGCCTTGGCCCCATCCGTAAGTCGTTGCCTTAGCTCTTGATCGTCAATAACTTGCTCCAATGCTTCGGCCAAGGCGGCGGGATCGTTCTCCGTCAATAATCCATCCTGGCCATCGTCGACGGCGTCACTGGTTCCGGTAGCGTCCACGGCGACGATGGGCAAGCCCGCGGCCATCGCCTCCATGGTGACCAACCCTTGTGTTTCCGTGACCGAAGCGAAACAAAAGATGTCGGCCGCCTTCAAATAACTGGGCACGTCCTCGTATGGAATCGTTCCCGTGAATTCGACCTGACTAGCGATGCCCAATTCTTCAGCCAGCTTGGCCAGCGATTTCTCTTCCAGCCCGCCGCCAATAATGACCAGCCGCACATGCGCGCGTTCGCGCATTACCTGGGCCGCAGCGCGCAGCAATGTATCAAAATTCTTTTCTTTGGCCAAGCGCCCTACGGAAACAAGCACGATATTATCACCCCACTTATGTTTTTCTCTAATGGGACGGCCGTCAGCTTCTGCAAATGGTGTGATGTCAATACCGGTGGGGATAGCGGTTATGTCGCCCTCAATGCCGTTATCGATCAGGATCTTCTTAATGCTCTCACTTGGCGTAATGACGTGCTGGCATTTCTCCAGGTAGCGGCCCATCCAACGGTCAATCACCATTTTTGATAGTTCTGGGCTAAAGGGAACGTAGTGCGTGTATTCATCATAACGTGTATGAAATGTGAAGACCAGCGGAATACCCAATGACTTCGCCTTACTGGCCGCGGTCTCGCCTAGAAGGAAAGGGTGATGACTATGGATGACGTCCATTTTGAGTGCAGGCATGATGCTGTCAATGGCTGGTGAAATAGGGACAGGAAAGGCGTAATCGTTAGCCCAGGGCACTTCAAAAGCCGGATAACGAAAAATAAATGGTTCGCTGTCTTCGTACTTTGCCGCTCTTTGGGCGAAGATAAAAACGGAGTGCCCCATGCTGATAAAAGCTTCTCGAAAAGTATCGACGGAGCGCACCACACCGCTCATTGTTGGACGATAGGTGTTGGTGAAAAAACCGATATGCATCTTTTTGTTCATGGAAATTCCCAGCTAGTGCTCTGAAATGTTGATTCTGACATTTTTCTGGCGATATGGCCCTTTAGTCACCGCAAGTTCGACGGTTATCAGTTCGGGATAGCCATTGCGACCAAATACAGAGCACTAACATTTCTTATGTATAAGGCAGCAACTACCGTTTATTATCTAGACCCAGTATAAATCATTATAACAACAAATCACCTCGCTGACGCATAAATGGCCAGGCTTAAGACGCTTCTCCCCTTGTTGATCATTCATTGCCCTGGCGAAACCGTGTGGTAAACTTCGTCCGTCAATGATCACACTGGAAGACGTCACCAAGAAATATCATATGCTGACAGCATTGGATCGTGTTTCTCTAACCATTCCGGGAGGTGAAGTGTTGGGCTTGCTCGGACCTAACGGTGCAGGCAAAACCACCCTGATGAGGTTGGTTGCAGGGCTAATCACGCCGACTAGTGGCAGGCTGTTTCCCCAAGCCAAGGGTTGGCCAGTTGTCGGCTATAAACCGGAACGACTTCTCTATCCCAATAACGTACGCGTTGGCCAATATTTAGCGCTCGTGGCCGGAACCAGCAACGTGCCCAGGTACCAGATTGACCATGTTGTGCTGGATAGCCTGGCGCGAGTCAACTTGTTGGATTCCATTAATAAGCACATTGGCCATATTTCCAAGGGGATGAGACAGAGGCTTGGTCTCGCTCAGGCCATCATTGGCGATCCACCGCTGCTGCTGCTTGACGAACCGTCCAACGGTCTCGATCCTGAAGGGCAAGTTGAAATTGGTCGCTATATTCGTGAATTGCACGAAACGGGTAAAACGATCGTACTCAGTTCCCATCAGTTGCAAGAAGTGACCCAGGTGTGTACACAGTTGATCATTTTGAATAGGGGACAGATTCATTACCGCAACAGTATGTCCGAGGCGTTGGCCTTACGGCCGTTTGTACGTATTCGTGCCCATAAAGATCTGGCAGATTTGAATGGTCTCCTGACTTCTCTACACCCGGACATCCAAGTTGAAGGTGACACCATCACACTCAAAAACAATGCCATGCGTTTGCGCCGTCAGATATTGACCCTGGTTCTCAATCGGAACTACGACGTATTACGCGTGGAGCAGAAACGCGTCACGCTGTCCGAAATCTATGCGGAGACGGTTCAATGATCCGTAGACTCTTCGTCCTAACGGGTTACTTCCTGCGCAACATCTTTTTTTCGTTGGCCGGGTCCATCTATATCATTTTGGCTCTCGCCTACTGGGCCATATTCTTCCCACCGGGGCAGGGCACGCCAGACCTCGACAACTACTTTCTCATAATAGGTGCCTTTGGCGCAGCAATGACCTTTCTAGCTACGCTGACCATCGCGGCACGGGCCTATCGCGCGGAGAATTACCCCCTCGTCGTGCGTCTGCCTAGCCGCGCCGAGTACATCACGGCCGTATTCACCAGCGCCCTCCTCTTCACATTTGTGCTGCAGCTTCTCATTGCCGTCCTGGCCCTTATCCGTGGCCCTCAACTGTCGCTAGGCAAGATGTTGGAGATCCCGCCCTTGTGGATCTCAATCAATCTTTTAGCGGCCATGCTGGCCCTGCATGCTTCAGATATGGTGGCTTCCGGTTGGTCCCGCGTGGTCATCTTTGGTGTGCTGGCCATTCTTTTGATCGGACAGAACCTGGTTGAGCGGTTCACCTCCGGTCTGTCAGCAGCGGTCAGCAGCCTGAGCAGCGTTTTTTATGCCCAGCAATGGGTCACGATTGCCGATGCATTCGGCCGGCTTTCGGCCTGGTTATATGGTGTAGGAAGTGAGACCCTTGGCAAAGTCTTGGGTGTTGTATTTTGGCCATTTAACGCCATCACGGATGCGGTTCTCGCCGGCTATTTCACCCCGACTCAAGCGCTGGCACCGGCCATCCTCGTACTCTATGCCACCATTCTCTTTCTAATCGCCTCCGATCTGTTTGCTACAAAAGACCTGGATATGTCTGAGTAACATTCAGCAGTCAACAAAAAAAATCAACACTCTTAACATGCCATTGACTGCTAACTGTTGAATGTTAACTGTTAACTGTTGCCTTAGTAATCTTCATCAGCAAAGTCAAAATATCGTTCATTCAACGACTGCACAAGCTGTTGGGAGGATTGTTTTCCCAATCCCTGGCCAAAATAGACGCGCTGGTTTCCGTAGTCGAATCCCGGGCATTCATGTTCAGGGCTGTGGAAGAAAGGGGAAAGATAGCTCCAGTCATAAGCATCCGTAATGCCCAAAATAGATACGGGGCGGCGAATGATCAGGCGCTCTTTATCAATAAACAAAATTTCCCGGCTGGCCGCGTAATACTGCCACTGCTGCCACAGTATTTTCCCCAGGCGATACCAGAGATACAGCCAGACCAAGAGCATAATCGTGAAAGCAAAGGCGTAGCGCTCCCCGGAGAAGGCAATATCTCGCACCGTAAAGATGATGCCCCAAATCAGACCAATCAGCCAGAGGAACAGCAGAATCGTAAATAGAATAAACCAGACCCATCTGCGGCGGACGGGTAAGGTAACCTTCAAGCGATCCTCGGTATCTACAAACTTTACATCAGGAATTTCGGGTAGCATACCGTTATTTTATCCTATTCACTTGCTATGGGCTGCGGTCCAGCTACAATCTCCACTCATGAATCGTGCCCGGCATTTGCTCAAGTCGTCTGTAATCGTCATCCTGTTTTTTGCCCTGGGCAAATTGACCGGCCTCTTGCGCATTCGCCTGGTCAGCTTTACCTTTGGCACCAGCGCGGAGTTTGACGCCTTTACCGCCGCCAACCAATTACCCGAGGTTTTCTTCACGGTCATTGCCGGGGGCTCGCTCGCTGCCGCCTTTATTCCCGTCTATACCGATTACCTGGCCAACCGATCCGCGCGGCAAAGCGCCCGTCTGGCAAACACCATCCTGACCCTGGTTATCCTGATCCTGGGCGGACTTTCAGCCTTAGGCGCTATCTTTGCTCCCTGGCTGACTGAGGTCGTCTTGGTCCCTGATTTTCCACCCGAAACCCAGGCGCTAACCGCCAGCATCATGCGCATTATCCTGATCCAGACGACGTTGTTCGGCATCAGCGGTGTATTGAGCAGCATCCTTAATGCGCACCAACATTTTGCTTTGCCCGCCCTGGCCCCAGTGACCCTGGACGTCGGTTATTTGATTGGTTTGTTTCTATTCGTTCCCCGTATGGGCATCGTCGGCCTGGCCTGGGGCACAGTTCTAGGGGCGCTGCTGCACATCGCCATCCAGATACCGGCATTAAGACGGTTCAACTATCGCTACCTTCCAGCGCTGGCCGTGAAAATGCGCGGCGTAAGAGAGATCGTGCGCCTGATGATCCCGCGCATCGTCACCCTGGGCACAATTCAGGTCGCTGACCTGTTCATCATCCGCCTGGCATCAGGATTGGCGGTGGGCAGTACATCAGGCTATTTCTACGCTTATGGCCTGATGCAATTGCCGGAAACGCTCTTTGCAACCGCCATTGCCCTGGTCGTTTTCCCAACGATGGCCGAATTGTACAATGCCGGCGACCTGGCGGGGTTGAGGCACCTGGCCGTGCAGACGTTGAGCATCATCTGGTACTTGACCATACCCGCGGCGGCTGGACTCGTATTGCTCGGCCGTCCGATCATCGACATTCTGTTGGGGGGAGGAGAATTTGACGCGGCCTCGGCAGACCTGGTGTATGCCGTGCTCATCGTCTTTAGCCTGCGTATCGTCAGTGAGGCCACGCTGGAAGTCGTGGCCCGCCTCTTTTACG
>JAACFF010000330.1 GCA_009937635.1 Chloroflexota bacterium
CCGGAAAAGGATGAACACCTAAGTATCCTACAAAGCGCATCTGAGGCCCTTACATATAAAATTAACGCTTGCACAATTGAGGAAGCAACCATTCAGGTAAATAAAGCTTATAAGGCTTTCGGCGTGAATTGAATTACATCGTGAAACACGTATAACGTAGTTGTTTTGTTATCTACCTTTTAAAGCTGGCTGTTTTCTTCAAAGAAGACGCCCAGTTGAGATTGTCGGACTTCTCGAAGCGGCACATTGGAGTCATTCACTATTTTTCAAGAACAAGTTATTCAGGTCCCGCTTAACTCATAAAACATTGAGTCTGTAAAATCAATTGCCTAGTGGTCCTATCATTAGGGCTGCCCAACGAATAATCACTCCGACTTTGCAATCAGTGTCGTTCAGGTCTACCATTTGATTCCCATATCAATCGCCAAGGACAGTTTCATGGAAAAGATAGTTGTGGTTTCCCCCCTGGTTGCAATCCTTTTGATACTATCTGCATGCGTGTCAACCGTACCCCCTGAAGAACCCGGAATTACCAGAATCGATACTGCTACAGCAAAAGAGTATTTCGACCGAGGCGTGCTCTTTATCGATGTGCGTGGGGTTAGCTACGACGAAGGTCATATTCCTAAATCGATTAATATTTATGAGCATGTCGAATTCACTGAAACATCGCTTTCAAAGGTGATGTCCAAGGATCAAGAGGTTGTTTTTTATTGCGATGGCCCTTCTTGTGGTCTTTCAATTAAAACCAGCAGGAAGGCCGTATCCTGGGGTTACAGTCAAGTGTACCACTACCGAGAAGGCTATCCTGCCTGGAAAGCAGCGGGCTATCCAATCGAGTAACATTGCCCAAGTTTAAGAAACTTGGGGGAAATAGTTAAGGTTCGTTCTAGCAACATAACAAAAAGTCCAATTCACTCGCAATGTGCTGGCATTGATGGTCCGTTATGGGTCGGGAACCGCCGCTGATACCTCGAATTTGAGGGTCAGCTTTCCCGTTAGCTGCCGCTCGCAGACGTGAACTGGGAGACTGAGTACGGCCAAAAGCTGCCGCCTGGCAGCAGATAATATAATATCGGGTCACTTTCCTTTTAAGCATGCTGTTATGTGGCAACAACTCAGGAGCTTTGGTGACTAATAGCATTCGACTTCAAACAATTGTCTTCAATAACTCCCGACTGAGTGCACGCTTTTTCTTGGCCATTGGTATGGTGATCCTGCTGTCGGGCTTTACTGGTGTCGAAGTCGAATTTACCAGCATGGGAGTTCCCCCCAGTGAGTTCAAAATTCGCTTGGCGGAAAAAAAGGGGCTTCCTCCTCCCGAGGGTGCTCCAGGTTTAACAGTAAAGGCAACCCTGACAAAACCCGAAGGCAAAGGCCCATTCCCCGCAATCGTTCTGTTCCCCAACGGCGGTGGTTGGCCGGATACTCCACGTCATTGGAGAGAACGACTCAACACATGGGGTTATGCAACGTTAGAGATGGGGGGTGAAAACGAAGATCCCGGTTACATGCAGCCGCCAATGCTGGCACTTGACGCGATGGGTGCACTGAAATACTTGCAGCAAATACCGTATGTAGACAGCAGCCGCGTGGCAGTTATGGGGTGGGATCAGGGCGCTGAAACAGCGCTATGGTCAATCGATATAACGGGTTGGGCCGGCAAGCATGAGGATCGGTTCGTGGCTGCTGTCGCAATCTATCCGCCATGTGATTTTTCCAATGTTGGTGAATTCTTCTCACCGGCCTTGATTATTTCTGCCGAATTAAATGACATAGCAAAACCTTCGGGTTGCGACAGACTTGTAAAACGTGCCCCCTCAGATTTGGTTCTACCCATACACAAAATCATGCCCAATGCCCATCACTGGTTCGATATGCCACGCAGACCCGTCCAGTTAGATGACCCGGAATATTCACAAAATTACGACACAACCTGGGAATACAATGCCAAGGCAACGGAAGCTGCGGCAAATTATGTTCGATCATTTCTTGAAGCTAATTTTTAGCCATAGATGTATAAGAAAAAATGACCACATGCTACATAACATAGCGCTGTAATCGGACGATTCCATTCGCTATGCATCGAAGTTGGGGGCTCTTTTGGGTCGTAAATCGCCGTTGACTTATAGAAACTGAGGGTCAGCTTTCCCGTTAGCTGCCGTTCAGTTGAGCATGACGGGCTTCTCGATTCGGCCAACAACGGACGCCCAGGTTTTAGTCTGTGATAGAATCTATCGACTTTGATTCCTATTGGGCTATCAATGGCAAAGGACCGTTTATCAGGCAAGCTCGCTGTTATTCTGCACGCCGATGTTGCAGGTTCAACCGCGCTGGTTCAGCAAGATAAGCAACTCGCTCATGAGCGAATCCGGGATGCATTCCAGCGCTTCGGCACAACCATCGAGAAATATCAGGGAAAGGTAATCGAGGTTCGCGGGGATGCTCTTCTGGCCGAGTTTGAACGTGCCTCTGACGCTGTATCGGCTGCACTCTCATTTCAGAGTGACCACACATACCATATCTCTAGACTCAAGGACGATCTCCGGCCCACCGTGCGAGTGGGCATTACCATTGGCGAGGTTATTATCGCCGACGGTACCGTGACGGGTGCAGGCGTAGTGCAAGCCCAACGTATTGAGCAACTGGCTGATCCAGGCGGCGTGTGCATTACGGCAGTCATTCACGATGCTCTTTCAAAGCGTATGCCGTTCGATTTTGAAAATCTGGGTGAACAGGAACTGAAAGGGTTTGATGATCCAGTTCGAGTATATCGAGTCGAACTAAGTTCGGGTGAATCTGTTCCACTTGTACAGCAGGCAAGGAAAGATAAAACGCACTCAAGTAGGTCAAGACTGATGGTAGTGGCTATTGTAATAGCTATGTTAGCAGTGGGAATCATAGGTTACTGGTTTAAAACCCAGGAACCAAAGGTGGAAGCTGCGTCTATAGAACGCATGGCTTATCCCTTACCCGATAAACCGTCAATCGCGGTGTTGCCATTTACCAACATGAGCAATGATGCCGAGCAGGATTTTTTCGCTTACGGCATGACTGATGATTTAATCACAGATATTTCTAAAGTTTCCGGCTTGTTCGTTGTATCTCGAAATTCGGTTGCAAAATATAAGGGCAAAACGGTAGAAATTCGCAAGGTCGCCGAAGAACTAGGCGTACGTTACGTTATGGAGGGGAGTGTTCGCCGAGTCGGTAATGATGTCAGGATCAACGCCCAACTAATAGACGCATTAAGCGGAGGCCATGAGTGGGCGGAGCGTTACGATGGCTCGTTAAATGATGTGTTTGCGATTCAGGATCAGATCATCTCAAGTATTGTAGATGAACTCGAGATCGTTCTAATTGGAGGTGAACAAGCTAAATTAGCTGAGAATAAGACCACGAACACAGATGCCTATGATGCTTACTTGCAGGGCTGGGAGCGCTATCGTCAGAACACGCCAGAGGATCTTGTCAAAGCCAAATCTTTTTTTGAGCAAGCTATTAATTTGGACCCGGAATATTCGCTGGCATACTCGGCACTTGCAGCCGTCGACTGGAGTATTAATTTTAACGGGTGGGCAAGGGCTATCGGAACTTATCCGATTTTGGCAAGAAGCAGATCGAGGAAATCACTGAAGAAAGCAATGGAGAGACCTTCTGCACTCGCTTATCAAGTATCATCGGAAATGTCTGCTCTCTTTTACCGTAAGCCTGACAAGGCGCTCAAGGAGGCTGAACAAGCAATCAAAATTAATGCCAACGACCCTGCTGGACACCTTGCGATGGCGGCGGCCTTGTTAAAAGCAGGAAAACAGGCCGAGGCGGCAAAGTCGGTTCGCACCGCTATGCGACATGATCCGGAATTTCCGGCGTTTTATCTGAACAGATTGGCTCAAGCTCAGTACCAAATGGGCGAGTTTGCAGATGCTGTCGAAACGCTTGAAACATCTGCTAAACGCAACCCCTATGATGACTGGACCTTTGTTTATCTCGTGGCGGCATACGGCCAATTGGGAGACGAGGTAAAAGCCAAAAAAGCGTTAGAGAAGGCTAACGAACTAAGAGCCACAGTTGGTTGGGGAGCTTTGACAATTGAGCTTGCACAAAATCGAGAGGGCATTGACGGTACTCGCTATATTTTTAAATGGTTTGGCGATTTAAAGTCTTTACGCGACGGGCTGCGTAAAGCCGGAGTGCCGAATGGGAACGAATGGAGAAACCTGCTAACGCGTGATGATACCGGCGCAATAATCAACGGTGCCAAATTAATTGGTAGTAATACTGCAAAATCTCTTCACGAGCGTGGAGTTCCGTTTATCGACGTATTTTTCCTATGGGGTGAAAAACGAATTCCGGGCGCACATTACCTTGAAATGTGGGCATACGACTTCAATGAAGTATTGCTTTCGAAAATCGTTCAAAAAAATCAGGAAGTAGTCTTGTACAGTAGTAGAGCGGACGTTAGTGGGGACAGGGCACTCAATGCTGTTGCGCTTGCCGTAACGCGGGGATACGAAAAGGTTTATTTCTATAAGAACGGAATGGTTGAATGGCAAAAAGCTGGTTATCCGATCGATAACAAGAAGATCGACGTAGGTGTTTATTAGAGTATGCACCCGATTTGGGCACGAAGTAGCCTCTGATATTTCAGTTCTAAGTGTCTCTTGTGGGTCGGTTTCTGCCGCCTAGCCCCGAATACTGAGCGTCCGCTTTTTGAGAACATATTGAGAACCATGCTATAGTGCCTGCCAAGAGTTTCTAAAATATAGGCAGACAGAAAATGGACCAGAAGGTACGAGGTAGACCCAAGGGGTACCCCAAGTCTGGGGGTAGGAAACCCGGCTCGGTGAATAAAGTTACCGCTGAAGTACGAGAGCTCGCAGGGCAATACGGACCTATGGCACTAGCAGAATTGGCGAGATTAGCCGAGCATGCTGAAAGCGAACAAGCCAGAGTATCTGCCTGCAAGGAAATACTCGATAGGGCCTACGGCAAATCAGCCCAGTCCATCGATCGAACTGATAAGGTTGATACTGCGGAGGTCGAGGTCAGCAACCTTGAGGTCGCCCGCCGGATAGCGTATCTCCTGACTGAAGCAGCCCAAGAAATCGAAGCTAAATCAGAGATCGGGCACTAGCGGAATAATCAGCGAGCCATTCCCTAAAGCCGGCCCGATACAGTTTGCAGCTCTTGCCTCTCGACAGACACGAACTTGTCCGAACTTAACTCCCGTTCCCCGTCCCACCGATAGGCCACCAGTTTCCCACCTGATTTCGCGACGCTGTAGTCCATGCAGGCGATATTGGGGGCGAGCGGTGCAGAGTCACCTTCCATCCAGTAATGCCCGAGGAACACCGGCGGCTCCTCATGAGAGTATTCGATCAGGTGATCCCCCTCGATCTCCTCATCAGGGATATGCGTACGAGCGCTCTCGGGTCCAAGGAAGGCCAATGCATAGGTATTAGCCGATCGATCCCACCAGCGTATACGGATGTTGTGTCGGGCGTTACCGTCCTTATCATGAAACAAGTGCCCATCTGGTAGAGGTATTTCCTTACCCTTTAGGATGGTCTCGATTGCCCCATACTCCCACCGGTTTTTATCGCATGAGGCATGTAACAGGTTATCCGTTAAGACAGGAGTCCCGAGCCTCTGGATCGTTTCCTTATCCCAGCAAGCATGGATAACCCGGAGATCTCCCAAATCGAGCCACAGAGGTAGTGTCTTAAACCAGTCGATCACGTCCCTGTACGCACTAGGATCGTCTGTATAGGCATCTAGAAACATCGCATGCTGCCCATCGTTCTTCGGGTTATGTTGCCGTAGAAACCCACCATTCTCATCAGGCGTCGCATAGGCAATAGCATTGTATTCATGATTGCCCATCACCGACTTTGCCGCTCCTGCATCGATCATAGTTCTCACGATTGAGATAACCTCACGTTGATAGGGCCCCCGGTCGATGAAGTCGCCGAGAAAGACCACATTCCTGTCAGGGCGACAGTAAACACCACCCGCATCTCGTTTGTATCCGAGTTCGGTTAACAGGCGCTCCAGCGTTTCGCTGTATCCGTGTATGTCGCCGATAAGGTCATAGCTCATGCGTCTTCTCCTTCGGGTGCATTTTTGGCCCGTGCAATAGAGCCACTTGCGCAGATCTCGTCACACCGCTGCCGGGCATAATTCCATGCGGAAAACCGTTCTTTGGGCTGGCTCGGTCTAACAAAAGGATCCTCGCCGAAAGAGGTGTAGGAATAGTACAAGTCTGTCGCGCTCATACTTGATTGGTACAGGTGAAATAACTCCCCATCGACGATCTGCTTACAAACTTCGACCGCCGCTTCGTAAGTTTCGTATTCACCGTACTTGTAGCGCTCTGATTCGTCCTGATAGTGAAAGTTATCGTCGACGAACACCTCGAAACATGATTTCGATTCTAATTTTTCAGTCATAATGACGTTCTCCATTCAAAATTAATGAACGGGTTGCCATTTCTGCATCATAAAGCCAGTCATTTCCGGACTCGATCACGCGGCAGAAATACCACGACAACCACGGCCTTTTTGATCCCTCGTCGGGATCACATTTTTCAGTGAAATCTTCGGCCCCGGTAGGTGATCCGTGGACAGGCGGACGCCTTTCGAATCTAGGGCTATAGTTCAAGAAGAACGATTAAATTATACATAAATATCAGGCACTTGTATAATTTCAGGCGAAAATATAGTTCGTGAATTCCGGGGGCGATTGTAGTAAGATTGTTTTAATAAGCGCCGATTTGATACCAGCTTGCAGGCGCTATAAAAATGTCGCTAAAGCGGGGTCAGAATTCGAAACCCGTATTGGTAAAGCTGATGCGGGTTTTTTATTGCCCG
>JAACFF010000331.1 GCA_009937635.1 Chloroflexota bacterium
CACTGAACTTTACGGCATCATCGACGACGTCGAGCTTGACGGCACGAAGGTTGTTTTCTGGCACCGTTATGAAGATGACAGCTCGCTTGGTGAAGTAATGGCGAAAATCATCGACGAATTTAACGCCAACAACCCATACGGCGTCACCATTCAAGGCAGCCATGAAGGTGGCTATGGCGGACTCTATGACAAGATGATCGCCGGTCTGGCCACGGGCGACGTGCCAGGTATGATCGTCGCCTATCAGAACCAGGCGGCCGCTTACCAGATGGCAGATGGCTTGATCAGCCTCGATCCTTATATCAGCCACCCCGAGTATGGCCTGACGGCAGATGAGGAAGCTGATTTTTTCCAGGCTTTCATTGATGGTGATAAGTTACCGCAGTTTGGCGGCGAGTCCTACGGCTTCCCGCTGACGCGCTCGATGGAAGTGATGATGTACAACGTCGACTGGCTTCAAGAACTATTCGACGCAGGTACGATTGACTTTGAAGGGCCTCCGCAGACACCGGAACAGTTCGCCGCAGCCGCGTGCGCCGCGTCGGCAAATCCCTTCAGTGGCAATACCTCTGACCTCAGCGTGGGGGCTGAGGTTGATTCCGATGCATCACAGTTTGCCTCGCAGGTTTTCGCCTATGGCGGCGATATCTACGACTATGAGGCGGGTCAATTTACTTACGATACGCCAGAAGCGGTTGAAGCGCTGACCTTCTTGCAGGGATTGACCAATGAAGGTTGCATCGCCCAGGCTGCCGAGAAGTACGGTGACCAGACTGACTTTGGAAATGGTAAGGCGTTGCTCATTTTCGGCTCATCCGCCGGCCTGCCGTTCATCAGCAGCGCGGTGGATGATGGCGAGGCAGGAGGTTTTGCCTGGTCCGTGGCCGCCGTTCCCCATACAACGGTTGATCCGGTGCAGAACATCTATGGCGCGAGCACCAGTGTCGTCAAGACAGATCCAGCGACCCAGTTGGCCTCGTGGCTATTCCTCAAACACTGGACTTCGCCAGAAATGCAGGCTATGTGGGCTGAGACAAGCAATTACTTCCCCACCCGTAACAGCGTTTCCGAGAGCATGGGCGACTACTTCGCGGAGAACGAGGCTTATGCCACCGCCTTCGACTTGTTGCAGTATGGCAGGACGGAAGCCCCTGTTGCCGGTTATGACAATATCCGTGACGAAGCGGAACAGGCGTTCATTGCCATCGTCTATAATGGCGAGGATGCAGCGAGTACCCTGGAGACCTTGAACGCTACGGCCAACCAACTTCTAGCTGATTCCGCGCCGTAGTTTATAGTGGCACCAGGCTAGACATTCTGATCTGATTCATGCAAAGCCTCAGAGGGATGCTCCCTTTGGGGCTTTGTTTTTGTGAATGGGGTTAGGTGCCAGGTGTTAGGAGCCAGCTAATGCCTGGCACCCGATACCTGATTCCTGTTTGTGAAGCTATGAACATAGACAAACTACTTGACATTGTCGTGGCTGTGCGGAAAATGCTCGGGCAGATTTTAGAAGAAACCTATTACCACGGTGATGCGTTTATAATTGAGCGGGCTGGACTCCCCATGGCAGCTGTGATATCTATCGAACGGTATCGCCAGTGGCAAAAGAATCGCGAAGATTTTCTTGCTATGATTGACGAAGTACAGTCCCGATCCCGGGACGTGCTTACCCATGAATTGGAATCTGCCGTTAACGAAACTGCTTCCAAGACATCTGCGTAGTCTGTCGGGAAGGGTATCCTGATGAGGGTAGTGCTAGACGCCAACCAATTCATCAGTGGGGATGAGCACTTGAAACAAATAAAGAACTATATGAACATCGGAATCCTACCTCCCGCGAAGTTTCTGAAGGACATAATGGGATTGATTGATAGAATCCAATGACGAGCCATCAGGCCGCAGCAAGAAATCGCGGCCTGAATTGTCAAACAGATCGGTTCCTAATAAACTTACCCTATCAAGGACGTTGGCATTTGAATTTTATTCATATCAGAAGGCGCGTTTATGCGTTGGCCGCATTATAAACACGTATTTTTCGATTGCGATTCCACGCTCACAGCGGTGGAAGGCATAGATATTTTGGCCGAATCGGCAGGCAAGCGATGGCGGGTTGAGGTCTTGACGCAAGCTGCGATGGACGGCGAACTGGATCTGGAAGATGTGTACGCTAAGCGCTTGCGGGCGGTGAAACCAACGCACCAACAGATTCGCGACATCCGCCGCGCGTACAAACGCCACATGGTGCAAGATGCGAAGGCTTTAATTGCCGCTTTGCAGGATCTCGGCCACCAGGTGTATATCATCAGTGGGGGACTGCTAGAGCCAGTGCGCGAGTTTGGCGTCTTTCTAGGCGTGCCCTCTGAACGAATTCGGGCTGTTGGTGTGACCTACAACGAACTCTCAGGCCAGTGGTGGGTGGGGGGCAACGAGCGTTATTTGGATTATGAGGAGGGCGCGCTAACGGTCAGCGACGGTAAGGCAGAGATCGTACAGGAGCTGCTGGGAGAGGAACACGGCCGTTCCCTGCTGGTTGGTGACGGCTACAGTGATCTTCTAGCTAGCCGGGCAGTGGATCTATTTGCCGGTTTTGGCGGCGTCGTACAGCGCCAGCGCGTCGCACAAAAAGCGCCGGTGTTTGTGCAGAGTACGAGCCTGGCACCCTTACTGGCCATTGCGGCAGGACCGGCAGCTATTCGTCGTTTATTGAAGACGCCCCATGAAGCGCTGAGCCGCAAGGCTCTGGACCTCATCCAGCGAAGCGCAATCAGTTTCAATGAAAAACGCCTCGAAGAAAAATTCGTCGCGGCATTCGACGCCACCTGTCAGGCAATTTATCCGCACTCCGACGAAGGCGCGCTTGGATAGGGATATTGCGATTAGGCAGCATTCGTTAAGTTCGAGCAAAACATTTTATGAATTTCCAGCTAGATACTCAACAAAGCGAATTAATCGCCCAAACCCGCCAATTTGCCGAAAAAGAGATCGCCCCATTCGCTGCCCGGTGGGATGCAGAAGAACATATTCCCCGGTCCCAAATTCAGAAATATGTTGAACAAGGTTGGTTTGGCATGACCCTCCCGCAGAAGTATGGTGGCCGGAACATGCCCGCACTCGACGCGATACTGATCATCGAGGAAGTAGCCCGCCACTGCGGCGTCAGCGGCCGTCTGATCGTCGACCATAACTTTGGCGCTGTGGGCACCATCCTGAACTTCGGCAGCGAAGAACAAAGACGGCGCGTTCTACCACAAGTGTGTCTTGGCGAAAAATTGATGAGCATCGGCATGACCGAGCCGGAAGCGGGATCGGCGCTGACCGATCTGAGCACCTCCGCCCGGGAGGAAGGGGATTATTACATCCTCAAAGGGGAGAAACGATGGATAACCGGCGCGGGCGAGCGGGAATATACGCTGGTCTATGCTCGCTTTGGAGACATCAGCGGTGCTGCCGGTATTGGAGCCATTCTGGTCGAAGAAGGGCTGCCCGGCTTTACCTATGGCCCACGAATCCCCTCCCTGGGGGTGCGCGGGGTACGTGAGGGGATATTGCGCTTCGACGAGGCGTGCGTACCCAAGGAAAACCTGGTCGTGCCGCCCGGATCCGCTTTCAAGAACTTGATGGCAGCTTATAACGGGCAGCGAGTGGGCGCGTCGGCCGTTGCCCTGGGTCTGGCGCAAGGGGCCTTCGACTACGGTTTGGCTTATGCCGAAGGGCGGCGGCAGTTCGGCAAGCGGATCACCGATTTTCAGAATACGCAATTTAAACTGGCAGATATGGCCATTGAATTGGATGCTGCCCGCTTATTGGTCTACCGCGCCGCCGCTGGCGCGCAGGCGACAATTACGGATCGATACCAGTCCAGCGTGGCCAAGGTTTTCGTCTCCGAAATGGCCGTGCGCGTGACCAGCACGGCGTTGCAGTTAATGGGTGGGGAGGGTTACGGCCGTCACCACCCTGTCGAGCGCATGTTCCGCGACGCCCGCGCGTTTACCCTGGCCGGCGGATCGGCCGAAATGCAGCGCTTGGGCATCGCCGTGAGCCTCCTAGGACGCTCGATCCCACAGAAGCCATAGGATAATGAAGCGATTCTGTTATGCCTATCAGTATGGCCGTGGTAATCTTCAGGTATTATCGGGCAAGACGGCGCGGAGGCAAGGCCGTTCGTTTCGAGCAAGTCCATTCCACGCGAAAACCGGGCGAGATGGCGCGGAGGCATGGCCGTTCGTTTCGAGCAAGTCCATTCCGCGCGACAACCGGGCGAGACGGCGCGGAGGCATGGCCGTTCGTTTCGAGCAAGTCCATTCCGCGCGACAACCGGGCGAGACGGCGCGGAGGCAAGGCCGTTCGTTTCGAGCAAGTCCATTCCGCGCGACAACCGGGCGAGACGGCGCGGAGGCAAGGCCGTTCGTTTCGAGCAAGTCCATTCCGCGCCGTCTCGCCCCTACATGGGGAAAATTCGTTTGTGGAAATCGGGCACTATTGAGAATTATTATTTGGTGGATCGAGTGGTATGAAGCTGACGTCTATTATGAGGAAGTAGTGATGAAAGTTATCTCCCTTTTTGCCATTCTGAATGAAGCTCCTATCAGTGAGAAACCACGCTTTCAGACAACATTTAAGCGGCTATTGAGTGATCGGGGCCTCATAACTCCGAGAGATTGGCAATCTCATAAAAACCAGGCCAACGACCTCGCAATTGAGGTTTTCAATATTGCAGATGATATCGTCAAGTACAATCCCAAGATTATCGACGATGGTTGAAAATTCTTGTAGAAAAGAAGGAACTTTTCTATGTTTCGTATTTTAGTGGCTGACGAATTGGGCCAGGCGGGTCTGGAGCGGCTGAAGCAGGCGGAAGATGCCAGTTTTGATATGATGACGGGCCTGGACAAGGAAACGCTGTTGGGTATTGTTCCCGCGTATGAGGCCTTGATCGTGCGCAGCGGCACGCAGGTGGACGCGGATGTGCTGCAGGCGGGCAGCAAGCTGCGGGTGGTCGGCCGTGCCGGGGTCGGTGTGGACAATATCGATATCCCCGCCGCTTCCAGGATGGGCATCATCGTCATGAACACGCCCGGGGCCAACAGCATCGCTACGGCAGAACAAGCGATGACCTTGATGCAGGCGATCAGCCGGCACACGGCATCGGCTCACGCTTCGCTAAAAGCGGGTGAGTGGAAGCGCGCTGCATTTGTGGGCACGGAGCTTTACGGCAAAACGTTGGGGCTTGTTGGATGCGGCCGTGTCGGCCGTCTCGTGGCTGAACGGGCGCTTGCATTTGGCATGGAGGTGCTGGCCTACGATCCTTTTGTCTCCGAAGAAGTCGCCCTGGAGCTGGGCGTTACACTGGTGGATCTGGAAGATTTGCTGCCCGAAGCTGATTACATCTCTTTGCACACGGCCTTGCTGCCAGAGACGGAGAGCATGATCAATGCCGAGAGTATCAGCTTGATGAAAGAAGGGGTGATCATCGTCAATGCTGCGCGTGGTAAATTGATTGACGACGACGCGCTGGCCGGTGGGTTAAAGAGCGGCAAGGTCAGGGCAGCGGCCATCGATGTATACCGCCAGGAGCCACCCTCGGCGGACAACCCGCTGTTGGGGCTGCCCAATGTACTGCATACACCACACTTGGGGGCGAGCACTACGGAATCGCAGCATAAGGTAGCGACGCAGATCGCCGATCAGGTGTTGGCCGCTCTGCGGGGCACGGATTTCGCCAATGCGCTCAATATGCCTTTCCAGATCAGCGAAGGTAATTTCGGAAAGATACAACCATTTATGAAGCTGGCTGAAAAGCTGGGCGCATTGCATGCCGGACTGGCCAACAAGCAAGTACGGCATGTAGAGGTTGAAGTGCAGGGGGATGAAGTGCGTGGCTTGGTGCGCGCTATCGCTGCCGCTATCTTGATAGGGCTGCTGCGCGACCGGGTTGATGTGCCCATAAATTACATCAACGCACCCGTTCTGGCTGAAGAGCACGGGATCACTATCAACCAAGCGCGTGGGATCAAAAAGCTCGATTACCCCAATTTAATCACCTGCCGGGCTAGTTGGGATGGTGGCGAACGCACGCTGGGCGGCGTGCTTTTTGGCGGCAGCGAACCACGCATAGTGCAGGTGGATCAATACCGGCTGGAGGCGAGACCGGAAGGGGTGGTCCTGATGTTGAAAAATCAGGATGTGCCAGGCGTCATCGGCCAGGTGGGCACGATGCTGGCAGAATACAAGGTCAATATCGCCGAATGGCGGTTGGGGCGTAATGAGCCAGGCGGGGAAGCGCTCTCTTTTATCAACCTGGACAGCGAACCGCCGACGGCCGTGTTGGAAGCGTTGGCGGAGGTTGAGGCGGTGACGCGTGTGAAGGTGGCGGTTTTGTAGCAGAGCTCAGTGATCAGTGACCCTGACCCGCCCTGAATAGGTTTTGCAAATTAATGGAGAATCAGTATGAAGCAAGGTTGGAACGGCCGTTTTGTTTTTTATTTGGTCTTGCTGGTGGGGGTAATGGCGATTGTGATGGGCGCAGCGGTGTTGGGGGCACAGGCGACACCAGAGGCACAGAAGCCTCCCCCATTGTTAGCGGTCAATGCTTTTCCGAATCACTCATTTGACAAGCCGGTGGATATCGCGCATGCGGGAGACGAGCGTCTGTTTGTTGTGGAGCAGTCGGGCGTGATTCGTGTGGTGAACGGCCGTGGCCCTGCGGCAAACATCAATGTTTTCCTTGATATCAAGGGGCGGGTCACTTCTGGCGGCGAAATGGGATTGTTGGGGTTGGCTTTTCATCCGCAGTACGCACAGAACGGGTACTTCTACGTCAATTACACCACCACTGTGGAAACGGGTTTAACAACGCATA
>JAACFF010000054.1 GCA_009937635.1 Chloroflexota bacterium
TCGAGTAACGTCTCAAGTGCTTTCAAGTCACTTTTTTGTTCATTACGCTGGCCAAGCCACTGGTAAATCGTTTCCCGCCCGCTTATAAAGTTGTATTTGGCCTGGTAATCGGCTTCATCACACAAGTCCAAGCCGCGGCTGAAGTAACTAATTGCTTCCGCATTGCTGTATTTCTCTTTGGCCTGTCCCCCAGCTTCCCCGTAATAACGGGAAGCCTGTGCCCTTTCTTCTGCCTTATCGAAATGATAAGCAATCTCCGGGTAACGCGGTGTTAAATCGGGGTCATGTTGATGCTGATCTTCGAAGGCTAATGCGGCCGATTTGTGTAATTGGCGCAGCCGCGAATGCAATTGCATATCGTAGGCGGCGTCACGAAGCAAGGCGTGCCGGAAGAGGTAACTCATTTCGTCAACGGCAAACCAGACAGCGTCACCGGCGGCCGTTTCCAGTATATGCGGCAGTCGTGGATCGTGATCCACCATCGTTTCCAAGATAGAGGTTTCGAACTCACGCCCCAATACGGCCGCTTTTTGCACCACATCTTTCACCGCCAACGGTAAACGATCCAGTCTGGCGGTCAGGATGGCTCGTACATCGGTGGGCACATAGATATCGCCCGGCAATACCGCTCCCTCCGCTACGTCAACTTGTTCCAGAAGATTGTTTTCCCTCAAATAGAGCAGCAACTGCTCCATGAAAAATGGATTTCCATCTGTGCGTTCAGCCAGCAGTTCCAGCAGCGCCGGAGACGGTGTTTGTCCCAGCACGGCCGTCGCCAGTTCCGTCACGTTCTCATCTTCCAAGACGCGCAGCGCCAAAACTTCTTGCGGCGCGTGTGCATCGAACAACTCTTCCGGCAGCTCTGTGCGGCTGGTAACCAGCAAGGCAAAGGGATAATCGGCTACATTGCGCGTCAGGCGTCTGAGGAATTCCATTGAATCCTGGTCAAGCCAATGGGCATCTTCTAGCTGGATGATCACCGGGCCGTTTGTACTTTCCGCTTTAAATAACGTCTTCAGGGCATCAAGCGTGTTCTCGAAACGCAGTTCCGGTTCCAGTTGTTCATAAAGCGACCCTTCCCAATGCAATCCCAACAGGCTGCCCAGGAATGAGTGTGTGCGCTCCAATTCAGCGTTTAATTCTTCATCAGGAACAGACCATAGCAACCGTTCCAGGGTCTGCTCAAAACGCCGTTTATTTTCGCCTTCATCTTGGGCAGTGGACTGGTCAAAATAATGGCGTAGAAAATAGCGGAAAGGATTTAGCGACTGGCGCAATATCTCATCAGTTTGGCAGAGAAAAACGGCCGCCTGCCGCTGGAGGTCCATCTCATCGAGAAAGGCATGTACCAAACGGCTTTTGCCGATACCCGCTTCACCGGAGACGATCACGACCCCGGCAAATCGTCCTTCATATATGGGTTCAACCGCTTCCCGTAATTGTCTTAATTCATTGTTGCGGCCGATGATTGGCCTTTCGCCAAAGGCAGTAATAGTTCGTTCCCGCCGTCTATCCAACCCGTAAACAGGCTGAGCCTCGGCAAAACCCTTGAACGTTTTTGCGCCCAATGAACGCAGACGAAATTCTGTTTCCGCGCGCTGCGCCACCTCCCCATCAAGCCAGATTTCGCCCCAGTCGGCAGCCATCATGTGTCGTGCCGCCAGGTTCACACCCCGACCGTAACAAGTGTACTCCTCGGCCAAGGGAGATCCGATGCTGCCGGCATGGGCGATGCGGTAGGTGATTCCCGCGCGTACGGGCAATTTGCTCCCTCCACACAAGTCTAGGGTGAAATCCAGGATACGGGTGACGTCATTTTCATAACTGGTTGGCGCCCCCCAGAAAAGAAGCAAATGGCACCCTTTATCAGCAAAATCAAGCCGGTTGAGCACGCCTCCATAGCTCTTTTGCAGGCGAAAAACCTGCTCCATAAAAGCGCTTAACGCTGCATGGTCAGGCGACCCCTGCACACTGATAAATAAAGTGAGGACTTGGCGAAATTCGCCACTGATATCTTGTTCGATCAGGGAACGCGGGAAAAAGCGGGCCATCTGTTCAACATCAGGATCGGGGAGATTAATCGCCTGTGGTTGCGGTAGGTTTGCTGTGATGCGCTCGATACGCCAGTGGCCATCCACTTGCTGGGCCAATACGCATGTGCATGCCGCTTCATAGGCGGACGGAGCGGCAATGATATCGCCGGCGTGGGCAACTTTCTCCGCGCCAGCACAGCCTTCAATGGCCGATCCCCGAAAATAATAAGCAGCTCGCCCTGTCTCTTCGGTCTTGATGATACCCCATGTGACCTCCCCAGCGGCCAGACCAACCTTGGCCGAAAAGGCAAAGTCTCCGTACTGGGTATTCTGCTGGGCATTCGTCGCCATATGCTGCTGAATCTGCCAGGCCGCCGCCAGGGCTCGCAGAACAGCATCATCATGTTCCTCGTTGACTGTGGGGAAAACGGCCGTCAATGCATCTCCGGCGAAATTGGTAACAAATCCACCTTGCTCGAACACAGAACGCACCAAAGGTGTGAAAACGGTACGCATAACGGAGGCCATGACTTCGGCTCCGTGCTGGCCATGCCCCATCAAAGCCTCGGTGATGCTGGTAAACCCAGATATATCCAAGAATAAAGCGGCGCAGGAGAACGTTCCCTGCAGCCGGTTTTGGCTCAAGTTTTCGGTGATTAAGGAAGGGACTAGACGATGCATATTATGAACTCAATAGATCAGTAACAAGTTTATCCAGGTTAACCAAATCCTCCTTGGACGATAAAAATGGCTCCCCATCTGCCGCTAAGCTAGCGCCATATTCTGCAAGCAAATCGCCGGCTCTTTCCCGGCTTTCGCCAGTGGAAGCTGAATGCTGTTCAACCAGGAGGGCTATATCAAGAGCGCGTTGTGGCATGTCATCTATATAGAGGGGCGCCAATCCAATCAACGCCTCCATCATTCTGGGTACGGCCGTCACCTGATGAGCAATAAAAAGAGCCTCAAGAAAATACCGTTGAGCACGGGCCTGTTCTGCCAAAGCTAAGGATAGGTATCCCAAATGATTCAACGTTGCTGCTATCCCGATCTGATTGCCGATTTCGCGGAAGATAGCCAGGCTGGCCTCGTATTTTTCCTGCGCCGTCCGGTACTCCCCTTGAGCCAGGGCTGTATTCCCCAAATACCGCAAGCACAAAGCCTGTCCCCGCGCGTCGCCGAGCTCTTCACGAATCGTGAGACTCTCTAGAAATCGATTCCAGGCCTCTGGAAAGTTTCCTAGAGCATAGGACACGCGACCCAGATTGGTCAATGAGAATCCAATGCTCCAGCGGTTGCCAGTCTCTTGCCCGATGGCCAGGCCAACCTCACAATAATGCTTTGATTGGGAAAGATCGCCCAGCGGATAGGCTATCTGGCTCAGGATATTGTTGGAGATGGCGACACTGTTCCGGTCACCATTGATTTCACCAAGTGACAAACCTACCTCGACAAACTGTCGAGCCGCCTGATAATCTCCCAAACCAGTTGTTGCCGCAGCCAGGTAATTTAAAGAATTGGCCAGAGCTAAATGGTCCTCTTGCTGGCGCAGGATCTCAACGCTTTCCAACAAGTACTCCTGGCCTTCTTTCTGCTGGCCAAGCAGAAAGACAAACCATCCTTGTCGGGCCAGCAGTTTGGCCCGAATTCTATTCATCTCTTTATTAAACCTATCCTTAGCCAAAGATGCCGCTGCCCTGTAGAACATCTCTGCTCCTTCAGCAAACCAGCTACGCATATAATAAAAGAGCGCGAGCGAATCCAATGCGGCTTCGATGCTGGCCCATTCACCCTGCCTAATGGCCCAATCCCAGGCTGCACGGATATTTCCGATGTCATCCGCGATCTCTGCAACTGCCTCGAGCTGACGGCGTCCTTTCAATGCCTCACGGCGCTCTTGCAGAAAACCGAGAAAATAATGGGCATGTTTGTTACGAACGGATATTTCTTCCGCTTCCAGATTCATGGCCAGTTTTTCTGCTGTGTATTGACGCAAGACCACCAACAATTCGAAACGAATGGTTGTGGACGTTGAGCCGGGTAATTCGCGTCGCTGCAATAACGAACAGTCCACCAGCGCGCCGAGAATAGGGAGGGACGCTTCGACTACGGCTGCCGCGGCTTGACGATCAAATGTCCCGCTAAAAACGGATAAACGCTGCAAGACGTGCTGCTCTTCCTGGGTCAGCAGTTGCCAGGAATAGTCAAAAACCGCACGGAGACTCTGATGCCTTAGCGGGACATCGTGCAAGCTGCTTTGAAGGAAGTCTAGGCTATTTTCGATCTCTGCGGCAATTTCCTCACAAGAAAGTAGACGGACCCAACTGGCTGCCAGTTCAAGACCCAAAGGCAAGCCTTGCAACAGGTGAGTTATTCGATTCACGGCCGAAACCGAGCAAGTAGCTGCACTTCCGTTCCCGTTATCTACCAAGGCAAAGTCCGGAACCAATTGTCTCGCGCGTTGCAGAAACAATCCCACGGCCTGATAGTCCTGCTGAAGGTTTTGAGCGCTGACTGCCTGGCCAGGGTCAGGATAGGAGAGTCCGCTGATCTCGAGAAGCCACTCTTCCCTCATTGCGAGACGCTCGCGAGCAGTGACCATGACTTTCAGCTCGGCCGTCTGCCACATTAGATCCCGCAGTAACGTCCGGCCCATATCCAGCAAATGCTCCAAATTGTCCAGAATAAGCAACAACGACCGGTCTTTCAGATAGTGCAAGAGTTGCTTTTGTGGATCTACTGTTCCCGAAAAAGAAAAATTCAACGCTGCGGCAACGGCCGTTTCCAGGGGATTGAAACCTGCCAGCGTATCATCATCTGTTTGGCCGTTCTCCTTGTCCATTGTTGCCGGCACCTCTGCCAGCGACACGAAAATGACGCCGTGGATGAATGGTCCCAGATAACGCGTAGCCACGCGCCACCCTGCCTCTATCGCCAAAGCCGTTTTACCACTGCCCCCAATTCCCGCTAGGGTGAGCAAGCGGCGATCCTTATCCACGAGAAACTGATTAATTTTAGCCAGCTCTGATTCGCGCCCAATAAACAATGGATTGCGGGGCGGCAAGCGGTTGGGGCGATTTTCCACGGTTGTGGAAATCCGCGCTAATAGATCTCTCGTTTTCGGGAGAGGTTCGACGCCGAGCTCCTCCCTTAGCAAATCTGCCAACTTCTTATACTGCTGCATGGCTGCATTACGCTGCCCCTGGTACGCCATCAGGCGCATGAGTTGTTGGTGAGATTCTTCACGCCACGGTTCGAATTCAAGTTGCCGGCGGGCATATTGGAAGGCAGTATTATATTCGCCCCGGCTCTCATAATAATCCGCCAACTGTTGCAAAGCTTCCAACATTGTTTGCTGGGTCGATTCCCGCTGGATTAAGAGCCATTCATCAAAAGCGGGACTGTTGTCCAGAAAAAAGCCTTCAAGCAACGGTCCGCGAGCCAGCTTAACACCTTCTGCTGCCTGTCGCATACAATCCGGGCAATGGCCGTCACGCTGCCCACTGTGAAGTTCGCACCCGTCCAACAGATTCTTAAGAGTGGCCACGTCCAAGAAGTGATCGCTGTTAATATTGAACTGCGTTGCTTCTCTTGTCACCAGCAAAAATGGGGAAGCGCTATCCTTATCATGGATGGCTCGCCTCAAGCGAGTAAGCGTCTGGCGCAGATTGTTACGTGCCTTCTCATCCGGCATATCTGGAAAAAGCAACCCTACCAAAGTCTCCCGACGATGAGCTCGATCCGCCTCGAGTGCCAAATAGATTAGCAAGGCCTCGATCCGCTTAGCGCGAGATTCGATGATGGCCTCGCCATCAAGTGTAGCATTAAATGTCCCCAGGAAATGTAGTGAAAGATGCATACGCAGATCTATTATTCTCGCTCCGATGAGCAGGACGCAACAAAACTATAGTTGCCCAGCTTTGGCGTCCCAATCTCTCAAAAGGATCTGGTACGCCGGATCGTCGTAGCGGGACAGGTGGAAGGCGGGAGCATAGCTAGGAATGTCGCTATCGGACACATATGCCGACAACAGTTCTGCGCCAGCCAGAGCTGCCATGATGCCATATCCGGAAAGCGCGCCGAAGACATAGGCGCCCGACACCGGCACTGGGCAGATTAGCGGACGGTTCTCCTGCGTCTTGCAATAATAGCCTCCATCTACATATGGCCGGCTCATCCGTTCCAGGTAAACAGCCATACCGGGCACCATGCGTGTTAAACCCCGAACGACGATCTCCACAAATTCCGGCTCAAACTGTACGGGCCACACGGGCTGCTCAAGGATTTTCGTATGGTATGGCCATAACAGAAGCAAAGTTTGGCTGCCCGCGCCACCCTCAGGGCGAAAGTGTAATCCGGCAGGAAATTCATCTAGCAACCATGCCGTTTCCTCAAACATGGCCAGTTCTTCCCGCTCTTCCTCGCTCCAGGCCAAATTAATTGGATCATTCCAGATCATCAATGGCGCATCCCGCGGAATAACGTTTAAACTATCTTCAAAGGCGATCTTGCCGTGCAACTCATTGTAAACCGGCAGATCGACACCTAACCATGCCCCCACCTGCTTCACTAAAGGTCCAGCAGCGTTAATAAAAGTCCGGGTCACAATTCGCGAACTGTGATTGCCTGTCTTAATAACCACAGATTCAACGCGATTGCTTTTGATCGTAACTCCGGTAATACGGCCGTTAAGCAATCGCACTCCCGCTTCACGCGCTTCTTCCAGCAAAATCATACCCAACTGCTGCGCACTTAGCCATCCACAACGTCGTGCATGCAGCATAGCTACTGCATCGGTGGTGATAAAAGGGAAGGCAGCCTGAATGACAGCCGGATCAAGCACTAGATCCGCGCCGACGGGCTGGTCTCTATATCCCTGTGACGGACTGAGCGTATAGGGTTCGGCAAATCGCAAAGGGTCATTCCCAAGCCGCGCAATCTCAACAGCATCTTCTTGCATGGAGGATGCGCGTGCCGGATCGCCGGTCAGGTAAACGTAGCCCCGGCGGTTCATATGGAAGCTATTTCCATATTCTCCAGCTAATTCTTCCAGCAGGTCGATGCTACGATCCATCAATTGAACCATAGCTTTCCCAGGGCCTGGCCACCAGTTGCGATAACCTTCAGAGGATTTATCGCTGGTGAGCGTAAGCGGTGCTCGCTCATCCACCAGTAGTACCTCGCGGATACCATGGTGTAATGCCAGGTAATAAGCGGCGGCGACACCGGCGATACCCGCTCCACATATTACCACATCAGCGCTCTGAAATTTCATGTTCATGCCCGGTTCTTTTTCAGGCGCTTTGCTCCATCTCGCGTTATTTGAAAGTGATCGAGATCGCGTGCCACGTAGGTATTGGGGAAGATAGAGCGAGCCTCGTTGCGAATATCACGTTCTCTGTAACGGCGTGAAAGGTGGGTCAGGATTAGTGACTTGACCCCAGCTTCGCGGGCGAGGTAAGCTGCCTTGGCGGCAGTCAGGTGTCCAAACTTGCTGGCCATATCTGCCTCTTCTTCTAGATAGGTGGACTCGATAACCAACGTGTCGGCGTGTCGGCAAATTTCCAGCAAGTTGCCAGTGTAGCCAACGTCGCCGATGTGTACATATCGGGTACCTGGAACGGCAGGACCGAGTACTTCGTCTGATTGAATAATACGGCCGTCAGCCAGCTCAACCGCTTGTCCTTGAACCAGTTGCGCCCGTTCCGGTCCAAAAGGAACTCCCAATTTCTCTGCCTTGCCGGCTCTGAACTGCCGGTGTGCCTTTTCTTCGAACAAAAAACCAAAACAATCAGGCCCTCTATGATGCACGGGAAATGCGGACAATGTAAATTTGTCATCTTCCACGATGATCTGTCCTGGTTGAAGTGGCTGTAGATCTATCTCAACCGGAGCCATTCTGCCCGGGAAGACCACATTGAATAAAAGATCATGTACGCGGTTCAGCGCCGAACGGCCGCCAAATATATCCAAATGTTCCAGGTTCTCCCAACGGCTTAGCGTCGAGACAAGTCCGCCCAATCCCAGAATATGATCAAGATGGCCATGTGTTAGCAGCACCTTGTTTAGCCGTTTGAAGCCCAGGCCGCTTTTAAGAATCTGGCGTTGTGTGCCTTCGCCGCAATCTAATAAGAAGCGGTATTGGCGGTGTAGGATAATGTGCGCCGACAGTCCCCGGTTAACTGATGGGGCAGATGAAGAAGTGCCAAGAAAAATTAACTCGAACATAAATTGCGAACAACTACCCGAATAATCGCCTTCAATATTGTCCTTGAAAGCAATCCATTCAGCAACGACTATCAGCTACCTTCTTATTTGCTTTCATCAATCAGCATCACGGAATCACTCTATTCATTCTACTTATCTCTTTTTAGGTCATCATCAATGCGTAGGGATTCTATCCAAGAAACATCAGCGTAGCGCAATGTCACAACAGGCCTAAAAAGCAATAGTCCTCATGGCCGGCACCATGAGGACTATCTGTTCGGGCAAAGTACCCGAACGGGCTAGAGGTCCTAACCCTCCCGAACCGCAACACAAGAACAAGAAGGGTTCTTTTATCCAGCCGGAGCAATGACTAAAATCATCGTTACAGACTCGGCAGGAACACCCTGCTCCACCGGCTAAAAACCCTCGCTTCAGCTAGTGTACAGTTACAATCTTACAAGTAATCTTACAGTCGATTGTGAAAACGGGATATGACGGGATATGAGCGTCTAAAATGGTACAACAGGGGGGACATTTAGATCGCCGTAGCTATTGCTGTGAACAACAATACAGCGACCGCACATAGCAGATTTAGGCGAAGAGACCAGATTTCTTGACGATGCAGTTTTTCTCGTTCACTGGCGGCCGTTTTCGGATGTTTCTCAGCCAGAAGCGTAAGGCGAGACATAGATGGGTAAAGAAAAACCTGGATGAATACTGTAATGAGCACCATGCCCATAAAAGCCAGGTGTTTGAATAGGATAGCCCACGCCCACACACTGTCCACGCTAAGAAAACCTGTGTAATTGGCGTCATTAGTCATCTGCACAAGACCTGTGATCAACAATATCACCAGGCTGATGTTGGCCCAAGGCACAAAACGTCGTTGGATATTCAGCCACTGGTTAGACGCCAGCACTCCTTGTTTCAAAGCCGGCCAGGCAACCAAGGCCATCATGGCTATGCCACCTAACCAGACGATGGTCGCCAGCAAGTGTATCCAGTATGAAATAGCGAGAATCCAAAACATTTTCCACTTTTAACAACTTTGCCACGGACCTTTCCATGACGGCAAGGAATGCCTTTCGCATCACCCATCATTTGGGCATGTCGCGTAGTGCATAGAATGCTTCGCGCGGCGTACCATCAGGCAACACAATAGCCCACCAATATTGTTCATGTTCTTCTGGGGTCCAGCTATCATCTGCGATATAAATTGTTGTCATCAGGCCTATCCATGGCTGCCAATTCTCGGTCGCGTATTGGTAGGCCCGAACCAGGTAATCGGCTTGGGCTGCTTCATCCACAGCAAACCAGGCGTAATCAGGATTGACCTCGTCTAACGTCCAACCCATTTCTAGGATAACGATCTGCTTGTGCCCATCATCATTTGCTACCATGATCTCTCGCATATCTTCCACATGCCGGAACGCGAACCACCGTCCCCCACCAAAGGCTTCATTTTCAGCCTCCTCAGGCGGCAGTTCAGGTGGCGCTTTGTATCCTGGTGCATTGACACCTAGCACATCAAAATAATCGGCTGCACCTGCATCATACATTCCCTGCAAGTATTCTGTGTCCGGTATGACCAACTCTGAAGTGGTGCCAGTTGGGGCTAAACCAGCAGAGATGATAATCGCCTCAGGATCAGCCTCCTTAATCGCCTCGTAACATACTTGGAGCAATCTTGTATATTCGGCCGGATCCGGTGGTCTTTCCCCCCACTCTCGGCCAAGATTCGGCTCATTCCACACCTCATATGCTCTAATACGACCCTGATAACGTTGCGCAACCGCGCCACAAAAATCACCGAAATCTTGAAAATCACCTGGGGGTTGATTGTCAAACCAGAGATTATTTTGCGGTTCAGACCAAAACGGCTGGCGATCCAGGCGAATAAGTAAATTCAGACCCGCGTCCTCCGCAGCAGCCACGATTCGATCGGGACGGTACCAATCGAATTTCCCCTTTTCAATACCCTCGATTTCGCGCCAGGCGAATTTCTGTTTGACCCACTTGAATCCCAACTCATTGACCAGCTCCATATCCTCATCTATGAGATCAGGTTTCCACCACATAAACGTGTGTATCCCATATTCTGGCGAATCAAACAGTTGCTGTACCGGCTTTTCACCCATCAAAATGGGTCCGGTCTGAGGTATTTGTTGGGGAGTTTCTGTATCTGCCGAATTGCATGCCGTCAGCAGCAGCACGAAAAACAGCATCAGAGGAAAGGCGGTAATTAACTTTCTCATAAAACTAGAGCGAGAATAATAGTGTGTTAGACTGGTTCACTCGTAGAGAACAAACCAGTCTAAATTATTCGGATTCGCCCAACCTCTGGTTAGCGTACCTTCTCCATCGCCTCAAGTGCACCAAAAGATGGACGAGGAATGCCTTGGGTGTCGATGATGCTATAAGGCACGGGATCATCTGTGGGCCCGCTGCCCTTGTTACCAAAATCGAAGTTGAAAAGGAACGCTAGCCATACATTCTCTGAAGCATGCATTTGCTGAAAAGCTTGCACAATGTAGTCGGCTTGTTCTTGAAGGGTGTTATCCTGGGCAAATTCAAAACCAATGGGATAGGTATCATAACCTTCGCTGCTGGCCCAGCCAAACTCCGTCACACAAAGTTTCTTGTTTGGATCTATAGCCTGTACCTTTTCCGCATAGGTATCCAGAGTGGACTTAAAACTCCAACTGTGATGAGCATTGTCGAAGGGACCTCGGAATATGGCCGTGGCCGCCTCGGGGCTTGCCGGTGCTTGCTCATAAGTCACATCAGGACCAATGTTGTAGCCGTTATGGTGCGCGCCGACGCAATCGGCATGGTCCAACAAACCCGCGGCCAAAGCACGATCCAACCATTGATAATCATCTATCCAGCTAACCCAATCACCACCTCCTGTTGGTGATAAAGCGCCACTGATAACGATGATATTGGGATCATGGGCTTTGATAGTATCATTTGCTAGCTGTAAGAATCGTACATAATCCTCGGGATTAACACCATTGGCAGTAGCCCATTCACGATCCAGGTTTTGTTCGTTCCACACTTCTACGGCGTCTATCTTCCCATCATAACGTTGTAACAGCTCATTAAGGAACTCTGCATATTGATTATAATCGTCAGGTGGACCGTTTTCTGTCCCGTCAGCTCGTGTCCATGCGGGCGCGCCGACGACGCTGACCATCAAGCGCAACCCTTTCTCGTGAGCCTCTTCCACTACGCTATCGTAGAAGAACCACTGGTCAACATCAGGATCCGGATGGATAAGCCACCATAAGACCTGCATCTTGACCCAATCCATGCCTAATTGGTCATGCGCAACTCGCATGGTATCATCAGCGTCTCCCACAGTAGCATTCCCATGTATCTGGGTGCCGTAGCCAAAATCGTCGGGCGACCAGGGTTCTTTGGGCTGTTCGATTATTTCAGCTTCGGGGGCTTCTTGTTCCACTTCAGTATCTTCCACGGAATCTTCAGCGGTTGCTATTTCGCTATTAGCTACGTTTCCGTCTATCTCCGTAATTACCGGTGGCGGCAAGACTTCTGCTTCCGCTTCCGGTTCCTGTGGTTGAGGGCTGTTTGAAACCTCAGCATCAGGCGTATCGCCCTCGCTCCCACCACACGCTGACGTGAGCAGTAGCAAAGTGGCCAGGATTATCAACATGGGCAGGTGTTTCATAGGATGATTCCTCCGCTTATAAACAAGGGGCGCATCAGCCAAGTCCCAAGATGCGCCTAGATATCAATTGCTTCAGTTGGGTGTTCTATCGACCCATAACCTGCCGCAGGGTTTCACAAGCAGGGCAGCCGCCATCAGATCGTATCATTGCGTAGCCAGCCTGGGGATCTTCGCCCCACTGGGTGAAATCTACATTAAAGATAATAACCATGCGCGCCTTACCGCTGTTAGCAGCCATGCTGACTGCCTGTGCCAACCATTGAGCATGTTCTGCAACGCTTGTACTTCCCGCCCAGGAGAAGCGGCTGGGTACACCGCCAAAGTCTTCTCCAGATAGGTAGCCTAATTCGGTGAAGCAAACGGGTTTACCCAATGTCCCGTAATACAAATCTAGTGTGGGCTGAAAATGCCAACTGTAATGATCGTTGCCAGCGGGGTGTCCGGAGGATTGAGCAGGGGGGGTCGCTCCGGCGTTGAAATGGGCACCCATACAATCCATGTAGTTTGCAGCCCCTGCGGCAGCCATGCCAGCCAGGTAAGCGCTGTCATCGCAGCCGTTTGCGCCACAACCACCGCCAAAGAACCCCGTTGGGGCGGGTGCGCCGCTTATTACCATTACGTTAGGATTGGCGGACTTGATGGCATTATAGGCGGGCGCAAGCATGTTATTTACGTAAGACGCCGGATCTATCTGACCCGCAGGCCACTCAAAGTCAATATTCATCTCGTTCCATACTTCGATGGCATCTGGCCCTAATGCAGCAACACCGCCCAGGAAATCAATATAACCATCGAAGTCTATGCTGCTTGGGTAGGTAGTAGCGCCTGGCATACTCAATAATACCTTAAAGCCATTGGCGTGGGCTTGCTGGATGCGCCCGGCTACGGCACTGGGATCATCGCCGGGCCCCCATTTATGCTGGAATTTTATCCAGTTCATGCCCGCGTAACTCATCAGCGTTGGGTTGGCGAAGGTGTGACTTTGTCCCCCTAACTCGAATCCGGCATTGGCGACAGGAGCGGCAGCTACAGGAGGCGGGGGAGCCGCTGGAGCTGCGGCCTCACTGTTTCCTTCACCGCCACCGGTTTCCTCGCTATCTGAAGAGGCAACAATAGCCGGTGCAGCAACATCAACGACTTGCAAATCATTGATGTTGATTGCTGAACTTACCGTTACCAATGTGGCAAAAATCCACGCCTCACGGCCGTCAGGCATGATAATGTTCAACCAGCTTCCGTCAGAATTTCGTCCGATCAGGGCTAATTCCAACCCCGGATCCGCTCCATCAGCTAGCGTGCCAAAGGTAAGGCCTGGTCCTACTCGGAGATTGGCGCCTACATTTACCACGGCGTCAGCATCTCCAGTGAAACCTGAATTGGCAGTAACTATGGCCTCATCTTGTGCAGTATCTTCACTGGCTGCTTCTTCGACCGCTTCTTCCACCTCGCTTATTTCTTCCTCAGCGGCCGTTGATACCGCAACATTCAAAGCATCAAGATTGGCAATGTCGTCTCCCAAGGCAAAGTCGGCGCTGACCGTGAAATCACCTTCAGCTTCGCCAACATTCCAGGAGAACGCTAATTCATTACCACTTTCGCTGGCCAGGACACTATCGTTCTCATCGCGAACGGTCCAGACGATAGCGGCACCGGTTGGTTGGGGCGCTTCGGCGGAACCCATGAAACTGCCCAATGTGGCGGCATAACCCGTCCCGTTATCGATATCGCTAAGGCCACGGACAACGATCCCCCTCATGTTATAACCTTGTGCTTGCTGCAATCGATGGCTCAACGAGGCTTCACTACCAAGCCATACCTCGTGCAACTCACCGTCTTTGTCATAGCTGTATTTATAGGTAAGGCTGTCACCATCCCATTCCAGAGGGTTGGCCGTCCCTGACAACGCGATCTCGACTGTCGCGTTGGGAGGTACTTCATCGCTACCTTGCACAAACTGTAATTCTCCAAAGTTGGCCAGAGCCTCCTCATTGGGTAAAGAAATGAATGTTTCACCAATGCGATCGACGGCCGTGGCGCTATTTAGGGCGGTTAGCTTCCTGCGATCAATCTGCCGTGTTGCCCAATCAATTAATTGCGTTGCAATATCATCCGCATCGTATTGCGTAGGATCAGATGGCAGTTGCACATATATGACATCGGCAATTTCACCCAAGGCAACCCAGTCCTGGCCGCCGGATTCCCAATTATCACCAGAGACCGATGGCGTTCCTAGCGTGATCACAAGTTTCTGGCCTTGCTCATGAAGAGCATCCGCCAGTGTGCTGGCGAACATCGTATACGCTTCTTTCTGGCTTTGATGTACCGCCTGATAGTCCAGATTTATGCCGCTGAACCCTCCTTCAGCCTTGCTAACCAGACTGTTTACATGAGCCTTCTGAACCGCGGCATCGTCTAGCAGATCCGCCAGCGCTGCTTGATCCGTAATCGGACCAACGTTTGTCGTTCGTAACCACTGTTCGAAGTCGCCATCTGGCGAAGGGGCAACTTCACCGGCCACCGACCCATCGCTGTTCAAGGTTAGGGCACTAACTGACAGCTCGGTTAGCAAGGGCAGTACAGCTGATGGCAGGCTATTTCCCGACGCCACTTCCGCTCCTATGCTTGCGCTAGCAGGAGCAGCAATCTGCGCCATGGCTATTGCCTGAGGCAATTCTCTTTCCACGCTTACTATCTGCTGGCTTTTAGAATCGATCTGGCTGGGGATAAATACCCAATTGCTTCCGTCCCATCCGTATAGGTCTAAAGTGTCATAGTTTCCGGCTGCACTCGGGATGGGCAGAGCTACCTGTCCATTAGGCGTCTCGCCCTCAAAATTGATGTTATATATATCGCTAACCAAAGTGATCTCTTCGGGTGTAGCAGCGCTTGGTTGCTCGGCGAGGAATTCGCTTTGAGACATAATGCTTATCGTAGCGCTGCCTTCGCTCAATGAGATACCCACATTATCTGGCAAAGCGCCTTCAGTTGCAGAGTCGATATCGGGATCGAGGCTTGTTGTCTCTTCAGGAACAGACTCATCGCTCTCATTATTTACAAGGCCAAGCCGTTGACCCAATGAAATTGGGGGTAAGAACAGGCCAGCCAGGATTAATACGCCAACTAGTATGAATCCACCAATTATTAGCCCTGTCGGTCGTTTAGACGCGTTCGTATCGTTTTGGTCCATATTCCTCTCCCAGAGGACTTTCCCTCTCCAGAATGTTACCAAGTGCCGGCGCAAAGTTACCTGACACAAAAAGGCGGCTTAACAAAAAGCCGCCACCAAGATGCTGTTTGAATAGTCAGGATTCTAGCACAAGGGAAAAACTGCTGACAAGCAGAATGAAGGATGAGAGGAATTATAGAGGGGGTTCATTGAGGAAACGTTAATTTAGATGTTGTTAGGCAGGGTAAAGAAACCTTAATAGGCTTACCCGATACCGTATACAAGTGTTTCGGGATGAAAATCAGCCCAACCAAACCAAAACACGGTTGTGCTCTTGATTCGATCCAGCTGATTCCCAGCAAGTGGCCCGTCAATAGCCTTTCCGGATAACGCATCCCAGGTGCTGCCCGTCTCTTCGTCAGTCACAATCAGATTCTCAGAAGCCTGAGAAAAGGTTAATATTTCTCCATCCAGGGTCCTATCGAATACAATGCCTATGCCGCTATTCCTGTCGAATGTAACGAGCAATTCATTATCGCCGACACTGTCATTAATGATCGCTTGATTATTGAGAACGCTGAAAGGGTAAGCTACGGCCGTATCTTCCAATTCTACGCCAATAACAAACTCTTTTGTATACAAGCGGTCATCAAAGTTAGTCTTACCGATCACGCCGGCACTGTCAGAAGCATAATAGCTGGCATATGAATCCCGGCTTCCGCGACGGCCGCCTTTGTCCAAGGCTATCGTATCAGGATGTAATTCTTTCCACTGTTCCCAAGTCGTCATCCAAGAAGGTAAGAACTCCAACTTGGTGCCAACCAGTTCACCGGCTACCGACTCGCCCAAAAGTTGGCTCCAATAACTTTCCGTTTGGCGGTCGTACATAACCAGCACATTACGAATAAGTTTGCCGGAGACACCAAATGTAAACTCCTTCCCGTCGATTTCGCGGGCATACACGATGCCCGTAAAGCAAAGCGGTCACCAGGTAACGGCGATTTTTTCGCCGCCCACCGTATCGTTCACTATTTCGTGGTTACTTAGGAATGGTACTGAGTAGGCTCTTGTATCTCCGTCAAAAGATACACCTAAGATAAGCTCATCCGGACCATAAAACTCATCCGCTTCCTCTGTCGAGAGGAATTGAGGGTTGTCGATTGCAGGAATCGCATCACGCGGCAAAAGCGTGACAATTTCCAGGTTGGCATATTTATCTGCTGGGATACGGGTGGACTGTGCATCGTGGCTGTCAGACGCGCCAATGTCGTCCAACACCTCCGGTTCAGGTGTTGGTAACGAGGCCGGTTCACCGGCCCCAACACAAGCTGAAAGCAAAAAGGCCAGCCCGGCAAATCCTACACCTTTTTTTACTAATATCTTCCAATCGATCATAGTTTTCCACTGTAATTCCAAAGGATCATGAAGGTCATTATAAACAATGTCACGGACGATTCTGTAATCTTGACACCTAAAGGGCACTTGTTATACTTCCACTAAACACAAGCGAAATGCTCACCTTTGCCGGGTAAGCGTTCAAAAACAATTCTACAGGGAGATCCTCAAAGATGGCAGATCTTAATAGTATTTTTGCAAACATGGGTGATAGATTCCAGGCAGACAAGGCTGGTGACCTCGATCTCACCATTTTTTTTGATTTGACTGGTGACAGTGCCGCACAATGGCATGCTTCCATTGCCAATGGAGAGTTGAGTTATGGAGAAGGCAGTGTGGACAGCCCAACCGCGACATTATCCATGGATGCCGATGAGTTCGAAGCGATGTCAAAGGGGGAACTAAACCCCATGATGGCCTTCATGTCCGGGAAAATCAAAGTCGACGGTGACTTAAATGCTGTAATGAAGTTCCAGTCTCTGGTTGGACTTTAATCCCTCGGCGGCATCGCCGCCAGGAACAAGTTTTAGAAAGCCATAGCTGGCCACTTTGCCACTCGTGGCTTTTTTGCTTTCAAACTAATTAAACTCTGTCACAATTCGTGCATATTCGCGCGATTCGGCCATCTCGGGTGCAACGCCAAAGAGCGCTAACAATTCTACAATGAGCCCAGCTTTTCGCTCGGCGTCACTGCGTGACCAGGTGCGCGATTTTATCTCCAAGTAATAGCCTGGCAGTTTAGGTTTTGTAACCTGATCAAGATTGATGGCGAAGTCAGTTCCTTTGTAAACGATTCGCCAACGAAGGCGATCTTTGTTTACTGATATTTCAGCACTTGGATCGAAGTATTCCTGGTAGAATCGCAGACTACGGTCGGCTGCAGCCAGGAAGCGTGAGCGTGACAACATCACGGTATTGTCAAATTCTTGCCGCTCCTCCTCACCTATCAATGTTAGCCGGGCACGTACTTGTGTGATCTCCCCTTTGGCAGAAATGAACTCATCTTCACGATAACGAAGCCGGGCTGCGTCCTGATCCGCTCCGGCAAAAAAGAAATAGTGATCAAACTGCCGGTAATGAGAGTACTTGACGATTTCTAATTGTTCATTGTCCATGATCTTCAGGATAGATGCATTGTCCCCTATCGGCACTTTGATCTGGATCTCAAAACTTTCCTGCCTTTCGACACCGGCTAGAAAAACAAGTTTGTTGTAAGGGCTCGACTCCCTTTCGACCACAAAGGCATCTATCTGGGTCGCCACGGCGGATGCCTGTTTCATCGTTTCTTTTTCATCCACTGTTAACAGAAGGCGATCGCGCATCAGCCACCGGCCGTCGCACAATACATGCAATACATCGGACGACTTCGCAGCATATATCAAGCGCGAATATACAGCGTCTGGTTTGTTATGAAATTGGGGCTGATTATGGAGTTCATCAACCTCGACAATCGTGATATCAGCTCTCTTACCTGGTTCCAGGCTCCCGGTGATATCTGCCATGTGCAAAGCTCGCGCCCCACCGATAGTTGCGGTTTCCAGAGCCTGGCGCGCGGGTAATACAGTTGGATCACTGCTCGCTGCCTTGGCCAGCAGGGCGGCAAGACGGGTTTCCTCGAACATGTCCAAATCATTGTTGCTCGCCGGACCATCTGTTCCCACACCGACATTAAGGCCCATGGCCAGCATTTCACCGATCGGGGCAATTCCACTGGCTAATTTCAAATTACTTGTCGGGCAGTGAGCCACACCCGCACCTGCTTCCATTAACTGGAACATTTCAGCGCGGTCCACGTGCACGCAGTGAGCCGCCAGCAGTTTTGTATTCAAAATGCCGTGATGCTCGATCCATGGGACAACAGCCATGTGGTTATGATCACGACAATTGTCTACCTCCAGGCGTGTTTCGCTAACATGCGTATGCAAGGGTACATCAAAGGCCATAGCCAGATCCGTACAAGCTCGTAGAAGTTCCGGCGTAGCGGTGTACCAGGCGTGTGGCGCTACGGCCGGTTGGATGAGCGTATGGCCATTCCATTTCTCGATGAAACGACGGCAACGGATTAGCCCTTCTTCATAGGTCGAAGCATCGGGCGCTGGAAAAATGAGTATCGTTTGCCCGAGCAGCGCGCGCATACCTAGTAGCTCAGTCTCTTCAGCAATTGCTTCTTCATAATAGTACATGTCTGCAAACGAGGTGATGCCGGAACGGATCATTTCTGCGCAGGCAAGGCGAGTTCCCAGACGCACGAACTCAGGCGTTACAAATTCCCGTTCCAGTGGCATCAGATAGCCTAGCCATACATCAAGTCGCAGATCATCATTTAGGCCACGAAATAATGTCATTGGAATATGCGTATGGGCGTTGACCATACCGGGGATGATTACCTTATCGTGGCAATCAATCGTCTCGGTCGCTTTGTAAGCACGGGTGATCTCGGCCGCTTTACCTACAGCCAGCAGACTGTTGCCCCGAATAGCCACCGCGCCATCGGTATAAATTTCGTAGTTCTCGTTCATCGTGACGACCGTGCCACCGACGAACAATAGATCGGCCGTTGAGGACATTAGATCACCTCCGGTCGTGTGTGGCCTTGTCCACACGCGACATGCGTTCATTTTGCAAGAAAAGTACAAGCATTATACCGATTCCTGATATAATGTAACAACCACCTGGCTCAAACTCAGCAGACACTATTCAGGAAGTGGAGAGCAACCGATCAGTAGACACGAAGAAAAGGATAAGGTTCAACCAATGCAGATGATAGATTTGATTGAGCAAAAACGTGATGGAGATGAGCTCAACACAAAGCAGATCGACTACTTTATCGAGGGATACACGGCAGGATCGATACCGGACTACCAGGCAGCTTCGCTGTTGATGGCCATCTTCATACAGGGCATGAATCGGCGCGAAACAGTGGCCCTGACCCAGGCTATGGCTCGCTCCGGTGACCAACTTGACCTGCATGACGTGGCTACATTTGTCATCGACAAGCATTCATCTGGTGGTGTAGGCGACAAAACTACATTGGTAGTACAGCCGTTGGTAGCGGCATGTGGCGTGCCGGTAGGCAAGATGAGCGGGCGTGGTCTTGGATCCAGTGGCGGCACCTTGGACAAGATGGAATCCTTTCGTGGCTGGACCTTTCAAATGGGATTGCCGCAATTTAAGGCACAGCTAGCAGAAATTGGACTGGTTTTGGCAGGGCAATCTGTGTCGTTGGCTCCAGCTGATGGCAAACTATATGCGTTGCGAGATGTGACTGGAACGGTGGCCAATAAATCCCTCATCGCTGCTTCAATCATGTCCAAGAAATTGGCGGCCGGTGCCGATGCCATTGTGCTAGATGTCAAAATGGGTAATGGTGCCTTTATGAAGACAGTGGAAGATGCGCAGGAATTGGCGCGAATAATGGTTGATATCGGAGATGATGCCGGGCGGCAAACGGTAGCTATCATTTCAGATATGAATCAACCCTTGGGTCATGCAGTCGGTAATGCGTTGGAGGTCAAGGAAGCGTTGGCTACTTTGCGCGGAAATGGTCCGCGTGATTTCTGGCTACACTGCCTGAAAGTCGCCAGCTATATGCTGTTATTGGCTGGGAAAGCAGATTCGTTGGAAGAGGCAGAAGCAGTGGCAACGGCTGCACGTGAAGACGGCCGTGCTCTGCAAAAATTTCGGGATATGGTCCGGTCACAGGGTGGAGACGTATCTCAGGTCGATGATCCGGCACAATTGCCACGAGCACAATTTGTAGAGGAAATTAGCGCACCGTGGAGCGGAACGGTTGCATCTATGGATACGGCCGAGATCGGATGGTCTTGCGTACGCCTGGGGGGCGGGCGTCTGGTTAAAAGCGATACTATCGATCATGCGGTCGGGTTCTTGCTTCCAGTAAAGGTGGGCGATCAAGTAAAGAAAGGGGATACCATAGGGATTGTCTATGCCAATAATCGAGACAAACTTATCCAGGCTCGAAAGGAAATCCTGGCAACCATCAAGCTGGCTGATGGACCAGTAGAACGTTTGCCATATTTCTATGGTGTGGTTAAGTAACTGCCCCTTGCGTAAACAATTGGGAAGTCTATGGTAGCTAGCTGGATAAGTAAAAAATCCGTCGCAAATTAGCCCAAAGAGGAACACTACTCATGATAGCATTAGGTATCGATATCGGTGGAAGTGGCATCAAGGGAGCCTTAGTCGATACAGTTCGGGGTGAGATGGTAACAGACAGATTTCGCATTCCTACACCGCGCCCGGCAACACCGAAAGCAGTAATTGTTGCAGTCAAGAAAATTAAAAAACACTTTAACTACAAGGGACCATTAGGTATTGGTTTCCCAGGCATCGTTATCGATGGGGTCACATTGTCAGCCGTAAACATTCACCAAGATTGGGAGAATTACGAGGGGGAGAAAGCCATTGCCAAGGCGACTGGCTGTGAAACGGTTTTGCGAAACGATGCTGATGTGGCTGGTTTTGCGGAGATGCGTTATGGAGCAGGACGCGACGCCACAGGCGAGACCATGATTTTCACTCTGGGCACGGGAATCGGCAGCACGATGTTTGTAAAAGGGCAATGCGTCCCTAACTTGGAAATGGGGCACTTGTATCTTCCACGTCATAAAGTGGATGCCGAGCAATACACTTCCGATCGAACCCGCAGCGAGTTGAACCTAACTTGGAAAGAATGGGGACTTCGGCTAAACGAATATTTCAATCATATTGAGTTCTTATTCTCGCCTCAAAGAATTATCATCGGAGGAGGCGTGAGCAAGAAGGCCGAAAAGTTTTTGAAGTATATTAAGGTGCGGGCGGATATCGTGCCTGCGGAACTTCGCAATGAAGCAGGGATTATCGGCGCAGCCGCGGCAGCGGAGGTAGGCGACTATACGCTTTAAATTCACAAGCGTAACTAGGCTTAACTTGCCCCAGCTCATCTCAAATTGCTGGACAGCTTCCTGTGCTATACTTGGACCATGACATTCAGAGAAAAACAGGGGACTCGCCTTGCATTCTTGCCAGACGCCAACGCAGAATCGCTGGCTGAGTGTCTCGTTGCTCTTGCCAACGGAGATGGCGGTCTCATTGTTTTTGGCCTGGATGACGAGGGACAACCAACTCAGGTAATTTGGGAGGAGGAAGCTGAAGGTGGGTTACGCGAAGCAGCTACGCTTTGTCGCCCTCCTGTTCCCAGTCGCTGGCAATCTATTGCAACACATGATGGAGCATTGATTGGTATCAATGTTGCGCGCAGTCTGGATCTGCACAGCCTTTATGACGGCCGTGTGCTAGTCCGCAGCGGCACCCGTAACCGGCCTCTCTCCGGAATTGAGATTCGCGATTTGGCGAATAGCAAGCGCACGGCCGAGTTCGAAACAGAGGTGGTTCCGGGCGCTCGCCTTGATGACTTGGACCAGGAAATTATCAAAGAATACCTTGAGGGTCGTGAGGCACGAAGCGGGGCGAAAATCACTTCCACCTCCGACCTGCTATTTGAAATCGGGGCCACCGACCGGCAGGGAAATCCCACAACTGCCGGGATTCTCCTTTTTGGTAAGAATCCGCAGATGTTCTTCCCGCAAAGCGGTATCGTTTTTGTTCGATTCCCAGGAACCGAACCACGAGGAGAGAATGGAGGGATTGGATACGGCCGACGAGACGAGCTTACAGGCCCGCTAGCCCGCTTGGTTGCCCGATCTTGGAATATCGTCTTTGAAGAAATGAGAGTTGGCGCAACAGTCAACAAACTGGAACGGCAAGAGCTGACCGAGTATCCACGCTTTGCCGTGCGTGAAGCATTGGTCAATGCCGTAGCGCATCGTGATTACAGAATCAAAGGGCGTCGTATTGAAATCCGTATGTACACAGACCGGCTTGAGGTCATTAGCCCTGGAGGTCTACCAGGCTACATGACCCTGGATAATTTGGTGGAGGAGCATTTTTCCCGTAATCCACGTCTGGTCAATGGGCTCTATCAATGGGGTTACATCGAAGAATTAGGCCTCGGCATTGACCAGATGATCGAGGAAATGGTCGAAGCTGGGCATACGCCACCAACGTTTAATGCCACGCCACATTTATTTACCGTGATCCTTTCCAAGAAAAAAGAACGGCCGGCATCACCTAAGTGGACGAGAAATATGAACGAACGCCAGGTAAGAGCCTTGGCTTACGTCCGTGATAACGGCAGCATCACCAACTCCGAGTACCGCCGACTTTGCCCTCATGTTTCGGCAGAGACCTTACGTCTCGACCTGGTAGATCTCGTTGAAAAAGGGCTCTTACTCAAGATTGGCTCTAAAAGAGGGACCAATTATATTCTGAAGTAGCTGTACAACCTTAATCTTGCGCATGCTAATTGTGCCCGGGAAGGGCTGGCTGTTAATAATCTTGTTGATGTTTCTGATTCAATCTATAGTCCGGGGGCGCGCTGCTTGATGCGCTGGGACACATCGGCAATAAACCCATCCACATGTAGATGGTCGCTTCGGCGTCCATCACGTCTGCGCAATGATACTGTACCATCCGCCACTTCGCGATCACCAATGACCAAC
>JAACFF010000055.1 GCA_009937635.1 Chloroflexota bacterium
GCTTCATTTGGCGCTGCGCGCTGCTTTTAATATCCCGGCAATCAAGCGCAAACCGAGAGGAGTAATGCGTTATAAGCTTCTACCAGGATCTACACGCCGGCATACCGACCAATTGGAGTTGGCGGCGAAAGGCATCCTTTACATCCGCATCCGCTTCCTGCTGAAGCAAAATCGGCGTGACGAAGAAGATGGCCAGCAGGGCCAATGCAAGCGCTGGCAGGTCAGTGTCCGCCGCCAGTTCGCCGGCCTGGAGCGCGGCATGCAGTTGGGCGCCAAGCAGTTGGTCAACGCCCTGTGCTTCCAGCCGCTCGATGCCTGCTTTGTCCGGGAAGTGCAGCGCATACTCGGCGCGCGTCAAAGGGGTGAAAGCGACCCTATCCCGCTTCCGCGTCTGCCAGGCTACAATTTCGCCCATCACTCCGGGCGTCTGGACGATTTGCTCCGCGGTCAGGTCAAACAGTGTGCAGATGGCGTCCAGGTGGCCTCCACCTTGGGCCAGCGTATGCTGCATCTCCCAGCCGGCGGTAATGCTCCATATATTCACCAGGTAGAAGATGACCGCGTGTTTGGAGGCGAAGTAGTTGAAGAAGGTGGTCTCGGAGACCTGTACTTCGCGGCAAACTTCTTTGACCGAAATCGATTCTAGCGTCTGATCCTTCAGCCGGGCCAGCACAGCGTAAAGGAGGGCAGCTTTGGTGGCGGCGTATTTTCGTTCGCGGAGCGGCAATTCTTTCATAATTAAATTCTTGTGTACACACAAATATTATAGTTAACTATATTTATTGTGTCAAGTCCAAATTTATGATGCCGGCAACTTGGCCAAATCCAAGGGTGTGGTTAGCGTATGGCGCCATTGAAATTGTTGTTGCTAAGGAACAAAACCCTTAAATTGCCAAGCCGTCCAAGCTCAGGGGGGATCGGTCCGGACAGCTCATTCCCCCGAAGCAGAAGCGCTTCTAAGGCCTGCAGGTTGCCAAACTGCGAAGGGATCTGCCCACTGAGGCTATTGCCATCCAAATCCAACTTTCTTAAGGAGGATAGGTTGGATAGTTCTGGAGGGATGCTGCCTTCCAACTCATTGTAGTGAGGGTCAGTGCAAGCAGAACAAGCAGTACGAAGGTTGGGCGGATCATCGATAAACCTCCTGTTAGGTTATAGGCTCAAGGGCAAGGCCACGTAGGGTGCGTTTGTTAACTACGGTCGTGAAACAGCGTGGGGCCACTTGCTATCTGCTAAAACGACAGAAGTCTCAATCTGACGCTCGGGGATAGACCAGTAGTTGCGCAGCAAGCGGTCCTTCTCTTCCGGGGAGAGTAATCGAAAGCCGTGCTTCACATAGAAGCGGATCGCCCAGGCGGCATTGGCCCAGGTGCCGACCAATATCGGGCGGGTGGTTTGTCGGCGAAGCGCGGCGAGCAACATTCCGCCTATTCCCTGACCCTGGTGGGCAGGACGAACATAGGCGTGGCGGATGAGGGTTACGTCCTGGACCGGTTGAATGCCCATGACGCCAAGCAGCTCGCCGTCTTCTTCGTACCCCCAGAACGTGACGTCCGCATTCATTTCTTCTTGAAGTTCTTCTTTGGACATGTATGGCTCTTGCCAACGGTCCTGGGGGATGATGCCTTTGTATGCTTCGGCAGCGTCATTGATAATCGAATAGATTGCCTCAGCCTCGCTATCACGACATAGGCGGATCATGGTCACCTTCCTTGAGTATGACGGCCGTGTCGCGCATCTTACACCCTCTCTTGCATGCGCGGTGAATGAAACAGGCAAACAACCAGCCTTCCATATTGTTTTACAGCGATAGTCAACTTTCTGCGCCAGGCGCTAGTGCGGCCGTCCATACACCCCCATTTTATAGCAAACCCAGACAACACGTGAGACAAATCCGCTACTCGCCACTCGCCCCTCCCTGCTTATCTGAATTTAGCGATATTCTTTGCAACACAGCACTTTCTTTGAGTCTATTGCATAGATTGCCATGCTATAATGTGGGTGGAGCACAAGGAGACGCAATCATGGATTGGATTGCCGGTTCGGCGTGGCGGTATTTCACGCTGATCTTCCTGCTATCGTTAGCGATACGCGTCGACCAACTGAACCAACTCAACCGCAGGGTTCTGGTGCCCACCAGCGACCGGGAGCTGGGAGCGATTGCAATCTCTCTGACGAAGACCGGGGAATTTGCGAACACTTTTATCATCCCCAGCGGACCGACGGCGCATTTACCGCCAGTCCCCCCGCTGATGGACAGCTTGATATGCAGAGCGTTCTTGATCCCGCTGGCAACCTACCCGCTGATATACTATTTCGTCGCCTATATGCCGCGATACAGAGTACCGATCGATTGGATTTTGTACATCCTGGCAGGGACGGCCGTCTGGCAGTTGGTGACAGTTTCGTTGGATTTGGGCCTGCGTGATCGGGCCCTGCACCGATCTTAGACAAAGGCCACAAGGGCGCTGCCACAAACAGTCTAATCGATGGATTTGACGCTTTAAATCATCTACCTGGCTGCGGGTTGGATAGCGGCTGCACCTGGTGGTGGTGGGGCAAGGAAGATAGTGTCATGAGTACAGCCGCCATAGCGGCTAAGCCAGCGGCCAACAGAAACAGGTTCACCTGTCCCAGGCTGTCTATCCCGATTCCAGCAATCGCCGATCCGAAAATGGCGGCCATCCAGTTCGCCGCGCTAAGATAGGGTATTCCCCGGACAAGATTCTCTCGTGTGAGCAGATCCGTGGCCAAAGCTGGAGCAACAGAGCCATTGATGCTTCGAGACATGTACAATAAACTGGTCGCGAGCCAAAATTGCCACAATTGATCTGCCGTGCTCATGGTAACAGTCGCACCTACAGCAAAAACATACCCTACTGTTATGATGTGTTTGCGGCTCAGCCGGTCGGATAAGGCGCTGATCAGATAGGTGGCCGGGATGGCTATTAATCCGCCCACGGATGTTGTGCTGGAAATCGCGCTGGGAGAGAAGCCAAGAGCCGACAACGAAAAAGTAGTGCCCAACCTGGTGAGGTAGAAGGTCGTGGCAGAGAGCAGCGTCGTGGCGACGAGTAAGTAAAACATGACACCGAATTTTGAGTGCCCACTGTCTGCAACTGCCGGTATAGGCGTAGGGCGTTGTTCTGGCCTATCGCTGGGTAGAAGCATGCTCCAGACTATCCAGGTCGCCCAAATGACAGACAACACGTCAAACATGAAGCGGTAGCTTTGCCATTCCACTAACCTACCAATGGTCATCCCTGAGATTAGTGACGCTGCAGGCAATGCGAGGAACATGAGCCCGAATGATCGCCCTCTCTGATTTCTCGCCGCGTACTGCCCTGCTTGCACATTGACCAGGGCCGTGCCTACCCCACCCAGGAACCATATGACGGCCGTCAGCAGGATAGCTTGCCAAAACGATGTACTTCGACCAAGCAGTGCCAAAGCCGGTATACCAAGAAAGCCTGCAGCCAAGAAAATACCCCTGGGCGAGAAACGGTAGGCGATGCGACCGGTAAACAGTGTACCCAGTGTAATGGCAGCGAATATGAAAGCTATGTAAAGGCCAATGCCAGTCGATGTAATCCCAAACTGGGAAGCAAAAAGCGGCAACACCGGCAAAAGACCCGTACCGACGAAATAGACGATGAAATTTATGAAGAACAGGGGGAGCATCTCGCGTCTTTTCATGACGTTTCACCTCATTGACCATTGCGTTGGACTAACTATATGAGATGAACTGTCCCGGGGAATAGGGGCAGGCGTCCTGAAAATGTCCTGATGTTGGCAGCAGCTCCGCGGTTGAATCAGGTCGAGTCGCGGCCGAAACCAGCTTCTCTGGCGCGCACGATGGCTTCCCCCCGGCTATGTACGCCCAACTTGCCGAAAATAATCGATATATAGTTGCGCACTGTCTTCGGCGTTAATACTAACTCCTGGGCAATATCGTGGTTGCGGTAACCGCGAGCCAACAACTCCAAAACTTCGCGCTCCCGAAGGGTAAGATCCGCATAGTCAGGTAGATCCACTTTCGTGTCTGCTGGCCCGCTGGCTACACCCAGGAATTCATAGACTTCTTCGAGGAACTGCTCCCAGGCAGGTTCGTCCGCCAGCAAGATATGATTGTTGCTCTCCAGAGGTACAAAGCGCGAGCCGGTTATCAATGTGGCCATAAAACGGCCTTGCTCAAAAGGAACGATGGCATCATTTTTGGGATGGAAAATCAATGTCGGAATTTCAATTTTGGACGCAAGATCAGTTACGTCGATGCTTGCGAAAGTCTTGCGGATCCTGACCGCGTTTTCCGGCGTGCTTGAAACGCGCTGCAGTTCGTTGAACCAATGCAGTTGCTCCCCAGAAGCTTCGGGCATGAACATAGTTGTGAAGACTTGCCGGAAAGCTGGGTTGGATTTTCCCCAGCCAAGAGCGATCAATTCGTTAAACATCTCGATTTCTCGCAGCTGCTCTGCACTTGGTTCGCGACGTAGCCGTCCCAGAGCATAGGTGCCATGTAGAATGAGATGGGTCACCTTTTCTGGATGGCGCGCAGCGTAGGTGATGGCTATGGGTCCTCCCTGAGAAATACCCATAAGGGGAAAACGATCGAGGCCAGCCGCGTCGACCACCGCTTCCAAATCCTGGACCCAGGCATCGAGGGAGAAATCATCGATATCCCAGTCAGATAAACCACAGCCCCTCTCGTCGTAGCGGAAGAAGCGGTGGTGTCTGGACAGCCCTTCCAACCAATGGCGCCAGACCGGGCTCGTCCAATCGTACTCAAGATGGCTGAGCCAGTTTGCTGCTTTTACGAGCGTTGCTCCTTGACCTACCGCAGCATAAGCGATGCTGACTCCATCTTTCGTCTTGCAGAAGTGGATATGTTGTTCCGGGATGTGGTTCAAGGGCTATGTTCCATTCTTAGAGAGCTTTCAAAAACCTTTGTTGAAAACAGAATTACCTTATGATGACGAATCCAACAGTACCTCATCAATGTAACACTACCGACAACTGTGGATCAAATCCTCTTCCAAGGATTTCATGATCGGGTGGCCGGTTTCCTGGAAATGTTTGGGAGCATGTTGGTCCCGGAACGGGTATTTCTACGCGGCATTCTCCCGAAGACTTATGCAAATTGTATTAAGCAACTCATATCGTGCTTGAAAATATTAAGATTTTGTTTTATGATGATAATCCAAATATTTTAATCGACTAAGCCTTTGAAAGGGCTATCATCTCTAAAGAACTTCTTCCCAGCTAGCTTGGTTCTGGCACTTTCACCGTATCCGAATCAGCCAGGTTCTCAAGTAAGTCGTCTTTGTTACCTGATCTTACGTGAAGAGACCGAAATCTCAACAAGCGCATCGACCGCTAGATTATTCTAACGGGCATACCCCAGGCCCTCTAGGTTCTACTTATTCAAATCTTGTTTATCAGCAAATGTGTACGGGAGATAGGCTACGATTTTCTTTTTTTGTTTGTGTTAGCATTTAGTATCGCGTAACGGCCCTGAAATATCTGAAAGGAGTAACGCAATGAAAGAAGGTACAAAGTATTTTTACCAGTACGCAGTGAAAGTTATCTGCACAGCAGACATTCCTGGGACGAGCCAGACATCCAGCTCGGTTCTTCCCGGAATGTATCAGACAGCAGTCAACATCCACAACCCAAGTATGGAGACGGCTCATTTTCGTGTGAAACTCGTCCTAGCGGAACCCTCTAAATTTATTGAGGATACGTTGAAGCCCAATTACGCTACCAGGTGGGATTGCGACCGGATAACGGTGGCCTTTGGCCCATTCATACATGGCGTGGAGGGTTTTCTGGTCATTGAAAGCAGCCACAGCCTCGACGTGACCGCGGTCTACACCGCGGGGAAAGTTGGCGATCAGGTGGAGAGTATTGATGTGGAACAGATCCGCGAGCGCGAAATCGTGAGGGAGCCCGACCCGTCTCCCGAAGGATTGGATCACTTCAAAGTCTACGAGGTGGATAAAGTCGAAGTGGACTTCCATGTTCGCCTGACCGACCAGTTTGATGCCACTCCGAAAGAGGCGAGGCTTGAGTCTCTGCGCTATTTTGCAAATCCGACCCGTAAGGTTCACCACAATGCTCAGGTGGACATCAAGGATGCCAACCGGCACCTTACCTGGTATGCGATCATCCAGGAACAGCCGGAACCGCGGCGCACAGTTCGTTTTATTAATCAGTTTGGCCAGCACAGCGTCGACATTGGGAAACCGAGATTCCTCCTGGTACCAACCCAGAAGACGAGCGATGAGGGGAGTGTATTCCCCGAGACTCTTGATCACTACAAGTGCTATGAAGTGCTTCAAGTCAATAGCGGGCCGACGCTTCCGGTTGTGATACTGGGTGACCAGTTCGGCTCTCAGGATAACGTGCAAGTGGGAAAGCTGCGCTTCTTCTGCTTGCCGGTGATGAAAGAATGGGATGGATCAGAGCCGCACGACATCATGAATGCGGACGATCACCTTGCCGTTTACGATATCCCACACAAGGATCGCGAACTGGAAATCGCGGTGCGGGATCAGTTTGAGGAACGCGGGCTGAAGGTGATCCGCAGTATAGGGTTGGCAGTTCCGACCGAGAAGCAGGTGGTGAAGGTTCACAGGAACTAGCCGGCAATTCCCGCTGCGCCGTACGAGGCCACAGCAGTTTTGGATAGGATGTGACCGATGGGCCTGGGGTAAATTTAACAGTTCTTAGTGTGAGAAAGAGGTGAATTTGAGTATCTATCGGGATTATCTTCAACCTAAAAATATTGAACAAGCAATCAGCATTCTTGCAAAGAACTCTGGAACATCGGCTGTGATTGCCGGTGGAACAGATTTGTTGCTAGATATGCAACAAGGCCGGCACCCTGATGTCGATTTATTGGTGGATGTATCGGCCGTTGCGGAAATGACCGGGATTGAGGTGGTGGATGATCACATCATTATCGGTGCAGCAGCTACCCACAGACAGATTATCACCAACCCACTTTTACAAAAACATGCGCAATGTCTTGTGGAGGGTTGTGGCTTAATCGGCGGCCCACAGGTGAGAAATGTGGCCACACTTGGCGGGAATGTGGCGCATTCTCTTCCCGCGGGAGATGGCACCATTGCCCTCCTGGCTTTGGATGCCAAGGTTCAGATTGCTTCTTTTGGTGGCGCACGCTGGGAGCCTTTGGTTGATATTTTTGTTGGCCCTGGAAAAGTGACCTTCGATCGCAAGAAGGAAATTGTGGTTGCTTTCCGCTTTCAGCAAAGCGGCGAGCGCGAGGCCTCGGCGTTCCATCGCATCATGCGTCCGCAAGGTGTGGCCATCGCCATTTTGAATATGGCTGCCTGGGTGAAAGGTGATGCTGACGACCAGTTGGCTGATGTCCGCATTGCATGCGGCCCGGCCGGCCCACGCCCCTTCAGAGCCAGCGAAACTGAGGCGGTATTGAAGGGCGAAATATACAATGATCAGTCCTTTGAAGCGGCTTGCCACGCCTTAGATGCAGAAGTAAGCATGAGAACCAGCGCCCATCGGGCAACAAAAGCATACCGGCATACGCTGCTGCCGGTCTTGCTGCGCAGGGTGATGCAAACGGCCGTTGCCAGAAGTAGAGACCAGAGTCAGGCTTGACCAGGAGAAAACCATGAACATATCATTTTGGGTAAATGGCGAAGAGAAGGAAGTAGAGATCGCGCCTGGGGAGATGCTGGCCGATGTATTGCGCTACCGCTTAGGGCTCACTGGCACAAAGATAAGCTGTAATGAGTCAGAATGCGGCGTGTGTACGGTTAATGTTGATGGCTTACCGGTGTTATCGTGTAATTATCCAGCCCAAAAAGCTCAGGGGAAGCGAGTTATATCGATCGAAGGGCTAGCCCAAAATGGTGCGCTGCACCCACTGCAAGAAGCATTCATCAAGCATGGAGCGACCCAATGTGGATTTTGCACGCCTGGACAAATCATGACTGCGGCGGCTTTGCTGGATGAAATTCCAGACCCTTCCAAAGAAGATATTGAATATGCCTTGAATGATACCCTTTGCCGCTGTGGCGCGTATCCGGCAATTATTAATGCCATTCAAGCGGCTGCAGACTATATTAACCACGGAACGCCCATCAAATACCCATCATTTGATTTTGAAGGTGACCTAGAAGTGATCGGTCAAGTGGTGAAACGGCCTGAAGCAAGAGAAAAGGCGAATGGAAAAGCAGTGTATACCGATGACATCAGTTTTCCTGGGATGCTGCATGGCGCGACGCTGCGGGCCGGGATCGCCCATGGGGTGGTGAAGAAAATAGATATCTTGCACGCTGAGAATTTGCCCGGCGTTCAGGCTGTGCTAACCGCCGCAGATATTCCGGGAAGGGTCAATCATGGACTCGTTTTCCAGGATTGGCCTGCTTTGGTGGGCGTGGGAGAAAAAGTTCGTTATGTAGGGGATGCAGTGGCGATCATTGCTGCGGATAACCTGGCAATCGCCAAAAACGCGCTGGACTTGATCGAGGTTGAATACCAACCTTTGCCGGTTGTCACTGACCCGGTAGCGGCCAAATTGCCAGACGCTCCCCAAGTGCATGAGGACGGAAATCTGCTCAAGCATATCAAGGTGAACAAGGGCGATATAGAACTAGGTTTTCAGCAGGCGGATGTTATCTTTGAGGACACGTTTCATACACCTACCTACGAACATGCTTTTATGGAGCCTGAATGCAGCATTGCGCGCTTGATCGAGGATGAGCGGATTGAGATTTACGTGGGGTCGCAAATCCCATATGCGGATTGTGAACAAGTGGCAGCAGCATTGGACATGCCGCAAAGCCAGGTGCGCGTAAGAGGCCCGTTAATTGGCGGGGGTTTTGGTGGCAAGGAAGACATCGCCGGGCAAATTCACGCGGCGATGTTGGCCAGAGCCACTGGGAAACCGGTGAAGATTCTCTATGATCGGCATGAAAGTTTGCTGGTTCATCCCAAACGTCATGCCACGCAGATCAGGGTCAAAATCGGGCTGAAGAACGATGGGCAGATGATGGCGGCCCAAACCGAATTGTATGGTGACACGGGGGCGTATGCATCCCTGGGCACCAAAGTCATGGGGCGGGCAACGACACACTCTACCGGACCATACATTGTGCCCAATGTCAAAATTGACTGCTATGCAATGTATACCAATAACCCGCCATCTGGCGCTTTTCGGGGGTTTGGAGCACTGCAAGCGGCTTTTGCGATTGAAGCCATGATGGATCAGATTGCTGAGAAAATGAACCTGGATCCGATAGAATTGCGGCGGATAAACGCTTTGCGGCCAGATTCAACCACTAATACCGGACAGTATTTGACGGAGAGTGTGGGGCTCTTGGAGTGCATCGATCGTACGGAAGATGCGCTGAAAGAATTTACCAATGGGGAAAACCCATTTGGATCGCGGATGGTCGAGGGACAGCCCCCAAAACGGCGCGCCTGGGGGTTTTCAGTGGCCTTTAAAAATACGGGCCTGGGGGAAGGCGCACCGGATAAGGCCACTGCTGAAGTGGAACTGTTGAGTGATGGTACGGCCGAAGCTCGCATTTCATCGGCAGAAATCGGGCAGGGATTGGTGACCGTTTTACAGATGGTCACCGCGCAAGAATTGGGGATGCCCATTGGCAACGTAAACGTGTTACTCTCAGACACTGATTTGACCCCTGATGGCGGGCCTACGACCGGCTCGCGACAAACGTATATCTCGGGCAATGCGGTCAAACATGCGGCTAGAACGTTGAAAGAGGCGATGCTAGCGACTTTGTCGGAAGCGTACGATGTCCCACCAGACGATATCCGCTTTATTGAAGGATTAGCCCAGGTGAATGGACAGACGGTGCCGTTTGAGAGGGTCTCAAAGTTAATCAAGAAAGACGGCCGTGAGCCCAAGGCGCACTATGAATATTGGGCACCGAAGACTTTTCCCTTGGGTCAAAACGGCGACAAACATTTTGCCTACTCTTTTGCTGCCCAGGCGGTCGAGGTAGAAGTGGACCTGGAAACGGGAGAGGTGGAAGTGGTCAGGGCTGTTGGGGCAACTGATGTGGGCAAAGCAATTAACCCCTTAGGGCTGCAAGGGCAGGTTGAAGGTGGGATCATTATGGGGATCGGTCATGCTTTGACGGAAGAATTCATCGTGAAGGATGGGATCATCTTCACCGACCACCTGGCCCGCTACCGGATGCCTTCAATCAAGCATGTTCCAGAAGAAATCAAAGTCATCATTGTCGAACATCCGACTGCGGAGGGACCTTACGGGGGTAAGGGTGTAGGAGAGATTTCAACTATGCCAGTACTTCCGGCAATTGTGAACGCTGTGTATAACGCTTGTGGCATTAGGGTAAAGAAACTGCCGGTAGATCAAGATTGGCTAGCAATGCAAATCAAAGAATGTGTTGCAAGAAATCTTGAGCTCAGATAATCTCCGCCGCTTCAAACCCAAAACATCAATATCAAGGCCGCCGATTTGGCTACCCTTGCCTACATTATGCCGACGATCGTTTTCACGGTCAGCGGCGTCATTCCCATGTTCCCCGGCATATTTGCCTATAGAGCCATGCTGGACATCTTGCAGATTACAGACATCATCAACATTGGCACCGTTAGCCCAATTGACCTGGTAATTCTGCAAGGGGTAATCCCCAATCTGCTGATGACGGCATTCATGTTGGCTGCTCTGGCGCTGGGGATTGCCGCGCCTACGCTGCTGTTCCGCCGGCGCAAATCGGTGGTTTAGCAGGCGTTTAGCATTATTGAGTTTGGCAGAATGTTGTACAATCGGCCTGAACAAGAGATTGATCTTGGCACTATGCGAGTTAAGGATCTTCTGCATAAATCTGCCGGGTCTGAGGAAGGGCTTGAATGAAATCGAAGCTGGTCTGGATCATCGGCATCGTCGTCGTTATTTTACTGGCGGTTCTTCTTTTGGGCAGCTTCTATTTTTCCAACCTGCTGATTGACAGAGAAACGCACGATCTGGCCAATGGTCAGGAGCAGTTGCGCGATATTACTAGTCAGATGGATGTCCCGGATAATTTTTCTTTGCCTTCACCAGAGGAAGTGAGTATCGACGCCGGCGATGTGACTCTGTCCGGGTCGTTCTATGTAAATGATCAGAATGGTGACTGTGCCGTGCTGATGCTGCACGGCTATACCGGCACAAGATATGGTGTGATGCAATACGCGCCGCTGTTCTGGGAACGCGGCTGTCATTTGCTGGCTTATGACGCGCGCGGCCATGGCGTTAGCACGGATGCCTACCACACCTATGGCTTTCATGAAAAAGAGGATGGACAGGCTGCTTACGAATGGCTTCTGGAGCGGAGCCAATTGGCGCCATCCCAGGTAGGTCTGGCAGGCGTTTCCTATGGGGCGGCCACGGCGCTGCAAATGTTGCCTTTGACGCCGGATGTCGCTTTTGTCCTGGCTGATTCGCCCTATCAGGACCTGCGTACGATCGTGGCTCATCAGGCTCTGGAACAGTTTGGATCCTGGACGAGCGCGTTCGTGCCCACTGCTTTTTTCATTTCGGAACTGCGCGCCGGCTTTGATGTGGACGAGGTCTCACCCAGTATGGCGGTCGCCGGGGCGACGGCGCCGGTTTTGCTGGTCCACTCCTCCACCGATGGCTTCACCCCTTCCTCTCATTCAGAAGCGATTTTTGCCAACAGCAACCAGGTCACGACGGAATTACACATTAATCAGTGGGGTTCCAGCCATGCGGTCGATATCGTGACCGATTATGAGACCTATGACGCTATAGTGGATGGCTTTCTGGCTGAGCAAGTACCCAATTTTGGCGAAAGCAGTGGCCGGTGATGCTGTTAAGCAATCCGCTTCAGCGCCAACATTGCCACATCATCACCCGGCGACGCCCCACCCGCATATTCCCGCACTGCCGCTTCAATCGCATCTAGCAGATCCACGGCCGAATGTCGCGCATATTCAGCCACCAGCGGCAACAGCCGCTTTTCCCCAAACAACTTCCTCTGCGGGTCCCGCGCTTCCGTAACGCCGTCCGTATAAGCCAGCAGCGTATCTCCCGGTCCCAACTGCGCCTTCTGCACCGCGTATTGGGCATCCGGCAGCAGCCCGATGGCCGGGCCGGTAGGCATCAAGCGCTTTACGGTTCCATCCGCTTTCTGCAGTACCGGTGGAATATGCCCGCAGTTGACATACAGCATTTCTCCCGAGCCCGGATCGAGAATGGCAAAGAAGAGGGTAGCGAATATATGCGTATTGGCGTGATTGTTGCCGATATAGCCATTCGTCAGGCGCACCGTATCCAGTAGAACATGCTTGTCAATAGGCGGGAACGGCCGTGATCCTGCGCCATCCCCCTCACCCGCTGCCATCTCGCTGTACTGCGCCCGCAAATAATAATGCTGCTTCGTGAAGGCGCGCAGCAAGCTGCGCAGCAAGGCCATGAACAAAGCGGCAACGACTCCCTTGTCACAGACATCGGCGATCACCAGCCCGATCTTACCGTAGGGCACGGCAAACGCGTCGTAAAAATCTCCGGCGACCTCCCTGGCCGGCTGGAAGCGCGCCGTCAGCTCCCAGCCCGGCGGTTGCGGTAATGCTGTCGGGAAAAAGCCTGCTTGAATCTCACGGCCGATCTGCAGTTCCCGTTTGTAACGCAGCAGCGATCCCTCCCGCTGGCGTAACTGCCGGTTAATCAGAGCCACCGATGCTTGCGAAGCCACCGATTCGGCCACCAATTCGTGGTACGCGCCAAAAGGAACCACCTCGCCCGTTTCGGGATCCATGGCATTCCGTAATTGCAGCACGCCGATCACATCCTTGTTGCGCAGAGGTACCGTCAGGCAAGAGATAGTGCGATACTTGTTGCGCTCGTCAAAACGATGTGTGCCCGAAAAATCAAACGTGCTTTTGTCATAGATATCGTCGATATTGCTCAACGATCCTTCGTGTGCTGCGTACGTAGCCACATTTATCAGATCGGGTTGCCCATCTTCACCATAAAGCGGCAGATCGGCATAAGGAACTGCCTGGCCGGTCGTTCCGCCGTACGCTTGGCCCAATGATTTTGTGCGCATCACCGCGTAACGTAACTTGTTATCTTCCGTGCGCATGAAGAACGAACCGGCGTCGGCGTTACAAAGATCCATGGCCGTCACCACAAAACGTTCGACCAGCCGCTCCCAATCCCTTTCCGCCGACAAAGCGATACCCAAGGGTAAGATGGTCAGCCGCAAATCATCCGCCAATTTTTCGACCTCGTTAAGATCACGCACGGCCGTTTGCGCCTGCTCTCGCCGGCGTTTCTCCCGCAAATGCGGCCTAAGACGAGCCTGCAAGAGCGTGGCATTTGCCGGCAGCAGCAAATAATCATTCGCACTGTTCTGCACAGTTTGTGTAAGCAGCGGGATCTGTTCGACGTGACCGGCCACCAAAACAGGATCCGGCGACTGTTCCAGAAACTGCGCCAAAGCTTCTTGCTCCAGACCAACGTCCACCAGCACGATATCGAAGCGCTTTGCCCGAACCAACTGTTCCCCTTCGCTTAGGCTGCCGGCCATGGTTACCTCATAAACAGCCAGCTCTTGCAGCGCTTCGCCAAGCGCTGTTAAGTCATGCTTCTCTTTGTTGATGATGAGCAGATGGACGTAGGGTGTTGACATAGTTTTACGTTCAGATCAAACTTCAGAGGTCTACTTGAAAAGGTTGCTGGAGTAAACGCATCAAGAGCTCTGAGGTTTTCAATAGTAACTTAACGGCCGACCAAAATAATGACTGAGCGCGCGCCCGAGAGAACCTGATTCTGGTCGCTCAAAAGGCGTTCTTGTCCGGGCTCACAAATCTCGTTCCCAGAAGGCAAACTCGTATCCATAAATAGATGCCATTGTCGTTCCTTAGGCAAGCGCGGCAATTGGAACGTATGGTTTTCCCAGTGCATATTCATGGCCACGTAAATATAGTTGTCGGGCTCCTTTCCGGCCGGCACATGCTCGCCACAAAGCATGAAACTGAGCGTGCGGCTGTTATCTGACCAGTCCGGTTTCCACGCTTTTGCCCCATGCCAGGAAATGTCCGGGTAGCCGCTGTTTATGGCGTCTCGCTGCTGAAAGTAAAAGCGGTTACGCAGCACGCGATGCTGTTTGCGGAAGCTGATACAATGCTTCACAAAGGTGAACATATCCGCCTCGCTCTCCAGTTGCGACCAGTCGAACCAGCTCAGCTCATTATCCTGGCAGTACGTATTGTTATTGCCCTGCTTCGTATGCGCCACCTCGTCGCCCATCAAGATCATGGGCACGCCCTGGCTGACCAGCAAAATAGCGATGCCATTTTTCATCAACTGCCGGCGCAATGTCTGGATCTCTAGATCGTCACTGGCTCCTTCGTGACCGCAGTTCCAGCTATAATTATGGCTGTGCCCGTCCCGATTCTCTTCGCCGTTGGCCCGGTTATGCTTCTCGTTATAGGAAAATAGATCCGCCAGCGTGAAGCCGTCGTGGGCGGTGATAAAATTGATCGACGCCGTCGGCCCGCGGTCTGCATACATATTGGGCGCGCCCTGGATCAACAAGGCGATGTCACGCACCTGCCCCATGTCCCCCTTCAAAAATCTGCGCAGCGTGTCGCGGTACTGGTCATTCCACTCCGACCACCGTTCGTAGGCCGGAAAAGAGCCCACCTGGTAAAGGCCTCCCGCATCCCAGGCCTCGGCGATCAGTTTGCACTTGCCCAATATCGGATCATAGGCCAGCGCTTCCAGCAGGGGTGGATTGGCCAATGGTTGGCCGAAGGCATCTCGTCCCATGATCGAAGCCAGGTCGAAACGGAAGCCGTCAATATGATATTCCGCCGCCCAATAACGAAGGCTGTCCAGGACCATATTGCGCACCACCGGATTATTGCAGTTCATCGTATTGCCGCAGCCGCTGAAATTCTGGTAACGGCCGTCCGGTTGCAACATGTAATAAGTCTTATTGTCCAGCCCGCGAAAACTGATCGTCGCGTCGTTCTCTTCCCCCTCCCCTGTGTGGTTGAACACGACGTCGAGGATCACCTCGATGCCGTTGCGGTGCAGCTCTTTCACCAAGGCTTTTAGCTCATCCACCTGCATGCCCAACTGCCCCGTCGCCGCATAACCCGCCTTAGGCGCAAAAAAGCCAATGGTGCTATACCCCCAATAGTTCAGCAGTCTTTCACCCGTATCCGGGTTCTTGAACTTGTTGTCAAATTCGTCGAACTCGTGAATGGGCATCAATTCCACACAATTGATGCCTAGCTCCTTCAGATAAGGGATCTTTTCACGCACGCCGGCGAAAGTGCCAGGGTATTTAACGCCCGAGGAAGGATGGCGCGTCAAACCGCGCACGTGCATCTCGTAGATGATCAGATCTTCCAAAGGCGTTTCCAATGGGCGGTCGGCGATCCAGTCAAAATCGTCCTGCACCACCATCGCCCGGTGTTGGAAACGATTGTCCGAATCAGGCGCTTCGCCCCACTTTTCCCGCCCGCTGATCAGCCTGGCATAGGGGTCCAGCAGAACCGTAGCCGTGTCGAAATGGTGGCCCAGGTGTGGCTGGTACGGCCCATCCATGCGATAGCCATACTCGATATTCTCATAGTCGAGATCGAACACGACCATGGCGTAAACATTGCCTATGTGGAATGGGTCGGGGAATGGGATCTCCACCAGCGGTGTGTTAGACCCTTTTTTAAACAAGATCAATGTACAGGAAGTAGCGTAGCGTGAGAAAACCGCAAAATTGATGCCCCCGGGAACCATACTTGCCCCAAAAGGGATCGGCCGTCCGGCGCGTAAAAGATAATCTCCATGCCGGTGTGTGGGGTAGATATCAATGCGTTGCATGGGGAGGTGTTAGTCTGGTAGTCAAGTAGTCTGGTAGTCGGTTAGTCACAGTCTTTTCCGTTATTTTACCTCGGAATGAGCCGCCGGTCAGTTATCCAAAAGAGATCGGGTCTACCAGAGAGCCAGCATGAGTGAGCGCCCATCACCAATCCTTAGCCTCTACGATCCTCTCCGCGTTTATCCGCGTCCTATTTCCAGACAGGTGCTAGCGTACCACGATGAAGAAAACGCAATCTTAAAGCAATTTTCTTCAATCTGCGAAATCTTTGATACCTCCGTAAACAAAAAGGACTGCCCTTTCGGGCAGCCCTCTTTGCGCTAAGCACAATAGGAGGTATATGACATGAGCATCGATAGGATAACAGAATCAAGAGCCCACAACTTTAAGGCCAGCTTATGTTTTCCTTATGCCCAGACAAAGGCCGCCCCTAATTCAAGGCCGCCAGCCCTGTTTCCACCGTGTCGTACGCCTCGAAGAAATCGAGGAATCCGGTGATCAACATCGTATCGTGGATCATTTCGGACAACCCGCTGAGCGCAATATGCCCCTGGTTGCCTTCTGTTTTGCGGTACAACAGCAGCAAAGCGCGCAATCCAACGCTGGAAATATAAGACACGCCGCTCATGTCCAATAAGATCTTGCACCCAGGATGGATGAGCGGCAAGATCTCATCCTGCATCGCCGGGGCGGTAAGCCCGTCCAACTCTCCACTCACGGCAACGATCGTTACCCCATCAACTTCTGTAATCTGAAATTCCATCAATCTCCTTCACCGATAAACTGCACGAAAATATTGCGGTTCTTATTATTCAACCATTGGTGCCGAAACTCATCCACGCCTCCAAGCGCGAGGAAAACCCCTAGACCACCGGCCGGCCGTTCCTGTGGCTCCACATCCAAGTCCTCAGGAGGTGGGGTACGCAGCGGGTCGAATTCGGGGCTGCTATCTTCCAGGATGACCGTTAGCTTAGATTTGTCGAACTCGGCCGTAACCAACAGGTCGCCCAGGAAATCAGCCGCTTCATACCCGTGCATAATCGCATTCGTCGCGATCTCATCCACCGCCAGGCGCAGACGATAAGCCGCTCGGTTCTCCAGACCCGCCCGAGCAGCCGCATCCAAAACATACTCTCCGATAGCATGCAAAGACTCAACTCTCCCTACCACGCTCAACGGGTCAACACTCACGCTACGCGCCACTTGCCACTCGCCTCTCGCCACTGCGTAGCGTCAACGCCAACCCCTCATAAAGATCCACACCCGGCTGAAAACCGAGATCGCGAGCAGCCTTACCCATGTCCAGGTGCAGGTCGCGGCTCATCAACGTTAAGCCCTGCGGAGTCAATGCCGATCCTGCTTCGGCGATGAATGGTTTCACCAGGCGGCGCGACAACCATGCCGTACGCCTCGATGCTTGCAGCGAAACGGGCACAATAAAAGGTCGCAAGCTGCCTGTGATGCCCCGGTATGCATGCACCAGATCATGAATAGACGTGGGTTGGCCGGGCCCCGCGTTATACGCTTCCCCCACGGCCGTTTCCCTGCCGCTGGCCAGCCACATCAACTCCGCCACATCGCCCACGTAAACCATATCCATCAGGTTCCGCCCCCCGTTAATCAAGGGAAGAACCGGCAGCTTAGTTAGTCGTAAAGCCATAGGCGTGAAATAGCGGTCGCCAGGCCCATAGACGATCGGCGGCCTGATGATCGTCGTGGCCAACCCCTTGGCCTGGAAAGCGCATACCTTCTCTTCTGCCATGAGTTTGGAACGGCCGTATATGCTAAACGGCTGTAACGGTGCGTTTTCGGCCGTTGGCACCGGGGCGTCGACATCATAAACACTGCTTGAGCTGACATAGACAAAACGGCCGACACCCACATCCAGACTTGCCCCCAGCAGCGCCTCCGTAAAATCAACATTGATCGCCTTGTAAACCGGCCACTCGCCGTCCGCTTGATTGTCATCCGTGCCAAAAGGAGCATTGGCCGTCAGATACCCTGCTACGTGAAAAACCAAATCCACCCCCGCCACAGCCTGCCCTATCGCCTCGCCATCCCCGGCACCGCCAATAATCAGCTCCACGCCTCTGTTCGCCAAGTGGCTCGTATCGCTGCTCCCTCGCACCAGCGCCCGCACTTGCATCCCGGCCTCCGCCAGAACATTCACCAGATGCCGCCCCAGCAATCCCGTCGCACCCGTCACCAATGCTTGCATACCAATCAACAGCCCCGTCAACTCTATCAGCGTTCATCCGCGTCAATCTGCGTATTATTTTGCTCCTATCACCTTTAACCATCCGGCCAAAAAGCTCATCATAGAGTAACGGCAATTTGTCCTGTCGCAAAGAAATAGCTAAATTGGGCAATCTGTTCAAGTAATTCTTCTCGTAAGGTTCCATTGCTATGTTAGCCTTTAGGATACTCCATGGCTTACTCAAGCTGGCCTTTACAGAAAGAAGGTACGCTATCTCGAATCCGATAGATACAGGTGATAGAGAATATGAAACGGTTGAATTTACGGCGTTTATCTTTATTCATAATCTCCCTATTTATGGGTCTTGCAACCCTCTCGCTGGGTGGATCGACTTTCGCACAAGATGGTCTGCTGCAACCCCCAACTGATAATGGCGCTCTGCAATTCAACGGGATTAATCAATACGTGACTTTTGGCCCTGCGCCCCATTTAGGGGCTGACATGTTTACGCTGGAGCTTTGGTTCAAGTGGGATGGGGGCGGCGTCACCGTCAATACGGGCGTCGATGGGGTTATGGCCTATCCACTCTTAACCAAGGGCAGGGGCGAGGGAGACAACAGCCCCACAGACATGAATTATTTTCTGGGCATCCGCGGATCGGACAAGGTGCTTGTGGCCGACTTGGAGGAGGGTGCGGCAGGCGTTACGCCTGGCCAGAACCACCCGATTACGGGCGTCACGCCGCTTGTCGCGGGTGAATGGAACCACGCGGCAGCTACCTATGATGGACGCCAATGGCAGTTGTTTCTCAATGGAAAGATGGAAGCGGAGATAGTTGTCGATCAGCCCATACGCTCAGACTCTATCCAGCACGCCGCTTTGGCGACAGCATTGAACTCGAAGGGCATGCCTGCCGGTCAGTTCGCCGGTGCGATTGATGAGGTACGCATATGGGATAAGGCGCTTAGCGAGCAAGAGATTCGGGCCAATATCAATGCTGAATTGAGCGATCCGCAGCCCCATCTGCTCGGCCGTTGGGGGTTGGACGAGGAAGCAGGGGCCGTTATTGTTGATTCAGCCAGCCAGATAGCGACCGGCACAGCCCTTACAAACGACCCATCCCCTGTACCCGGTGCACCTTTCGACGCCATCATTAATGTTACGCCTTCTGCGCCGGTATTGGTGCAGCCAGGTGATACGGCCGTGGGCGTTTCCACATCTCCCACACTAGAAGTCACCGTCACGGATCCCGAAGCAGACCCGATGACTGTTACCTTTTACGGCCGTCCGCTGACGACCTCGAGTTCCGATTTCACCATCGTTGCCATGCCCGACACCCAGAAATATGCGGAGAGATCCTCGCCAATATTCGCCGCGCAAACACAGTGGGTCGTCGACAATAAAGACGCGTTGAATATTGCCCATGTCATGCAGTTGGGTGACTGCGTGGAAAATGGCGATGTTGCCGCCGAGTGGCAATTTGCCGACGCGGCCTTTAGTCTTCTGGAGAATCCAACGACGACGGGGCTGTCCGATGGCATTCCCTATAGCATCACTGTCGGGAATCACGATCAAACCCCTTTTGGCAATCCAGACGGCAATTCTACAGCGCTCTACAACCAATATTTTGGTTCCGCGAGGTTCAGCGGGCGTAGCTATTATGGCGGCCACTACGGGTCGAATTTCGACAATCATTACGAACTTTTCTCTGCGGCCGGAATGGATTTTATCGTAATCAGTCTCGAATACGCCGGCACCCCTACGGCCGTGTTGGATTGGGTTGATAATTTACTGAATACCTACAGCAACCGGCGCGCCATTATCGTGACCCACTACTTCATCAACACCGGCAATCCTGGATCCTGGGGCAGCCAGGGTCAAGATATTTACGATGCATTGAAAGACAGACCTAATGTATTTCTGATGCATGGCGGGCACAAATCAGGTGAGGGCCAGCGGGTAGATACTTATAACGGGAACACAGTGCACACATTAGTGGCTGATTATCAGAGCCGATCAAATGGTGGCGATGGTTGGCTGCGTATTCTGGAATTCTCGCCGAATAATGACGAGATCCGCGTAAAGACCTATTCGCCAACACGGAATGAGTTTGAGACGGATTCCAACAGCCAGTTCACTTTAAGTTACGAAATGCCAGGTGCGACCGCTTTCCAGGAGCTAGGCCAGGTTAGCGGTGTGGCCTCAGGTACGAATGCTTCTGTAACCTGGTCTGGTCTGGATAATTTGACGGAATACGAATGGTATGTAACGGTAGATGATGGTAGCAACACGACGACGGGGCCAACCTGGTCATTCACGACGGAGGAGCAGTTGATACCGGCTGCCGCCTTCGACGGGGCGCCAACCAGTGGTCCTGCGCCATTAAGCGTCAGTTTCAGTAACCAGACGACGGGACGGTATGACACCTGCGCCTGGGACTTTGACTACCCCGCCGGCAGCAGTGTCAGCAGTGATTGCAATGATCCTAGCCATACCTACAATACGCCGGGAATTTACTCTGTGCAGCTCGCGGTTGATGGCTCCTATGGAGCGGATGCTCTGAGCCGATCCGGCTATATCACCGTTTACGAACCGGCAGTCGCTGCGTTTAGCGCCGATACCACGGAAGGTATAACGCCACACACCGTTACTTTCAGTAACAGCTCCAGCGGCGCGTATGATACGTGCAGTTGGAACTTCGGCGACGGGGGCAGCAGCAGCGACTGCGCCGCCAGCGTCGACCACGAGTACATTGCCGGTGGCGTTTACCCCGTCAGCCTGACGGTCAGTGGAAACGGGGGCAGCAGTACGGAGACGAAGGCGGGCTATATTACGATTCACGAGGCAACGGCCGTCGCCTTTAGCGGTAGCCCAACGAGCGGCCCTGCGCCATTAAGCGTCAGTTTCAGCAACCAGACAACGGGAGATTTTAATAGCTGTGCCTGGGACTTCGACTATCCCGGCGGCAGCAGCACCAGCACAGATTGCAATGACCCGGGCCATACTTACCATACGCCAGGAACCTATTCTGTTAGGCTATCGGTTAACGGTCCGGGGGGAGCGGACGGGTTGACGAAAACGGACACTATTCAAGTAGGGGTACCGGTCGTTGCCGCTTTCAACGGTAACCCGACGACGGGCATAGCGCCAAAGCAGGTCACTTTCAACAATGCTTCTAGCGGAGACTATGATACCTGCGCCTGGGACTTTGGCGACGGCGGCAGTAGCAGCGATTGTGGGCCTAACGTGAATTATACCTACTCAGCCGGGGGCGTGTTTCCTGTCAGCTTGACGGTAAGCGGGATCGGTGGAGAAGGCACAAAAACGGAGGCGAGTTACATTACGATTTATGAAGCGTCTACGGCCGATTTCAGCGCCCTGTCTACTGTTGGCCCAGCGCCATATTTGGCGCAGTTCACAAACCTGTCCAGCGGAGATTTCGATACTTGTACCTGGAGTTTTGGCGATGGCGGCAGTTCTACAGACTGTGTAAATCCAAGTCATGAGTACAGTACCCCCGGCACGTATCAAGTGAGCTTGACCGTTAACGGTTCTGGCGGCGAGGCGACGAAGGTTAAGGCTGGTTATATTGTGGTAGGGTTGCCGGTGACGGCCGATTTCAGTGGTGGGCCCAGCGGTGGCAGCGCCCCTTTGCAGGTCGCCTTCACTAACCTGGCTACTGGTGACTATGACAGCTGCCAGTGGGACTTTGGCGACAGCAGCAGTAGCAGCGACTGCGCTAATCCAGAGCACGTCTATACAGCGGCCGGCAGCTACACAGTTTCTCTGATGGTCAGCGGGATCGGCGGCAGCCAGACGGCTACAAAGGCGGACTACATCATAGTCGGCGAAGCGGGCAACGCCAACTTCTCCGCCGATCCTAAGCAGGGCATAGCGCCGCTGGCGGTCAACTTCACCAATCTATCTCTCGGCGATTTCGATTCCTGCCAGTGGGATTTTGGTGACGGCAACACGTTGCAGAGCTGTGGCAATCCGGTACACAGCTATGCAACGCCGGGCACCTATTCCGTCTCGTTGGCAATCGATGGTTCTGGAGGACCTGGCTCAGTCACATTCACCAATCTAATTGCGATTTATGAAGCGGTAATTGCAGACTTTGACGCCGATCCCAGGGGCGGCACCGGCCCGCTTGCGGTGAACTTCACCAATCTATCGAGCGGTGATTATCTTACATGCTCTTGGGATTTCGGCGATGGCGGGTCAAGCACCGACTGTGGCAGCCCCAGCCATTTCTATACTGCAGAAGGAACATACGCCGTCTCGCTGCGGGTTGAAGGCCCTGGCGGAAGTGACAGCAAAACAACGGCTGCTTACATAAATGTGGGGGAGGCGCAATTGATAATTCTACCGCTAGTGGCGCGCTAATAAACTAGCCAGCTACTTCAACGGAAAGGCGATCAAGGTCCGTAGTTCCGACTCGGGGGTGACACCGGGATCGTCAATGTACATCTCATAAGCGACACCAGTACCTTGATAACAACACAGTCATCTTCTTGGGTGACGGTGAGTTTGACGGCATCCAATTGCAAGCAGAAATTGCAGAAAATGAGTGGGAATATGTCTTTCGTACAGCGCGCAATCGTTTGCTTTGTGATGAGGGCGACTGGTTTGCCCTCAACGAGCTCCACTTGGAACCCAGCGACTGTATCGCCATGCCCGATGTCGGCTTCACCCAAGACAACTATGGTCCTGTTTTGGTCATTGCCTGGTGGCGCAAAAGGAGACAAGGAACCGATTCATGAAGTGGCAGATTCGACCAGGATTAGGCTTCGGCTCATATGCAACCGCCTGTAAAACGATTCAAGGCTATGAAGTGATGAATATGATTCGAAAAGGACAAATGGAGGGGATTGAAAAGGGGTAAATACGTAATAAAGCGGAAAATTCACATCTCTCGAGAGAGACACAATGGAAATCAGTCGGAATTACTCTTCTGTGAGTACCAATTCTCT
>JAACFF010000332.1 GCA_009937635.1 Chloroflexota bacterium
AACCTGCTGTTGGGGATCTCCGTCAGTGGGCAAGTGAGCCGCACAATTGAGGCGTTAGAGCTGGGACGCCGGGCTGGAGCAACGGCCGTGGCTGTGACTAATAATCGTAAAGCACCCCTGGCCGGCGTCGCCGATCTGTTGCTGGAAACGTCTGTACCGCCGCTGCAGGATGAATTGGCTGGTATGATCGTCCCTGGATCGCGCAGCTACATCGCTTCACAACTGGTGCTCTATCTTCTGGCGATTCATTTAGGCCAGGAGCGCGGGCATGTGAGCCAAGCGCAGGCCAATAAACTGCGCCGCGAATTGGGAGCGATGGCCGATCTGATGGAAGCGACCATCGCCGCCAATGACAGCGCAGCGCGGCGGGCAGCGAAAGCGTGGCAAGATGAGGACCGTTTCGTCTTTTGCGGTTCAGGCCCCAACTACGGCACGGCGCAGTTCAGCGCGGCCAAGGTGCTGGAAGCCAGCGGAGATTCGGCCATCGCGCAAGATATGGAAGAGTGGGCCCACCTGCAATATTTTGCTCGCCATGTCTCTACACCCACTATTTTGATCAGCGCCGGGAAGCGTGATCAAGATCGCGTCCAGGAAATCGCCACGGCAGCCAAAACCATTGGCCGTCAACTGGCGATCATCTCCCCTGGCGAGAGCGCTCTGGCGCAACATTCAGAAGTAGATTTTCTATTTCCTTTGGACGGCAAGACGCGCGAATGCTTTTCACCCCTGTTGGCCTGTTTACCCGGCATCCTTTTCGCCGCTTACCGCGCGCAATTTACGGGTGAGCCTTACTTCCGGGATTTCGGTGGTGGTCGCAGCGCGGAGGGGGGTGGCGGCATCTCGCGCATTCGTGACAGTCACAGAAGATAATCCATAAGCACAGTTTTCCCGGAAACTCCATCATTTCTTCCACTCGTGCAACAGGATTTCAGTCCGGGAAAATAATAAAACTTAGTGAGCAAGATGAAATTTGTGGCCGCGGGCGGATTACGCATTGATTATTTGATCACCCCAGAGGGCGAAGCTTTTAGCGGGCAGCCGGGAGGCAATGCTCTCTATGCCGCGGCCGGAGTGGCGCAGTGGGTGGATGGGGTGGCGCTGTGGGCGCGATATGGGCGCAATTATCCCACGTCCTGGTTGGGAGCATTGGCCGAACTGGGTCTGGACACACGTGGACTGATCGCCGTTGACGGCGACCAGGATCACCGCACGTTCTACGCTTATTTGCCGGATGGGCGGCGTGACGATACGGAACCGTCGCTGCATTATGCCCGTGCCGGCGTGCCGCTGCCGGACGCGCTGCGCGACTATATACATAGCACGCCGCAGCAAGATGATCCGCAGGTATACGAACCGCTGACATTACGTCCCGGTGATTGGCCAGCTTCTTTTGCACAGGCGACGGCCGTCAATCTCTCACCTCTGCCCCTGGCCACCCATCTACACATCCCCGCTGAGCTACGCCGGCAAGGCGTGCAGCAGATCAGCGTCGATCCCGGAGAACGGTACATGGTGCCCCAGCGACGCGACTATATTCGCCGGATACTGCCGGCCATCGACGCCTTTTTACCCAGCGACCAGGAAGTGCGATCCTTGTTTGGCCAGGACGTAGATCTGTGGCAGGCGGCCAGCACCTTATGTGAGTGGGGCGCGCCATTGGTACTGATCAAGGCCGGCGCGGATGGCGTTTATTTGATGGAAAAGGAAAATGGGAAGCGTGTGCACCTTCATCCTTACCATCACGCCAATGACCCGCGTATTGTCGACGTCACGGGCGCCGGAGATGCTTTCTGTGGCGGCTTTATGATTGGCCTGGCGCAATCGGCCGATGCCATCACAGCCGCACAAATGGGCCTCGTCTCCGCATCGCGTATTATCGAAGGATACGGAGCATTGTACGGGCTAAAGCTTGATCAAGAAACGTCATACGCCCGGCTGCGATCGATAAGAGCCAACAGTTAACAATGTCGCTGAGCGACCCGTCGCGTACCGCAACCAACAGCCAACAATCAACGGTCTTGTCAGGGACAAATAACTTGGCAAAACGCCGCCAACTCCGGCGCATCTGTAACCCCGGCCTCGAATCCTGCTCGCAATTCACTTTACATAGCTGTTGGCTGTTATCCGTTGACTGTTATCTGTTGACTGTTGACTGTTTTTTCGCCCGTTTCTCTGCTTTCATGCGCAAATCATGGCGCAGTTCCTTTTTACGGATACGCAAGGAGTCGGGCGTCACTTCCAGCAGTTCATCTCTACTGAGGTACTCGATAGATTGATCCAGCGACATCAAACGGGGTGTGGATAGGGCTTCCACGATCGCCGTGGGTACGGCGCGATGGCCGGTCAGATGTTTGGTGCGGCAGACGTTGATCACCAGATCCTCGTTGCGGATATGCTGGCCGACGACCTGCCCAGCATAGACCTGCTCGCCTGGCATGACAAAAAACGTGCCACGCTGCGTTAAATGCTGCAAGGCGTAGGCAGCCACTTTGCCTGTTTCCAGCGAAACGAGGGATCCATGCTCCTGCGTATCAATATGGCCGAGATAGGGCAAGTAGTCGTGAAAGAGGGTGTGGTAAATACCGGCGCCGCGCGTTGCGGTCAAGAATAGCTGGCGAAAACCTAACATGCCGCGCGTGGGCACGTGGTATTGGCAATAAACGGTACCATCTTCACCATAGCTGATCTCACGCAAAAGGCCGCGCCGCTTGCCGAGAAGCTCGGCCACAACGCCCAGGTAATCATTATCCACCTCCAGAAATAGTTCTTCTACCGGCTCCAAAACACCCTGAGGAGAATCGCGGAAGATAACTTCAGGTCGGCTGATCCAAAACTCGTACCCCTCGCGGCGCATCGTCTCAATAAGAATGGCCAGGTGTAATTCGCCCCGGCCGGAAACAAGAAACTCACCTGCTTTGTCTGTTTCCGCTACGCGCAATGCGACATTTCCTTCCAGTTCACGCAGTAGCCGTTCACGGATCTGGCGGCTGGTCAGAAATTTGCCTTCACGCCCGGCAAAAGGGCTGTCGTTGACGCCAAAGGTCATGCGCACGGTGGGTTCTTCTACCGTGATGGGCGGCAACGGCCGTGGATCATCCAGATCGGCCAGGGTATCACCTATCCCCACATCGGGGATTCCGGTAACAGCCACGATGTTGCCCGCGCGAACTTCGCCTTGTTCAAAGCGCTGCAGATCACGAAATGTGTAGACTTGCGTGATCTTGCCTGGCTTCTGCTCACCATGAGCCGTGATATGGGCGATGGGTTGCCCGCTCTTGATAGATCCACTGGTGAGACGGCCGACAGCGATCTTGCCCACGTAGCTGCTATATTCAAGTGTGGTTACCAGCAGTTGCGTGGAGCCTGCCATGTCTACTTGGGGGGGCGGCAAGTGAGCGAGTATCGTTTCAAATAAGGGCTGTAAATCCTGTTCGAGGTCGTCGGGCGCATAACCAGCCTGCCCGCTTAATGCCTTGGCGAATATGACCGGAAAATCAGCTTGTTCATCAGTAGCTCCCAGGTCTACAAAGAGGTCGAAAGTCGCATTGAGGGCGTAATCGGGTCGGGCGGCGGGACGATCGATCTTGTTGATAACCACGACCACCTGGCACCCTTTCTGCAGCGCTTGGCGCAGAACGAAGCGGGTTTGGGGCATGGGGCCTTCTACGGCATCCACCAGGAGCAGCACGCCGTCAACCATATTGACTACCCGCTCCACTTCGCCGCCGAAATCAGCATGGCCCGGCGTGTCCACGATATTAATAGTTACGTCTTTGTAGACAATGCTCGTGTTCTTGGCCAGGATCGTGATGCCCCGTTCCCGTTCCAGGTCATTGGAATCGAGGATCCGTTCGGCGACCTCTTGATTGTTGCGAAAGACATTGGTCTGGCGTAGCATGCCGTCCACCAGGGTCGTTTTGCCATGATCGACATGGGCGATGATGGCGATATTGCGTATATCTGAACGTGGTTCGATCATTAAGTTCCTTCGAAAGTTGCCAGCTTTTCCCACTTACCACAGGATGAGCGCTCTGTTAGAACACAGAAAATTGGCAACTTTTTGCTTATTGGCGATGTTAGTTTTCGCTGTGCCTGGCTTTATTCTCGCAGTTGGACGTGATCCAATCCCTCTTCCGTCAGCCAGCGCTCGCCAGATTGCGGATTATACAGCCCGGTTGTTATAAGAACGGGCTCAGGCAGCGCATCATCAGGCCAGGGCAAGGTATGCACCTGTACCAGTGTATCTCCAGTTCGCCATCCTTGCCAATTAGCGCCTAACCCATCCCACTGGGCCAGCAGACGGCCGTCTGCGTCCAAGGCGTGGACAAAAATTTTTAGCGGCTGCGCTTCACCCACCTGTTTCCAGCGGGTCACAACTGTTAACTTTGCTTGATCCTCGACAACTACTTGCGCCTGCTGCAACTGCACGCGACCAGGACCTGAACGAAATTCAGCCATTGAACCTGGCGAAGCGGCTGGCGCGTCGAAGCGGGCCAGTTCGTAATCGGCCGTCACGGCGACGTTCTCGACATGCTCTGCCAGGTAAGGAACAAGCGCCTGATGTGGCGCCTGTTCTGGATTTTGTGCCATCCAGACAGGACCTGCAGGCGGCAAGAGTAAGCTTTGAGAAAGGTCGAACCAACGCGGCGTTACGTCATTGGTCTCCAGCAGGGCATAATGCTCCTCGTCCAGCTCATCCACCTGCACGCCGGACAACAGAAGCGCGGCCGGCTCACCGGCAGCCGGCACCCGGTACAAGAAGATAGAGTAGCCCAGTTTGTCCACAGGCTGCTGTTCACGGAACCAGGCAAACTGATCGTGGTTCGTAAAATGAACGCCTTGCAGGTTGGTGGCGCTGATAGCGTAAACACCAGGGGCAGGACTAGAAGGAGCATATGGCCGTGCCTGTGGGTTCATAAGCCGCGGCGGGAAACTGTCCAGGCCGCGGTATGAGATGCCATAATATTCCGGCCGCGCTTCGCCGAAGTAGCTCAACCACACCTCATCCTGGCCATTCTCAGCCATCCAGCCAGGAAGATCATCCAGATCTTGGCCCCAATCGAGATTGCTATCCACCAAGCTGCGCCAGCCGTTGTCAGAGCCTCCGGCGAGAATATTGAAATAGGCCAGATAATTGGGGTAAGTAACCAAAGCCACGACCGCCAACCAAAGGGAAAGGATGATGGCAGCCAAGAAACGGCGAGCCGGCAATTTTTGCCTGGTGCCGGAAGCCATGAATGTGGCGGCAAAGATGAGAAGAAAAGGCAGCGCGGGCAAGATGTGCCGGTAGCCTAGATTGATGTCTGTGGTCAGGGCGAAAGCGAAAAACCCAAGTGCGGGCAGCAGCAATGCAGCGGCATCCAACGGGGACAGGCAAGCACTGCTCCGCCAGCGGCGGAAGAGACAGATTAAAAAGGCGATTCCACCCCAGGCCAGCAATATCAGCGTTGGCAATGGCGTTTTGAGTAAGAAAGCGACGGGGAAATAATACCACCAACCACGATCGCTGTACTGGCCCAACAGAAATGAGGGCGTACCAACGCGCAACCGGCCACCGATATCCAGAGCTTGCTCCAGGTGGTGCGCCAAAGGCAGCGTTTTGCCGGAAAGGGCGGCAAGCATCGGCAGATCTTGAGGCAGGGTTCCAATCTCAAAGCCGTATGCCGCCCAAAGGGTGAGCAATGCCGCTAAGGGATAAGCCACCAAAAGCATAAGCGTAGGTCGCCAGGGGAATGCACCAAGCAGCGAAGCGCCAGCAGCTTGTTTCCGGCGACTATTCATCCACTGTTGTACCAGCCCAACCAGGATCACGAGGGCAAACAGGGGGACAAAGAGCATGGCCGTAAATTTCGTGTTTTGCAGCAAACCAAAGGCTATGCCGGCCAATATGGCCCATCTCCAAGAGGGATAGCGAAGGAATCGCCACAAGGTGTACCCGGCCAATAAAGCAAAGGCGGCCAGACCGAGATCGGTGGTCGCCAGCCGCGCATGGGCCAGGATATTGGGGTCCAATGCTACGAAGAGCAGAGCCAACAGTCCCACCCAGCGCTGCTGTGAAAGTGACCAGGCCCAACGTCCGGCCAGGGCAGCCAACAATAAGCCCAACCAGATGGAGGGCAAGCGGGCCAGGAAGATGATATGTTGCACATCGTTGCCAATCTCCCACATGAACAGTTCGGCGGGGCGGTGAAAACTGGTGCCGGCCCATGACGGATCGTCGACAGGCAGGCTGACGCTTTGGTCAGAGGCCAGGAAGGCGGCGTTGAGAGCATTCAGACCCAAGGGGTGGCCCACCCGAATTTGAGGATGTCCTCGCAGATATGCCAATCCGCGTACGATGAAGCCTTGTTCATCAAATGTAGGCGCTTTCTGAGCCATGCTCGTCAGAGCAAGGCCGAACATTAAAAGGAGAACGGCCGTGACCCACCAACTTGCCCTATGCTCCAGGCGCGACGACAAGGAACGAGAACGTGAACTAGCGGGAGCCGCTGTTGCCGCTGCCTGGGTCATGAGTAGAACGCTTAATAGCACAAAACCTGACAGATTTGCCCCACTGCTTTGTCAAGCCTGGTATCCGGCAGAGACCTGTCAGGTTTCTAATAACGTGTTGTTATGGACTTAATTATCCAGCGGTGTTATCGAGAAATAGTCGAATACCGCAACAGAGCTGGTGTATTCACCCGCATAAGCGAATACGCCGAAGTACGGTTCGTTGATCCACCGCGTGTCATTGTACTCATATTGAAACTTCAGTTGTTCGTGATGAGGTCTTCCGGCGTAGTATCTGATACTATCTTCGCGCACTTCGATACGATGTC
>JAACFF010000333.1 GCA_009937635.1 Chloroflexota bacterium
ACACATCAATTAGATTGTTGGAAAGGTGGCGGATGTTGTAGAGCTCGGCGAACTTGCGCCCTTCTGGTGTCTGGAACTGGCGGAATTCTGTCTCTGCCTGCCTCCCCAGGTTGGTGCGGTCGACCAGGAAGAGGACGCGCTGCGCCCCAGCATGTTTGATCAGGCGGAAGACAAAGTTGACGGCGGTGAAGGTCTTGCCAGTGCCGGTGGCCATCTGAATCAGCGCCCGCGGCCTGTTCCGGGCAAGCGACAGTTCCAGGTTCTGGATCGCCGTTTCCTGCGGCTCCCACAACCCTTCGGCATCCAGCAGAGGCATCTGACGCAGCCGTCCGCGCAATGTCTCTGTTTCCAGAATCCACTGCTGCAATGTTTCCGGTTTGTGGAAAGCGAAGAGCGGGCGGCTGCGCGGTTCGGGATCCAGCTTGTTGGTGAAATATGTCTCTATGCCTGTGCTTTCGTAGAGGAAGGGTAATGGTTCGTCGGGCAGCCAGGCTTGCATCGGCGGCCTGAGGCCGACGCTATAGCGGGCTGATTGTAGCTCCACGCCGACCAGTGGAGTGCCCGCTCTCTTGGCCTCGATGACACCCAGGGCCTTGCCGCCTACAAAGAGCAGATAATCGGCAAAGCCTGTCTTGAGATGCGCCTCACGCACGGCCACGCCGGTCAGGGTAGGATCGAACAGGTTCATCGCTTCGCGGTCCTGCACATCCCACCCTGCGTAGTCTAGCAATTCGTCGATGGTTTCCCGGGCGCGTTCCTCGGGTGTCATGTTCCTCCTTTAGTTCCACCGTTTGTCGCGAACCTTAGTTTGTCACACCAAAGTTACGACTCAACTTTCCCTGTTTTCCTGCCACTCAGCTAAAATAAGAATTACATGTCGCACAACTAAACTTTCCATTGCGTTGGCCCAATTTCCCTTGCAAACTAATAATTGTCGCCGGGCGCTGCTGCGGTTGATTAAGGTCTCAGGTCGCAGAACTGGCCTGTTGCTGGGGATGTCATGGACCATTTGGTGGCTCGGTAATTGTAGACAATATCGGTCTTTCACGCTAAATGATAGCGGGATCGTCTTGCTCCCACTCTTAAGTTGCACGATTCGTGCGGTAGCCGGGCAGGTAAACGGCCGTTTGCATGAGCGCGCTGTCGAGGCCTTGGCCCTGCTGGACGCTAGCTCAAATCCGGCGATCGACATCACCTGAAAATATTTTTTACAACAACTTGATATTAGCTTTCTTCGCCCTGGAATTGTGCATGATCTATAATATCGCCAATGACGAATGAGCATAGTAAAGGAGTAAAAGAAGATGACCAAAGGAATGATTCAGGGACATCGACGCATTTCCGGTCCCAGCGAAACGCCAGACGGCTTTCCGCTACCTTTGAGCGGACGGCCACTGACCAAAACGCCGGTCGTGGTCAGGAAAGCAGGGGTTGAACTCAAACAGTACCCCGAGACCTTCATCCACGGCCAGGAAGTGCTGGCCGAGGATGAGATCCGCCTAACCTGCCTTGGCTCCGGCAATCCCTTTGTCCGTCGAGCCCAGGCAGCTACTGGTTGGCTATGTGAGCTGGGAAACGGCGACAAATTTGTCTTTGACGTCGGCGGCGGCACCGTGCAAAATCTGTGGAGCCTAGAAATACACCCGGCGCTGCTGGATAAGCTGTTCCTGACTCATCTGCACCTCGACCATGTGGGGGATTTCCACGTCCTCTACGACGCTCTGGGCTGGGCTCGTAACTCGCCCCTGCACGTCTGGGGGCCATCCGGCTACACCCAAGAAATGGGTACAGCCCACTTCTGCGAAATGATGGATAAGGCGGCCCTATGGCATGATCAAAGCAAGATTGGCATTGTTCCCGGCGAGGGTATGGAGATTATCGCCCATGAGTTTGATTACGGGAAATTGGGACCTGCCAACCCAAAGATGTTGGTTTACGACGAGAATGGTGTCCAGATCTACGCCTTTCCAACCGTTCACTGCATCTACGGCACCGTAGGCTACCGCCTGGAGTGGAATGGCCTCTCGTTTTCTTTTCATGGCGACGGCTCCCCCAGCGGGATTGAAGCGGACCAAGCGAAGGGCGTTGATGTCTTTATGCATGAGGTGTTTCTGGATGCAGAGACTTTTGCCAGAAAGAACAATATGCCCTTACAAATCGCCAAGAATGTTGTTGGCGAGCACACGACGGGGGATCGTTTTGGACAGTTGATGGAAATCGTGCAACCCGGCCTGGGCGTTGGCTATCACTATATTTTGGATGACGACACCGTTGACGCCATGTATGAGCTGCTCTGGAAGACATCTGACATTCCGATGGTGTTGGCTCAAGACTTAACGGTGATCAATATTACCCCCGAGCAAATTGTGACCCGCCAGGCAGACAGTAACTTGCTACATTGGACACCGCCAGCGCCACCTAATGCGCCACGAGGCACAGTGGGTGCCAGAAGCGACGCCAAAATACCGCAGTGGCTGGTGGACTCTGTGGTCCCGCCACTGGATTAGGGGTTTTGTCAGACTATGATATAGGCAATTCCCTGGATTCAAGTTTCCAGGGCCAGTTGACACAAGCCTCCACTTCAGGAAAAACGACGTAATCTGCCTTTCCTTTGAGCACCAAGGATGTGATGTGATGCTCAGATAGTCTGGCTGCTGCAAATCTGAGGGTCCACCCTGAGACAGAAACGTCGTCAACGAGCAGGATTCGTTGTTTCGTGTTGAAATGGGGGAGATCGCCCAGCAGTATGGGTTCCTTGTGACGAGGCGAATTGTCTTCCGCGCGATAGTTAATATGCAAAAGTGTAAATGGTTTCGCTAACTGGTGGGCAAGCATGGCCGCCGGCACAATACCACCAGTCGAAATGCCTACGATCCAATCAACATCTGGAAAATGTAGACTTTTGAGCCTATGACTAATTTCGGTGAATGTTAAAGTAACTTTATGTGACATTATGCCTATTTACATGTTGCACCAGAATGATGTTAAGGATCAGCAAGATTAAAATGCCGGGCCAGGCATTGGATATGGAGGATGCCAAGTAATTCCAGGGGGGCGCTGGTATCAATGGCCAAATGGCCAAGAGTAGAAACGAAGCGATCTTCGCTGCTAGGTAGGCGAGGGGGGCAATGAGTACCAGATTGGGCCATTTATGGTACATCAAGGTTACGGCAACGGTGAAGACGATAACTTCAATGGTTAATAAGAAAGTTAATTCCAATGTGGGCTGCCCTATTATGAGATAGTTGAGAGTGGGCGCCAAAAGACCGGCAAGTAAAGCTGTTCTCCCGTTAATCAGGATGGCAGCTAGAAATGGCGCGTAAAACAGGGGTAACAGTCTAGCCCCCATGGGAACGCCATTGATTGGGGGAATCAAATGTACCAGGAAGGGCAATATGATCATTGCTACAAGCGTTGCCATTACAGCAGATATCTGACCATACTTATGTTTTTGAACGGCAGTTAAATACATAATTCACCTCGTTTTTGTAGCTCGACTATCAATAAAATGATCAGAGGTCTCAGGTCGCGGAGCTGACCTGTTGCTCGGAATGTTATGGGCCAATTGTTGGCTCGATAATTGTAAACAAAATCTGTCCTTTACGCTAAATGTGTAGATCGTGTTGTGAGGTTGCTGGCATGGGGCTCTGCTAAGGGATGATTTGAAAGGTCACTTGGGAAGGGTTGTTGCCTTCGACTACATCGGTTGCAGCGATGCGCTCAAGGGCCTGGCCGAGTCGCCGGCAGGTGTTTTGTTCGGCGAGGGTGGCGTTGGCCAGGACGATGCCGCAGCCGAAGAGGCCAGAGCGGTCTGGGTAGGTGAAGGAGATGGGCATGATTGTGTCGCCGCACCAGAGGTCGACGCCGGGGGCGAGGCCGGCGATGGCGTCGCGCGCCCAACCGCGCTCGGCAAGGGTGAAATAGGCGTACCAGAAGATGATGCGATAGCCGCCGGCGGCGAGGGAGGCGGCGAGTTCGAGAGGGGTCTGGCTGCCGGGGGTGAAGCGCTCATTGGGTAGGAAAGGATCGATCAGGACGAGGACGTCGGACGGCGCGAGTTGCGCGCGCTGGAACTCGCCGGCAATGGCAGAGACGCCGTCATTCTCTATGATGCGGGCATCGAGATGGGAGACCTCGGCGCGCAGGCTGGCAGCGCTCTCGGGGTCGATGTCGCAGAAGATGTAGGTGGACCGGCTCCCGAGGGCGCGGGTGGCCAGCAGGGGGGAGCCAGGGTAGATACCGGGCATGTCGCGCAGGGCCTGGAGATAGACGCTGTGTTGAAGGTCTGGATCGGCAGGGGCATGTTTCAAGAAGTTCAGGACGCCGTGCCGGCGTGCAGGGGTTTGGGTGAGGGGATAGGAGGCGGATCCGGCGTGGGTTTCCCAATAGTGGCGGGGTGGATTGTGCTGTAATATCTCCGCCAAGGGCAGGTGCTTCCAAACGTCGCCAAATTCTCCAAAGTGATGGTTCATGATCGCTCTGCTGTTCGTCAAATAGTTGAATAGTCAAATAATCGTATGGTCAATGAGGGTCGTTGCCCAGCGATGTTCATTGCTGTTCACCATGGCTCAGGCTTGAGGCGGGCCATGATGACGACGTCGACGTATTGGCCATCGCGGTAAGCATTTTTAACCAAGGTGCCTTCGGGGGCGAAGCCAAATTTCGTATAGAGCCAGACGGCGGCTTCGTTGTCGGGATAAACTTGCAGCTCCAGGCGCAGCAGATTGAGCCAATTGTCGGCCAGGCCAACGGCCGCTTGCATGAGCGCGGTGCCAACGCCTTTGCCTTGCCAATCATCATGGACGGCCATGCCAATTTGCCCGACATGGCCGCGGCGCGGATGATGGGGAAAGGTGTGGAGGTTCAAGTGGCCGACAACTTCCTCCTCTGCACAGGCGACCAGCCCGAATATTCCTTCGTCCGGTTCGGCCAGGCGCTTGCGCCATATTTCGAGAGAGGGGAACGGGAGCTGCATGGTGCCCCAAACGGCTCGAGGACCGCTAAAGATGCGGTGTAGGGCTTCGTAATCGGCCGGTTCGCTACGTCGAATAGTGATGGTCATATTAGAGAACATTATCCCTAAAGAACTTCCGTGTCAACATCGTATGAAGCAGTTGGTTTTTCCCTCGCGAGCGTTTGTTCACGCCATTTGCGCGAGATACTCAGGGGTCGTTTTCATCGTTGGTTGTGGCGGGCGGGATGGCAGCCGGTCAAGGATCGGGCTGGTCATCGCTGATTTCATCGGGCAGGTTAACGGCCGTTGGCAATTCCAGCTTCTCCTGCTGCCCCGCAAGTTCTTCGCGCAAGGCGGCGACGGCCGGAAGCTGCTGCAGGCGTGCTGTCTGGCGCCGGCGCTGGCTGGCGTATGCTTCGAGGAAGCGCGCGCGATCGGCGGTGATGTTTTCGCTGAAGCAGAGGTGGCGCCAGCCGCCGATGGCGTTGACGGCCTGCTGGATGTCCGGCGGCAGTTGGGGCGTGCGCCAGTGGCCGACGCGGCGCAGTTCTTGCATGACCATGCCCCACGCTTCAGGCGCCGGGGGCTGGTTGGCGACTTGCATCTTGATCTCTACGGCCGCGCCGCGGATCTCGGCGATGGTGGGGAACCATTTGCTGGTCGAGATGTGCTGCAAGACGGCCGCTTTTAATAGCGCGGGATCGATGCCCTCCAGCATGAGTATATACGCCTTCACCGTTTCCGCTTCCAGCTCCGTGCGCGGATAAGAGGCCGCCAGCAGATCCAGCACTTCGGCAATGCTTTTCATGCTTCAACCCCCCTTTGCGCCTGCAAGTCCGCCATGGCCTGTCGAATAGCTTCTTTGTTTTTATCCTGTCGATTACCGTTCAAGCTCCCCGGCTGGCCGCGTACCCCTTTGCCGGCGTTTTGACCATACGGCCGCCACTGGTCATCGAGGCAGATCTGTTCATACCAGTCGAGGATACCGCGCATATTGGACGGTTTGTAGCCGGACAGCAGCCACAGATCGCGCGCTTTGCGCAATGCGTCGGCCTGCGGCTTTGGCCCGAGGCAGTGGCTGATCAGTTCCAGCCGCTGCCAACCCGGCCACGGCAGATCCAGCTCCAGCCAGGCCATGGCCCCGGGGTGCTTGAGCAGTTCCCGTTCTTTAAGTGAACGAGGAGCAGGGAAGCGTGAGGAGTGGCGGGTGGCGGGAGGCGAGTGGGGAGTGGCGGGAGGCGCGGGCTTTCTTTCTCTCTCTCTTTCTTTCCCCGCAGGGGATCTTCTTTCTTTATTATATTGAAAGGGTTCAAAATCTGAACTGTTTGGGGCTTTGTTGGGTTCAATTTTTGAACTGTTTGGGGGAAGGTTTGGTTCAGTTTTTGAACTGTTTATGGTGCTGGTTGGTTCAATTTCTGAACGGTTGGAGGCATCGTTTGGTTCAGAATCTGAACTGATCACCCACTTGCTGCGGCCTGCTGCGCGTTTGAAGAAGCCCCTTTCTATTACGGCTTTGAGACCGGAAGCAATTGTGGCCTTGCCCTTGATTCCCGTCAGGTGGTGGAAATCATCATAGGTGAGGCGTGTTGATTCGCGGTGGTAGCCGTAGGTTTGCCGCACCAGGGCGAAGGTGCATTGGAATTCGGCACGGCTCATAGTAGGAACGGCCGCGCAGATAAAGTTGGGGAATTTGGTCCAGGTGTGCTTAGTGGGGTAGTCGCCTGGTCGCGTGGTCTGGTAGTCGGAATGGTGCGTGGCGGGCGGGGGGTCAGGCGCTAGCGAGTGTGGGGATGGGCCTGGGGCGGAGAGGTGGTTTGGACGGGCGGAGAGGGCGGGATTGGTCATGGGAT
>JAACFF010000334.1 GCA_009937635.1 Chloroflexota bacterium
AGAAAACCATTCAATTTAACCAGAACATTTGTTCTGTGGCATAATAGCTTATAATGAAAACTCGATCACGCTCAGTCAAGCTGTCTCTCGCCACCCAGCTCATTCAAAGAATCGATATTGATTCACGAAAAAGCAAAACAAAAGGAACAATAAGAAAATCACTTTCGATCTTGCGGTAACTTGAATCGCTTTATGTAAACCCAAAACACTTTACATAAGCAAATCCATTCCCTGTTGACTGTTCCCCGTTAACTGTTGACTGTTCCTCGTTGACTGTTCCCTGTTCAGCCTATTGACACGCTCTCCACTCTCCTTATAATACTAAACATCATCAAGAAAATTTCATACATCAGCCGCCGGGAGGAGTAGGTGGGTTGAATTCTGACAGAGAAGTTGAGGTCCAAGGTTGAAAGCCTCCGCAGCCCATTCAACGCCAAAAGTCGCCCGGCATGATTGCCGAATAAAGTGAGTGTTGCCAATTTCCCGCAAGCTGGCCATTTTCACGAGTAGACCGGCACGGGTTCGCCCGTTACAGCGAGACCCTGATGATGGTCGGGGTCCGGAGTGCGCCAGGCCAGTAATGACCGGCGAACCGAGGTGGTACCGCGGAAGTGATTAACCCTTTCGTCCTCTAGTGGACGATAGGGTTTTTTATTTTGAGCGCTTTGTAGGAGTACAATCATGAACATACCCAAGAGATACAATCCCAAGACGGCCGAACCCAATTTGCAGGACCAATGGCAAGAGAGCGGCGTCTATTGTTATGATCCTGAGGGGGAGGCGCCTGTCTACAGCATCGATACGCCCCCGGCCACAGTTTCCGGTAAGTTACATATGGGCCATGTTTACTCTTACAGCCACGCCGATTTCGTGGCCCGTTTCTGGCGCATGAACGGGCACAACGTTTTTTATCCGATGGGTTTTGACGACAACGGGTTGCCGACTGATCGGCTGGTGGAGCGGCTGCTAGGGGTTAGGGCCATCGATATCGGCCGTAGCGCCTTTATCGAAAAGTGCCTAGAGGTCAGCGAAAAGGCGGAGAAGGAATACCGGCAATTGTGGACACGGCTGGGACTGTCCATTGACTGGCGCTACACATACCGTACGATTGACGATCATTCGCGCCGCTTAGCGCAACACTCTTTCCTGGAGTTGTTAAACAAGGGATTGGCTTATCGCAAAAAAGCGCCGGCTATCTGGTGTCCTGAATGCCAGACAGCGATCGCCCAGGCGGAACTGGACGACATGGATCGGGACAGCACTTTTTACACGCTGGCTTTCGAGTTGGATAATGGGCAGCTATTACCCATCGCCACGACCAGGCCGGAGCTGCTGCCCGCTTGCGTAGCTGTTTTCGTGCACCCAGAAGACAGCCGTTTCGCGCACTTGGCGTCCAGTCAAGTGCACGTGCCGCTCTTTGGCCAGACGGTGCCCTTGCTGGCCGACCCAGGAGCTGATCCGCAAAAAGGGAGCGGCGCCGTGATGTGCTGTACTTTCGGCGATACGGCCGATGTGGAATGGTGGCATACGCATAACCTGCCCCTCGTGGAAGCGATCGCGCGCGACGGCCGTATGACCCAGGCAGCGCATCAATTCCAGGATATGGAGGTTGCTGAGGCGCGCCGCCAGATCATAGAAGCCCTGGAGGAAATGGGGCAAGTGCTGGACCGCCTTCCAGTTTCACAATCGGTGCGTGTGCACGAACGGTGTGACACGCCGGTGGAATACATCATTACCGACCAATGGTTTGTGCGCCTGCTGGATTACAAAGCGGAATTTCTGGCTGCCGGTGAGCAGGTCGCCTGGCATCCACCTTATATGGGAACGCGTTATCGCCAATGGGTGGAGAACTTGAATTGGGATTGGGGCTTGTCGCGCCAGCGATATTTCGGCGTGCCCTTTCCGGTCTGGTATTGTGACGCGTGCGACACGATCATCACCGCCCATGAAGAAGATCTGCCGGTCGATCCGTTGTCGCAGGCTCCAGATCGTTCTTGCCCTACCTGTGGTACCCGTTCCTTCACGGCGGAAGCGGACGTGATGGACACCTGGGCCACTTCTTCGCTATCGCCGCAAATTGTGAGCCGCTGGCCGGACGATCCTCAGTTATACGAACGCGTGTATCCTTTCTCCTGCCGGCCACAGGCGCACGAAATCATACGTACCTGGGCTTTTTACACCATCGTCAAGTCTCATTTTCACTTTGACGCCGTGCCCTGGAGCAATGCCTTGATCTCCGGCTGGGGGCTGGCCCCGGCGGGCACGGCTAAATTGAGCAAGAGCCGCGGCGGCGGGCCTGTTGCGCCTCTGGAAATGTTCGAGAGATATTCGGCCGATGCCGTGCGCTACTGGGCAGCCAGTACGGGCCTGGGTAAGGATGCGGTGATCAGCGAAGAACGGATCCAGGCTGGGGCGAAGCTGGTAAATAAGGTGTGGAATGTGGCCCGCTTTAGCGGCCGTTTCTTACAGCAATACCAGCCGCCGGCCGCAGATGTTCTGAGACCAGTGGCGCTCAGCGCGGCCGATCGCTGGATCCTGGCGCGGACACATGCCCTGATACAGCGCTGTACGCAGTTGTGGCAGAGCTACGATTACGCCGGTGCCAAGAGTGAAGTGGAGATTTTCTTCTGGCGCGATTTGGCCGATAACTATCTGGAAATGGTTAAGAAGCGGCTTTATGACGATGTCGATGCTGGCGGCGCACGTTTTGCACTCTATGAATCATTGCTAGCTACGATTAAGCTGTTGGCGCCGATTTTGCCCCACGTGACGGAGCGCATTTACCAGGGCTTGTTCGCAGAGATGGATGGGGCCAGCTCGATTCATCGTGCGCGCTGGCCAGTAGTGAACGAGATGTGGTTGGACGAAACAGCCGCATCGCTCGGTGATTCGCTGGTGGCCATCGCTACGGCCGTGCGCCGATACAAGAGTGAAAACAACCTGTCGCTAGGCGCAGAACTGGCGGAAGTGCATTTGGCAACCGCCGATCCTCATCTCACATCCGGTTTACGCGCCGCTACAATTGACCTGATAAGCATCACGCGCGCCAGGCAAATCATAATTGATACAGCGCTAGATCCGCAACTAGAAGGTATCTCAGTCACAGGGGATGTGCATATCGCTCTTGTTGCCTAAGCAAACTACACCTCAGGGGTCTTGATATCTTCACTCGGGCAACCTCTTCCGCAAGACCTTGAGGTGTCTGATCACTTACGTGTTTCCTTTAATGCTCTAGCAGGTGGCGGCGAACCATCAACACGGAGCAGTCAGCATAGTCCGCCACAATGTCTGGAATCGAACCAAAGAGAACATTACGAATGCGCCATTCGTGGGACGCGCCGATGATGATCAAGTCCTGAGAATGGGAGTCCATGAAAGCAGTCATGGCATCAGTCACATTCTCACCCGGCTGCACATGATAGCGCACCTGATCATAATCAGAGATTATCTGGCTTGCCGAAGCTTGAAATAGTTCCTTCTCTTGCTCCAGATTGACATGTGGATTGACAATGCGCAGGACGTTTATCGTAGCGCCTGTGGCTTCCCCGACGCGAACGGCGAATTCCAGGCCTAATTGGGCGTGAGGCCCACCTCCCCAGGGTATGAGAATGTTGTCGACTTTGTCCATGCCGCGGTTCTTTAAAACAGCAACGTCGGCCGGCGCTTTGGAGATAATGCGCTGGACGGGGCTATTATAAATCTGGCTGACGCTAAAATCACCTTGCCAGCCCATCAGGAGCAGATCAACCTGACGCTCGCTGGTCTCGGCGATAAGACTGCCAAACACATCGTGGGCGACGTCGATGACGGGTTCCATGGTGGTTTGGGAGAGGCGTCTGTGCCCGTTATCTGAGCGATTGCGATGGTTGGCGTTGCGGGCCAATGTGGCTATGGAAGACTCAATTGACGGCCGTTCGGCGAAACGACGACGCGCGACATTTAAAGGTGTCTGTATCGGTACATTCACCAGGTGGATGCCGAATACTGTGCCGCCCTCATCTCGTCCGGTGGCCAGGTACCAGCCAAGTCGTAGCAGATCAGTTTCGTGAGCCGGGTTGGCAATGGCGACCATGACGCGTCGTGGTTCGTTGGCTTCAATCAGGCGCACGACCGGTGTGATCGCTGCAGTCACCACCGGGATATGGCGAATCGCCGGTTTAGTAAAGAGTCGCCATCCTTCTTGTGACCAGTTTTGGCGAAATGGCGCCAGGCCATATTGGATACTAACCTGGGGTCTACTCCAGACGAAATACCAGATTAGACTCACTCCAATCAAACCCAAGATAATAGCCTGAGCCACGAGACCGGAAAGCAGGATGATCGTCAGGCAGCCCAGCGCCGCGAAAAGTTGCAGAAAGGGGGTGGCGGGCACACGATAAGAGGGTTTGTACCAATCTGGATCGGCGCCACGTAAGATGACGCAGCCGATATTGAGCGCAGCGTAGCTGTAAAGCTGCAAGACACTGGCGATTTCGGCCAAGGTTTCCAGGCTATCAATGGTCAGTAATAGCAAGGCCAGGATGCCTGTGAGCAAGATCGCCCGGTAAGGTGTCAAGCGCTTGGGGTGGATGGCATTCAACCAGCGCGGGATCATGTGGTCACGCGCCATGGCCAGATTAATGCGCGAGGCGGCCATGATGCTTGCGTTGGCTGACGATGTTGTGGCTAATAATCCGGCGAATATCATGACAGCCGCGCCAACTGGGCCAAACATCTGCCCGGCAGCCACAGTGATGGGCGTGTTTATCTGTTCTATCTCTTCCTGGGTAAACATTCCCGCCGTGACCAGCACGATGAGCACGTACATGATGGTTACCAAGGCTACGGAGCCGATGAGGGCACGGGGTAAGTTCTTCCATGGTTCCTTGATCTCTTCGGAAACGGCGGCAATCTTCACAAATCCTAAAAAGGAAATGAAGACGAGAGCTGTGGCGGCGAACACGGGGCTGAGGCCATTGGGGAAAAACGGCGTCAGATTGGCGGCGTCCATGTTGAACAATCCCCCGACGGCGTATATTCCCAGGATGACAATTAAGGTCAACACTACTACTACCTGGGTACCACCAGATTCCTTGGCGCCAATGACGTTCAGTGCTGTCAACAAGATGCCGCCGGCGACCGCGCCTAAGATTGGCGAAATGGGTAGAAACTCAGATAGGTATTCGCCCATACCTACGAGATAAAAGGCGATGGCGAAAGTCAGACTGAGCCAGATGCCTATGCCGGAGATGGCGCCGAAGGCGGGGCCCAGTGAGCGGGAGACGAAAAAGTAATCTCCACCAGAGGTGGGCATACCGGTGGCCAGTTCGGCCGCGCTGGCAGCAGTGACAATGCAGACAATACCGGCAGCGATGTAGGAGAAGATGGCTGCCGGACCGGCCAGGGATATTGCGATGCCGGATAGGAGAAAAATACCGGCCCCTATCATTGTCCCCGCGCCGATCGTTAACGCAGACCAAAATCCAAGTTCGCGGCGCAGATTGGTTGTGCTGTTGGTGGACATGAGCATCAATGATGCCCCAAGTTGGCAACTTTTGCACACGATGCGCAATAGTTGCGCATAAAACAACCTCCTGGATTGCCTACATTAGTCGAGGCAATCCAGGAGGACCATACCATGCCCTGCACTTATTTTTGCGCCGATCCTGGTCTTCTACTCCCATGTTCTGTCTATGAGCACCTTCGGGGAGCGTCTAGATCTATTTGGCAGGCAAGTTTCAAGCATGGATGGGCGAGGTTTGAAATCCTCACCCATATTTAGGATTAATCTAGTCCATTATAGATGGCGTTGCCCAGGAGCCGGAAAGTGTTTTCCGGGTGCCCGCGGAAGGTGACATCCAGGCCAATAAGCACTGTATCACTGTCGCCATCGGATGCGTGGACAACGACAGGATTGCCCGCGGCGCCACTGTCTTGCCAGAGAGGCCAGAAACCGGAGACGATGAAATCGCCGTCGACAAACTCGGCCGAACTAACAACGCCCGCGCCAAGCCTGGTAAACCAGGCTGGCGTAAAGACAAAGGCGTAATCGTTATCTAGGAAGCCACCGGCAACGGTATCCGTGGCGCTAAACTCAACGTCCACGATAGCGTTGCCGCTTTCGGCATCATAATCAACGTCGATGATTCCGGCGTCTATGGCCATTCGAATACCAGTGCTGCGCAGCCCGACGTAGTCGCCTCCGGCCTCAAAGAACCTTGAAAGGGAGGCACGGCCTTCGTCGTCAAGACCGCCCCATGACCTGTTGCGGTTTAAGAAGAGGTCGTAATTCTCCACGGCCCCATCATTCACATCAGATCTGCCGACGGTCTCGTACTCGAACCCTAGTACCTCCAGAGCGTGCCGCGTGCCTTCATCGGCATATACGGCGATGCTCTGCTTCTTCATCATGACCGTGTCCGCCGGTGCTCCGCTTATGGCGAAGACATCCAGGGCGTGCTGGTTTGCCAATTCATTGGCCAGGCTTTTGTCGGCTGGTACGATAAATGTACCGGGTTCAAAATTTCGACCACGGTCTTCAAAGGCGGCGGAAGCACGCTTAACGGCAACGCCGCGGTCAATCAGGTCGTTTGTCACCTGGAAGGCGGCGACACTGGTCGGCTCGTAGGCGTAAGCGCCCGCTTTTCTACCGGAAACAGATCCGCTTGGTGTATCGGCGTTGTTAACCGGGGATGAGCTGGCGTTGAATTCTTCCCATACCACCGCTCGGGAAGCGCCCCAAAGCAGGGGGTGGCTCCACACGGCTGGCGGCGAGTAGAAAGTCAGCCCTACGATGTTGGAAAGATCTGGACCCGCGTCGA
>JAACFF010000335.1 GCA_009937635.1 Chloroflexota bacterium
TGCGGCCGAGTCCAGCATAAATTGAATTCGCCAACAGTTTTCATGAGCGGGGGCCCACCACAAAGAGATGAAAATAGAATCTATTTCCTAGGGAAACATCATCCTGAACCACTATCTCTTGCAACACGTACGGCTCGCCGGCAGCAGCACCTGTTGCCGCATCTTGCAGTGATAATACTAAGCTATATGCGCCAGTTTCCACGTCGTCCATGAGGGGTAATTTGTAATATTCCCAGAACAAAGTAAGTGGCGAACTCAAACTAAAGGGGTGACTGTCGGAAATGGGAAATGTTTTTGTGAATCGTCTCGTCCTGCTATTGTCAACCAATGCTAGTTCAGCCACATAATCTTGAGAAACGACCTTGCTACTTCCCCAGCCGACATCAACCTCTAGAGTGTGCCCTCTGGTAATACAGCCTGCAGAAACCATCACGCGCACCGGTCCAAGACCTGGAGCCAGTTCTTGATCAATGAAAAGTCTTGATCGATTTGAGGATCAGTGCGATATACGATGATCTCATTATCTTCGTAAAAGGGCTCGGTCAATAAGTGGCGTTGCCAATGTTGGATTCTATCAGCACCAACCAGATCCTTATGCATAATCACGTAACGTATGCCATGCGCGGTTAAGGATGCAAACTGTTGGCAACATCATTGTAGGCGGGATCCATTTCGGCTGTATGCCGCAGGGTATTCAGCCAAGGATTGCTATCAAATGTACTATAAGCACTCAGTGGAATACGTGACATGTTACCTTGTATTAGCGGTCGTTGGTGCGTTACCTGCTCAAACATATATGTTTTGGCCTTCAAAGAATCAATGGGCAAATTGAGGATGGCAAAGGAGCCTGACTCTTCCGCAAGTTCCTGGAAGAAGGGCGACTGCGCGGGGATATCATGGAGAGGTACTGGGATGACCAGATATTCAAACAGAATTAGGGTCAAAAGAAGAACATAGAAGGCAACAACCATCCGCTTAGAACGCAAATTTTCCAGGATCACGACTATACCATAGGCTGCTGTCACAGCGATAGGTAAAGCGAGAAACATATTGAAGCGGTCAGGCACACGCATTAGGCGAATTACCTGTACAGGCTCCAGAAGACGATAAAGCATCGGAATTCTCTGGTATGTTACTCCATTTACCCGCAATAAAGGTCCCATAGCCAGCTGGAGCAAAATTAGAGCCATTAATAACCAGGGCAGCGAATCGCGCCTCTTTTTGACAAGAGCCATAATAACCAGCTGTCGTCAAGCCGATATATGGTGAGTATCGGCGCGAACTAGATCGCGCTTCATAATATTTGTCGTAGATGGGTTCCGTCACTTCTCGTAAGAGGAAGTGGCCATTGCTGGGCGTGACATAGGCCAGCAAATCGGACTGCATAATCGTCTCTTCGCCCTCTCGAAAGAGGTTAGCCGCCCCTGGATCGCTCCGCTGCTCCTGCAGAAGTAACAGTGCTGGAGGCAGTAAGAATATAGCGGTCAGGCCTGCCGAAATGCCCAGTTTTAATAATCTGTCGCGCTGCTCTTTAGGCCACCACTGCTTCCAATGCCACAATACGTAAATCAGGCTCATGATGACGGTGGGGATCAGGAGCTGCCAACGGCCGTAGCCAACCAGAGCCAGACTAACAGCAGTCAATACAACATCACGCCAATGGCCGTTTTCCAGGATGGCCTTTTTATAGATCCTACACAAAAAACAACGCTAAGCGAATGATTTTCTATCCCCTTTAGCCCCTGTTTCCCCTTCTTGCCTACTCAATCCGTCGTGAGAGAACTCCTTGCTAGTAGCAATGAGTTAGTTTTAACCACCATATTTTGTTGGCGATATACTGTAAAGTGAAACTCGATGCGAAATCTGCATCTTTAGGGTCAAAAATGACCAAAAATCCCTCTTTTTTGGGCCGGCTCAGAAGCCTTTTGGACTTCGCCAACAGTTTTCATGAGCGGGGGTTCACCACAAAGAGATGAAAATAGAATCTATTTCCTAGGGAGAATCCCACCGTTTTTCTTAACTCTTCCGCACACGTACGCATTGAAGATGTTCTTGGACTAATGACAACTCAATGGTTCGAGTGTTCCTGTGTTGAGTCAGAATTAGGTTCAGTACGTATCAAGGAATCCGGTATAATCGTACCCTATGACCCGCAGGGACCAGCACCCGATTTTGCTCAGGGCGGTCTTAGGAATAGCCGTATTCCTCTCGTTCGCGCTGCTGGCTATTGCCGGCACCTGGCCGCTCGCGCCGCACCTTTCGACGCATGTCACCGATCATTTTGGTGACGGCGCGCTGCACATGTGGAATACCTGGTGGGTGGACCAAGCGCTGGTGCACGGCCAATCCCCTTTCTTCACAGACGCCATTTTTTATCCGAATGGTGTGAGTCTGGTCACGCAGAACTTTGCCTGGTTTCACATTCTGCCTTCGCTGCTGCTGCAACCATTCACCAACGACATCGCCGCCTTTAACATCGCAGTGCTCCTTAACCTAGCATTGTGCGGTGTTATTGCTTTTTGGGTCATTTTGCAGCTGTGCGGCGATCCACGAGCGGCCTTATTAGGCGGCGCCATCTATATGTTGTGGCCATATCGGATGGCTCGGTTGGATCTACCCAACACGCTAGCGACCTATTGGATTCCCCTCTTTCTCATATTCCTGCTCTTCAGTGTACAACGGCGCCAATGGCGGTATGCGCTCCTGGCCGGAATTTGCTTCGCCTTGGTCGGTTACGCCCGCTGGCAGTTTTTAATTCCCGCGATGATTCTGGGTGTAATTCTTTTCCTGTTTAGCATGGCCACGCAGCCACGTGAAGAGCGGCGCCGGGCTCTGACCATCGTAGTTGGAGCGGGGCTCGTGGCCTTGCTGCTGCTGGCCCCAGCGGCGGGGCTTCTACTAGGAGAGGATGTTTCGCACGACGACCTGGAGCGGGACGGGGAGGAGCTGCTAATGAGTGCTGATCTGCTGGCGTTTGCCACACCCGCGCAGTTGCACACCTTGGTTAGTGACTACACGGCGCCGCTCTACGACCGTTACTATTTTGACCGCGAGGCGCTGCGTCGGCGGCCCGCGTACATCGGGCTGCTGCCCCTGATCCTGGCTGTCTTGGGCGTCTTCTACCAACGCCGCCGCACGCTACCGTGGGTGATCATGGCCCTGGTTATGCTGCTCTTAGCTTTGGGTCCGGCCTGGCGTGTAAACGGTCACATTTACGAGGGAGTGCCCACCCTGTATGGACTGCTCTCCCCGGGCGGCATCCTAACCCTGATGCGCAATCCGGAGCGCTTTGTGATGTTTATCGCATTACCTATAGCTGTGCTCAGTGCCTGGGGCTGGTCGGGTTTGTTGGAGAACTATGTCAACAATAAGGCAGCAGCGTGGTTGCTGACGGCCATAGCCATAGCGCTCGTCTTTGCCGAGTTTTACGCCCCGCAGACTGTGCTGCGTGACCGCGGGAAGCCGTCGCTCTACGGGGAACTGGCCGCCGAGGAAGGGGAGTTTGCACTATTGAACCTGCCCTTTGATAATTTGAAGGCACGCAGCTATATGGGCGACCAGTTGCTGCACGGTCGGGCCATCGTGCAGGGCAACCTGTCACGCGTGCCGGCGTCGGCTGACCGTTTTGTCGATGACAACGCCTTCCTGTCCACGCTGGATGTGACGGGGGAGATGGCCCCACAGTTCTCTGACATCGGCCGACAGTTGAGCGACCTGTCTGCTGTCGGTGTGCGCTATTTGCTGCTGCACAAGGATAAGGTAGGCGCGGATCGCATCGCTCATTGGGGGCGCGCCCTGGCCATGCGTCCTTGGTACGAGGATGAGCGGCTGGTCGCTTACCGGACCGCGCCGCAGGCAGGGCGCGACTTCGAAGCGCCTGATGGATTGGGCGATGGACCGGCGCCGGTGAGCATCTCCCTTTCCGCGGAGTGCATCCATCCCGACCACCCGCTTGTGGCCAGCATCGCCTGGGGCACAGCCGGTCCAGTGCCCCAGGATCTGGATGTGCTGCTGACATTGGTCGGAGAGGACGGGGTAATCGCAACAAGGAATCAGTTCCAGCTGGCCGAGGGCTGGCCTAGCGGTTCCTGGCCTGCCAATACACTGGCCTGGGGACATTACCAGCTTGTCCCCCCGCCCGGTCTGGCTGCAGGTACGTACCAGTTATTGGCCACGCTACTGGAGAGCGCGGGCGGCGCGCCGCGAGGCGAGGCATGGTCGCTGGGAGACGTGGAGGTACAGGAGCCGATTTGTAACCTGGCGGCTGAGCTTGACGGAGAACCGGCCAACGTCCTCTACGGGGATGAACTGCGCCTGGCGGCTTACACGGCCGAGCAGGCCGGCGATCGGCTGAAACTGCACCTCTTTTGGCGCGCGGAGCGCTTCATCGACCGGGAATACACGGTGTTCGTGCATGTTTTTGACCCAAAAACGGATGTGCCCATCGCCCAGGATGACGGTCGTCCACGTGACGGCGCGTACCTGATGCAGCAGTGGTGGCCAGGTGAGGTCGTAGATGATCGTGTAACGGTGGATTTGGCTGGCGTCCACGCTGGGGAGTACGGCGTTGCCATCGGCGTTTATGATCCGTCGACAGGAGAGCGGTTGCCCATCGTCCGGGCGGATGGTGAGTTGGAGGTGAAAGACGGTCGTTACGTGCTGTCACAGAGGGTAATTGCGCGTTGAACTCGAAATTAGTTTGAGTATAGCATCAGCAATGTCTGATTAGCGTAATTAAGCATGTGGCTGGATCTACGCACCCTGAACCCATAGCAACTCAATACCTGTAGTAAAGTAAAAGCAGCGTTATTTTTTACCAATCTGCCGCACTCACGCATGTAGGCTTCAACGATAAATGGCCGAGTTTCTTCAGAGCTTTTTGGCCTCTTTTTTAGCTGGTTTTCTCGCGAGGGGCACCGATTGTTACTCCTTGGTGCCGGAGATAATTGTAAAAGGTGGGTTTTGAGATTGAAAGCTGTTTGCAGATTTCAATCACCGTCAGCTCTTTCTCTTGATACAGCTTCTCAGCCATGACAGCGGTATTTTGCGCTTTTTTCGATAACCCTTTTGGGCGTCCCCCCATTCTTCCCCTTGCTCGAGCAGCCGCTAATCCCACCTTTGTCCGTTCCCGGATGACGTCTCGTTCAAACTCTGACAGGGTAGCGAATATCTGGTATATGAACTGCCCACCGCTCGTGGTATCGATAGAGTCCCGCAAGCTCTGAAATCCAAATCCGAGTTTTCCCAAGCGATTAACAGTACCTACTAGGTTTGCGAGCGACCGGCCCAACCGTTCCAGCCGATAAACAACTAACGTGTCTCCCATTTCCATATGTTTCAAGGCTGTCTCAAGCCCGGGGAGGTCTTTCCCAGGACTGTCAATCTTGTCTGTAAAGATATGTTGGCACCCTGCTTGTTTGAGCGCATCTATCTGGATAGATGCTTCCGGATCTTTGTTGCTAGCGCGAGCGTAGCCTACTTTCATGGTTTTCCTTTTGTTTCATCCAGGTCCAATGATCAGTAGTTCCCGGGCCGCCTCCACAACTTCCTTGGTGATATATTGGACTTTTGACAAAAATACTCAATGTTTGACATCAGTTAATTTGCAGATTAAGCGAAACTGCTCCATCAATAGTGCATGACTTCCAAACCATACACAATCGAATTAGAGCAGTTCCGACAATCACTTTACCAGAACTTTAACAATCGAGCCGATACTTTGATGGAATTGGTGGATGCCATATGTAGCAATCCTCACGCCCGTTCTGTGGTTGAATATAGTCTCACACCTTGTTTTCGGCGTAGCTACTCAACCATCTTCAAAGCGATCAACGAAATGGAAATGGATGATCTGACGCCTGCGCACCTGCTTACGCCTTATCTGCCCCGACCCCGGCAGCGATCATTCTGGTTGTTGGGAACGGATGTTACGCCGCAACCACGTCAGTTTGCGCATACCTTAGCTGATAGAGGGATGGTTTACCAACCCAATACCATCAAAGGAAACACACCGATCACGGTTGGGCATCAATATTCGACCTCCTCTTTGTTGCCGGAAGCAGAAAAAGGGATGTCACCCAGTTGGGTCGTACCCTTGATGACCAGCCGTGTGTCAACCAACGAGGATAAGGAGTTGGTGGGCAGCGGACAAATTGATGCGCTACTCAAAGACTCCAAACTACCTTTTGGCAAGAGCTTCTGTGTAGATGTGGCTGACAGCAGTTACAGCAAGCCCGCATGTTTACATGCCAATCGTCATCATCGCCATCTGGTCACTGTTGCCCGCGTTCGTAGCACACGGGTTCTCTACCAACAATTTGTGCCCGACCCGGACGAAACAAAACGGTCTGTGGGTCACCCGCGTAGTTATGGTGCAAGATTCGCCCTGCAAGAACCTGAAACCTGGCATCAACCCGACGAGCAAGTGACAATCATAGAAAAAAGTCGTCGCGGCAAAATGTACTACGTAAAGATTAAGGCGTGGCACAATATGCTGATGCCCGGCAAGAACAAACCCAAACGGTTGCCAATGTATCTGCATCCTTTTACACTGGTGCAGGTTGTCCGTTATGATGAAGAAGGCAATTTGGCCTGCAAACGACCTATGTGGCTTCTCGCTATTGGGGAGCGACGCCATGAATTGAGCGCGCAGGATATTTATGAAGCGTATGGTCAACGGTATGACCTGGAGCACTTTTTCCGCTTTGGCAAACAAAAAATGCTGTTGGCTAGTTTCCAAACACCAGAGGATGTGCGCGAAGAAAAGTGGTGGCAGTTGGTGCATC
>JAACFF010000056.1 GCA_009937635.1 Chloroflexota bacterium
TGAAGTTGATCACGCCGGTAGCATTGGAAAGAGGCAGCCGGTTCGCCATTCGAGAGGGCGGTCTCACTGTCGGCTCTGGTGTGATCACCGAGATAATTAACTAAAATGATTTGATCGTATGGCGTATTGTGTGGTCCTCAACTTGACCTACAATACGCCATATACAGCGGGTTTAATATGGCTAAGAAAGCAGTCCGATCCCACGTCATTCTAGCTTGTACAGAATGCAAGGAGCGGAATTACATTACGGAGAAGAACCGCCGGAATGATCCGGGAAGATTGGAACTGAATAAGTATTGTTCGCGTTGCCGTACACATACGATGCACCGTGAAACGCGGTAAGTACCGACAGGTGCTTTTTTAGGGGGTTAGCTCAATTGGTAGAGCGACGGTCTCCAAAACCGTAGGCTGCGGGTTCGATTCCTGCACCCCCTGTTAAAAGTAGTCTTATAGGAAGCTGGTTTTGAAGCAATTCATCCAGCTTCCTAAACATTTGGCGAATGAGGAACACTTAACGTGGCAAAGAGTAAAAGCGAGAAGAAATCAGTAGGGCAGCCAAATGCGGTTGTACGCTATTTACGTGAAACGCGTGGAGAACTACGCAAAGTGACGTGGCCAACGAGACAGGAGTCATGGCGTCTGACTGGTATTGTGTTGGCTGTCACGATCGTGACGGCTGCCTTTTTATGGTTATTTGACACAATCTTCAGCGGCGGCCTCCAATTCTTGATCGAAAGAATGATTGGATTGTAGCCAAACGCATTGGTTACGATACAAGCTGCTTCGACTGTACGCGGCTAGTTGATATCTCGCCACGTGGCCCTGGTATCAAAGGCGAAAATAGATGAGTGATAGCGAAATAGCAGAGGAAACACAGGAAGAACCAATAGGTGATGAAGAACAACTCATCCCTGATGATAGCCGTGCATGGTACGTGGTCCATTGCTACTCTGGTTACGAAAACAAAGTCCGTCATAGTATTGAACAGCGTATTGAGACGATGGGCATGCAGGACAAGATTTTCGATGTTGTTGTCCCTACGGAAGAAGAAATTGAGATCAAGGACGGCAAGAGGCGCACAGTAGAACGCCGGGTTTTCCCCGGCTATATTCTTGTACAAATGCTCATGGATGAAGATTCATGGTACGTCGTTAGAAATACGCCAGGTGTTACCGGTTTCGTTGGCATGGGCTCAGAACCAACGCCTCTGCGTCCTGATGAAGTTGCCAAGATCATGAACCGCATGGAAGCTGAAGCGCCAAAGGTCAAATTCGATTTCCAGATTGGCGAAAAAGTCCGTATCGGTTCCGGTCCGTTTGCCGATTTTATCGGCACCGTTGCTGAAATTGACGCCGACCGCACGAAGGTGCGAGTGATGGTTTCCTTCTTTGGCAGAGAAACGCCGGTCGAGCTTGATTTCCTACACGTTGAGAAAGTATAAGAGAATACCCGGTAATAAATTAAAGAGAGATTTGATCCTATATTAAGGATCGGGCAATTACACGGTAAGGAGGAGCCCAAAAAGGGCGTTAGGACTCCCCGGAGACAAGAAGAATGGCAAAGAAAGTAAAGGCAATTGTAAAAATTCAGATTCAAGGCGGAAAAGCCAATCCTGCCCCTCCAGTGGGTACGGCGCTCGGGCCACATGGCATCAATCTCATGCAGTTTTGCAAAGAGTACAATGCCAAGACCTCCAATCAAGTTGGCCAGGTCGTTCCAGTTGAAGTCACAGTCTATCAAGACAGTAGTTTCTCCTTCATTCTAAAGACGCCGCCAGCGGCGGATTTGCTTAAAAAAGCGGCCGGTATTAGCAGTGGTTCGTCCGAGCCAAATCGAGAAAAAGTAGGAACGGTAACAAGCAATCAGCTACGCGAAATTGCTGAAATCAAGATGAAAGACTTGAATGCCTATGATGTGGATAATGCAATTAACATTATTGCAGGCACCGCGCGTAGCATGGGCATTACAGTGATTGACTGAGCATTTATGCTTTAAACAAGTGGGAGAACAGGACCACCCTGTTCGCTCGAACCACAAGGAGTAATCATGCCGAAAAGAGGACGTAAATATCAAGAAGCGGCGGCCAAAATTGACCGCAACAAACTCTACTCAAGAGACGAAGCAGTTGGATTGATTAAGGAAACCGCAACGACAAAATTTGATCCGACTGTTGAGTTGCACATGCGCCTTGGAGTCGATCCGCGTCATGCGGATCAACAGGTGCGGGATGTCGTGGTCTTGCCCAATGGTCTAGGGAAGCAGGTACGTGTATTGGTCTTTGCCGAGGGTGAAGATGCCCGCCTGGCTGAGGAAGCCGGCGCGGACCTCATTGCAGACGATGAGATCATTAAGAAAATTCAAGGCGGCTGGGTAGACTTTGACGTAGCCATCGCCGTTCCAACGATGATGGGAAAGGTTGGCCGCTTAGGAAGAATCCTTGGGCCACGTGGCCTGATGCCTAATCCTCGTGCGGGTACGGTAGCCCCCGGGCCAGATGTGCCGCGCCTTATAGAGGAAGCCAAAGCTGGTCGTGTAGAGTTTCGGGTGGATCGTACCGCTAATATACACGCGCCTGTAGGCAAGGCCAGTTTTGGGCATGAACAATTGTTGGAAAACTTGCAGGTTATACTTGACGCTATTAAGCGTGCACGACCGGCCGCCACGAAAGGCAGCTACGTGCGAAGCGTCACATTAGCTAATTCTATGGGCCCTGGAATCAAGCTTGACCCATCTGAGGCAATGTCATAGACTTAGTCGCTTTTATGCTGTTCGTTACTAAACCATAATAATACGAACATTATTCTCCGCTGAAGACAGTTGGTAGCAGCTGATCTGATTTTGCTTTAATTCGGCCAGCCGAGGTGGGGATTCTATAGTCAATTTTCACGGTTTACCGCGCCCATAACGACGCGGCTTATCAAGAGATTTGTATGAATCCTCATGCTGGTTATGGCATGAGGATTTTTCTATTTCACTGGAAGGAGGTGACAATCATTGGCTATTACAAAGGAACGTAAAGAAGAGCTCGTAATCCAATACAAGGACTTTATCGAGCAGAGTGACGCCGTTTTTCTGACTGAGTATAAAGGAATGACGGTAAAGGACATTCAAGCTTTGCGGTTAAAATTGCGCGAAGTTGATGGTAGGTTCTATATCACCAAGAACACCTTGCTAAAATTGGCGTTGGAGGAATCTGATATGCCAGCCCCATCCGAACTGCTGGTCGGACAGGTCGCTTCAGGTTTCGCAATGGGCGAAGCCCCGGCGTTGGCTAAGGCTTTGGTGAATTTCGCCAAGAAAGAAGATAATCTGACGATCAGGGGCGGTGTAATGGACCAAGAGGTGCTGTCTCTAGCACAGGTGGAGGCGCTGGCAGAATTGCCATCACTCGATCAGCTCCGTGCTCAGATTATTGGTTTGATTGATGGTCCCGCTCGAGGTCTGGTATCGACTGTCAACAGTGGCGTGAGACAAGTAGTTAACGTCGTTGATGCCTTTGCTAGGAGCGAAGAAGCAGATCCTGAAGCCGCCTAAAAGGGTAACTCAGGCAACTAAATTTTAACGGATATTACACAAACTAATAAACCTAGATTCTGGAGGATTTTTAAAAATGGCAGATTTGGAAAAAATCGTTGACCAACTAAGTGGGTTAACCCTGCTTGAAGCAGCTGAGTTAACTAAAATGCTTGAGGAGAAGTGGGGTGTCAGCGCCGCTGCCCCTGTCGCCATGGGTATGATGGTTGCCGCTGGTGCTGGTGGTGAAGAAGAAGCAGCTGAGGAAAAGACCGAGTTTGATGTGGTTCTGAAGGAAATTGGCCCGAAGAAGATCAACGTCATCAAGGAAGTCCGTGCGCTAACGGCATTGGGTCTCAAAGAGGCCAAAGCTGTAGTGGATGAGAAAAGCACCGTTCTGGAAGCTGTAAACAAGGAAACGGCGGAGGAAGCCAAAGCCAAACTGGAAGCGGCTGGCGCGGAAGTTGAGATTAAGTAAGTCAACTCAAGTTCCATCCGAAATTTGAAGCAGAAGGTCAGCTCCACCAAGGGTTGGCCTTCTTCCTATTTCCCCATGGCTCACTTTATTTTGGCTTCTCAGTCAGCGCGAAGGCGAGAACTTATTAAGCTTTGTGGCTATCCATTCAATTCAATGGTTGCGGAAGTTGACGAAGCTAGCGTTTCTCATCCCAACCCTGCTCAAGATTGCATCAAAACAGCACAACTGAAAGCTGGAGCTATTTTTGACCAAATTGCAGACCCTCGCGAGAAGCGAACGATCGTCGTCGCAGCTGACACTACCGTTGCCTTGGACGGAGAGACGCTGGGCAAACCTAGAGATGAAGAGGATGCCTACCAAATGCTTGCCGCACTACGCGATCGCACTCATGAAGTACACACTGGAGTCGTTGTTATAGATTTAGATAGTGGAAAAGAACTAGTAGGCAGTCACACGGCCGTCGTAACCATGCGGCGCTATACCGATGGGGAGATAAACGACTACGTAGCAACGGGTGATCCGCTGGACAAGGCCGGCGCTTACGCCATCCAAAACTGCAAATTCAAACCGGTTGTGAAACTCCACGGTTGTTTCCTGGGAGTCATGGGCTTATCCATATGCCATCTCCTGCAATTGTTGGAACAGCTTGATTTGCCTAATCTAACCAATTTGGCGGACCTAAATGCTGCTCATCGGCGATACCTATGCCCAGAATACGATAAAATCGCGCAAAAACTTGGTAAATAAGGGGGTGATATCGCGCCTGGTGTATCGTAAATCGCCTATTGCTATGCTACAATTTTCAAAGTTGCGGCGAATGACATTAGCTACAACTTGGAAGGAACATGAAAATCAAGCTTCAACAGGCAATCGTCGCCACGCGAGCCGGGCAGATCGAGGTCGCGCAATCCTTGCTAACCCAACTGCTACGCGAAGATCCTGAAAACGCTAACGCTTGGTTCTTGCTTGGTAATTTGGTCGACTCACAAGATCGCCAGATCCGCTACCTGCAAAAAGCAGTAGAACTAGATCCAGAAAATGCCATTGCCAAAAAACAATTGGAGCAAATGCAGGGTTCCCTCATTCCAGCCCCTGTTATCTGGCAAGGCGAAAACGATGATGATGAAAGGGGAGCAGACGAACCAGAAGCAGTGCCGGTTCCGGCAAACTCAACGAGGGAAGAAGAATCCAGCATCGATGAAGCTCGGGAAGTCACCGCAGACCAACTACCTGAATGGTTACAAAACCTCGATCAAAAGCAACTGGGATCTGATTCTTCTAATGCAAATGAGTGGACGGACACGGCTGGAGTGCCAATTCGCGAATCATCAAAGATCGCACAGGAGGCGCAGGCCCAACAGGTCCCGCAAGATGGAACCTCCAACGATAAATCCGGCGGAGAAGTCTGGCTGGTTCGCATTCTAGTTATCATGGTTATCCTTGCAGCAATCGTGCTTGGCTTTCTTGTATTATTAATACTTGTCCAACCTTGATAATCGAATTGTCGTATTGAGGCTCTGCATCAAAAAAGGTAAATGGCCTGCAAATAACCCACGACTTAGGATCGCTTGCCCTAACATCCGTTTCTGTATATAGTCCACAATATGAGTAGCCTTGTGCCCATAAGCGCCGTCATGCAAACTGATCGAGGTCGTGTTCGCGACCATAATGAAGATTATGTCATTCGGCGTGAACCAAACAGCGAGGAGGAGGAAAAAGCGCTTGGCTGGCTATACATAGTGGCAGATGGCGTCGGTGGGGCTGATGCCGGAGAAGTAGCCAGCGAATATGCCAGCCAGCAAACTATCGCCCACTATACGGCCAACTTTGATGACCCACATCTCGGAAATCGCCTGGTCAACGCCATGCAGACGGCAAACACAGACCTGCGACAATTGGTGGCGGAGCGAAACGAGAATAAACGCATGGCAACCACAATGGTAGCAACCGCGATCAGCGATCAGATAGCTTACATTGCTAATGTTGGCGATAGTCGCGGCTATCACTGGCGAAGCAATACCTTGCGCCAGGTCACCAAAGATCAAAGCTTGGTCGCCAAGCTGGTTGAAGAAGGGGCCATTACCGAAGCAGAAGCAGCGAATCACCCGCACCGTAACGTTATCCTTTACAGCATTGGGTCTGAAAAGACTCCGCAAATCGATTTGTTTGAGGTCAACCTGGATCCGGGTGATAAGATCCTGATGTGTTCTGACGGTCTCATACGACACGTTGCCGATCAGGAAATTAGCGAAATCCTTGGGAGCGAGGACAAGGATATGGCGGCGGACCACCTCATTCAACTGGCGAATGAACGTGGCGGACAGGATAACATCTCAGCAGCCATTATTGATTTCGGCGAGTTGCTCGCTGATACCACCATTGAGCATAGCGCGCGGCGGGTTGCCATGCCTGTTTTGAGCACCAACGGTATTACGGCAGCACCAAGCCGCAAGTTTCTGATACCATATACCATTTTTCTGTCAATTATAGAAGTGATACTGATCGTAATGGTATGGATTTGGTTGCGCTTTTAGATTAATATAGAGCAATTGTTTGGAAATAGCATTGATAGCGAAAAAACGTTCTTATCGAACGTTCTTGGGTTGGAATTATCTAGAATAACAGTGCCAGGGGGTTTTTGGCAACAGAGCAAAGAGTGACCTGTGCAACCGTACAGGGTAATTTGTGACATTTTGCATCACATGACAGCCCCCTGATAGAACGGAGAAAATAATGATACCAAAATTACGAATTGTTCCCCTAGGTGGTCTCGGGGAAATTGGCAAAAACATGACGGCTATCGAATACGAAGATACCATAATAATTATCGACGCCGGAATCATGTTTCCTGAAAATGATATGTTGGGGATTGATACCATCATACCCGACTATAAGTACATCATGGATAAGATTGACTGGATTCAGGCGATTCTGGTTACTCATGGACATGAAGATCATGTGGGCGCGCTTCAGCACTTGATGCAAGACGTCGACGCGCCGATTTACGCCACCCCCCTGACAACCGGTCTAATTGAGGGGAAATTGCGCCAGGCGAAGCTATTACACCAAGTGCAACTTAAAACATTTGAGGCTGGTGATGTACTGCGCATCGGTCCGTTTAAAATCGAACCGTTTCATGTGGCACATAGCATTCCAGACTGTGTTGGTTTTGGAATTACGACACCTGTAGGATTAATTGTTCATACGGGTGACTACAAATTCGATCATACGCCGGCAGATGGTTGGCCACCCGATTTTGCAAAACTGGCGGAGTTTTCCGAACGGGGCGTGCTTGCGCTGCTTGCGGATAGCACGAATGCTGACAAGGCTGGGTGGACGCCTTCTGAGTCAGTTGTCGCCGGGGGGTTCGATGAGGTCTTTCGCACAGCGGAGGGTCGAATCATCATAGCCACATTTGCTTCGTTAATCTCTCGTATTCAACAGGTTGCAGATGCGGCCGTCAAGCATGGCCGAAAAATGGCCATCACAGGCCGCTCTATGCGCGAAAATACCAAGATCGCACGCCGGCTTGGTTATCTGAATATTCCAGATGGCTTGCTCATTGATATCAACGAGGTCAAAAAGTTACCGGCAAACCGTGTGATCATCATGGCGACCGGCGCTCAAGGCGAACCTTCAGCCGTATTAGGCCGCCTTTCACACGGCCGACATCGCAATCTAAGCATCCAAGAGGGCGACACGGTTGTCTTTTCCGCACACGCTATACCAGGCAACGAAGAGGTGATCCACCGCACTATCAACCGCCTATATCAGCGTGGAGCTGACGTTCTGTACGACAAAATCGCCAATGTACACGTATCAGGCCATGCCAGCCGCGAAGAGATGAAGTTGCTTATCAATCTGATCCGGCCTAAATTTCTTATTCCTGTTCATGGTGAGCTTCGCCACCTCAGATTGCATGGCAAGCTTGGCGAAGAATTGGGTATTCCCAAGGAAAACATCGCCGTGGTGGAAAACGGCACACCTTTGGAGTTGACACGTAACAGCCTTACGATCTGCCCGCGGATGCCCGGGGGCTACGTGTTTGTCGATGGCTCCGGTGTAGGTGATATCGGATGGTCGGTGGTTCGCGATCGCGACAAGCTAGCACAAGCCGGTTTCTTCTTCGCTGTGGTTTCTGCAAATAGTCAAGGATTGATGAGGGGCAAGCCCGAAATGCGAACTCGTGGATTTGTAGACAAACAGGGAGCAGAAGAGTTATTCATCGGTGCGGAAGAAACTATTGCACTTGCCCTAAATAACAATCCTGGTGACAAGCGTAAAATGATTAAGCGCACCGAAGAGGCGCTGAGCCGCTTTCTGTATGAAGAAACAAGACGGCGACCCATCGTCCAAGTGATCATCCGTTGATTCTACTCCATAAACTCAAAAGGCCCTGCGAGTGCAGGGCCTTTTGAAGGAAGAGGAGAAAAGGAGGAAAATGTTGGTGTTGGTTTGCTTTGTCAACTATATTATAAGTGACTGATACCACACGCGCTGGCAAGTTCAATACAAACACCTTGTAAATTATTTTACAGAGATTGGAATTTGTGATGGCCCGCACTTGCGACAATTGCAGTCGTCCTGTTTTCGACACGGACACCGTATGCTGGCATTGTGGCTGGAAACTATCATCCCCAGAGGAATCTGCCGCAGAAACGATACCTGCTGCAGAAACCCTTATTGAAGAAACAGCTCCAGCTGAAACAAAACCTATCGAGTGGCCGCTTGCCCTCTTTTATGGTGTGCTGACGACGATTATCCTTCTCGCCCTTCTATTGCTCATGCGCTCGCTGGGACGGAGCCCAACCATAGCCTTTAAATCTGATGCAATTCCTGGTGAGTGGGTATCATTGAACGATCCACAGAAGCTGTTCTCCGTGGATGTTCCCGCTGATTGGAGTTGGTATTTTCAAAAGGGGCAACAGACACGGTCTTCACTGAAACATATGATTGAGGATGACGCCAGGATTCCCACGGCCGTCGCCCCACTTGGCGATATCGTGTCTGATCTCGAGTATTTGTTATTCTCGAAGAACGAATCCGATTTTCTCGTCGTCGCCCGCAGCGAGCGCCTCAATCGCTTAACTGCACAGCAAGCAGTAGTCTCACTTCAGGAAGAGCCTTTTGAGAACACCATTGTAAACGAAGCACGCCTGACACGAAACACAGCTGGGGAAAACACGGCCGTTTTCGCGCTGGAGCATATGGAGCCCCCACTATTCTGCGTGCAATCGTTAACACCAAACACAACTGAAACGTACTTAGTGGCTGCTTGCACATCTCCCGAAAATCACGCCTTGCATAGTCATGAGCTAAACGTGATGCTCAACAGTTTCCAGACTTTGTCTCGCTAAGGAATTCACACGGCCATTAAGTTTCATCAACTCGGAACCTAACAATTAGTTCAAAATAATGAAAACGATACGGACCTTCATTGCCATACCATTACCAGGAGAAGTAAAGGCCATTCTGGCTAAGCTGAACCAGACGCTCGTAGCTCAGGTTCCTGGCCGTTCAGTACGATGGGTTAATCCGCAGCTAATGCACATTACGCTGCGTTTCTTAGGCGATACATTGGTCACGTCCCTTCCTGCCCTCTCAGATATGCTGGATGATATCGCGGCACAGCATGGTGTTTTCACACTCGAACTAGGAGAACTTGGTTGTTTCCCGAATAAAAAACGGCCGCGCGTTGTTTGGGTTGGATTGTCAGGCAACCTTGACGCTGCACGTGCACTTAAGCAGGACATAGAAAAGTCGTTGCTGTTATTGGGCTGGGAAAATGAGGGGCGTTCATTCCGACCTCACCTTACAATAGGGCGAGTAAAGGACAGCCGCGGTTTGCGTGGCTTTGAGTGGCAAGCAGATATCGAGAATGTAACCGTGCCGGTTCGGTCCATCCAACTAATTGAGAGTGAATTACGTCGAACCGGTCCAATTTATACAATTCGTTACAAGAGCGATTTGTGCTACTAGAGCAAGAGCGAGTTCAGCCGGTTGTTTTAGGAGGGCAGCGTTCGCTCTCTTTGCCATTCGCGACCTAGATTTTGGCGCATTTTGTCCAGATATGCCTGCTCCAAATCAATACCGCTATAATTGGCCAATTTCAGAACATAAGCCAGCAAATCAGCCAGCTCACTGCGCAAATCTGCACGGTGTTTATTTATTGCCTCTTGATGAGCCTCATCGGGTGAGAGGCCATTGCCAGCCAGTCGTTTGCCATCCCCCCAAACTTTCACCAATTCCTTTGCTATCTCACCCATTTCCTCCGATAGCAGGATGTAATTGAAAAACAGGTCGGGATCAAAGTCCTTGGCATCGTCTAATTGACGGTGAAACTGTTGGTACGCAGCCAGGCGGCCCTCTTCCAATAAACCATCCTGGATTACAGAAGGCTGTGACGGCACTGCATTTTCTTGCAACGCCTGCTCTATTTGCCCTGCCACATAATCCAGATCTTCGTCGCGGGCTAGAAAATCCAGCTCATTGACTCCAACGGTCAGCACGGACACATCAGACAGATTATTGAGCCACGCCTCATAGGCCTGAGCAAGCTGCCGGATATAATTGGGATCCATATCTCGCTCATAAGGACGGTCACGCAAAGCAATACGACGCATCACGACATCGTGATCAGCCTTTAGATAAACGATCAGATCCGGCTTCGGTATCTTTTCACTGAGCGCCGCGTGAACTCGGCCGTACATAGCCAACTCGTCATCTTTAAGGTTAAGCCAGGCAAATAGCTCATCTTTGGAAAAAGTATAGTCGGAAATGAGCATTCCCTTGCGCAATGCCTCCGGTACCGCTTTATGTTGTTGATGGTAGCGGCTCAGTAGAAAGAATATCTGTGTTTGAAAAGCGTATCGTTCCCTGTCGGCGTAAAAGTCAGCCAGAAACGGGTTTTCTTCAAAGACCTCAAGCAAGACGCTAGAACCAAATCGGGGTTCCAGCAAACGTGCCAAAGTCGTTTTACCTATCCCAATAACACCTTCAATTGCAATGTATTTATTGTTGCGCATCATCATGTTTACGCTGCAAATCCGCTCTTAACAACTCGAGCTGTTGTGGCCTGTCAACATCCATGGCCATTTCTGCCGGTGCATCCAGAACGATCTCGGCCGGCCGGTCAATAATTCGGGCCGCTGTTTCTTCAATGTCGTTGATACTAAGCTGGCGGAAAAGAAACTTTAGCAGCAGGCGAAATCCAATAACGCGGGCCAGCTTCCAAGCATGTTTGCGCGCATTGGTTAACGCCCTCCATAGTTCCTCATGCGTATCGGCCAGATCTGCTTGGGCGATGGCTATGTCACCGCCAGCAATCTCCACACCTTTCAGTTTTACATAGGTGCGCTTAGAGTCAGGGAAACGTGCTTCCATTGTCTCTCTGGTCACAAATATATAATAGATCCCCTTGTCGAATGGCTCGCACCTTTCGATGAAGCTGTCCACATTCGCCCCGGTTAACGCCGGGAGGTCGGAGGTACAAAAGAGAACACTTTCGATATTGGGCTCGTCCTGGCGTAGCCATTCAATACCGGCCAATACGTTTCCAACCAGGCTGCCGTGATCAGGTAAGTATTGATCGATGGGGCGTTTAAAATTCATCCCCATATCATCTTCCAAGCCCACAAGCACGATACGATCCACATGGTTTGACGTTTGCAGAGCATCCATCACGCGTTCCAACATGGTGCGCTCTCCCATGTCTAATAATGCTTTTGGTTTACCCTGTGTATAAGGGTAAAGGGAATCCTCCGGGCCCGGCAGCCCACCGGCGGTTACAATGCAGTCCACAGTTCCTCCTTTTGAAGGTTCAGATGTCCAGCTTCTTGGAGAAGTTGGTTCCTCGCCTAGCTCCTAATTGCTCACGTTTAACGTATGCATCGTTGGCTTCAGATTAAGTTCATCCAGCATGGCATCTAGTTCTTCAAATGTGAGAGGGCGGTTCTTTTCCGCCACGGCCGTCATTGCCGCCTCAAGCATGTTGGTGCCAAATGAACGGCCGTTAAGCACGGGCGTGGTCGTCATAACATACTTTACACTCCGCTCACGAAACAGTTCCATATCTTTAGGAGTGGTGGTATTGGTTACAATAACTTTGCCGCTCAGATCATCAGGCATATGGCGCTTGATATAATGGCAATCCCCGGCTATGACTGTCGCCCATTCATAATATTTGGTGAATTTGGGGATAATCTCATCTTGCTTCTCCCCCGTCGGATACAACACGTCGATAGGCAATCGAGCTATTATGGGAACCAGAGCGCGTCCTAAGATATGTAACCCGCGCAGGCTGCGAATGGGAAGCGGGATACCCACTGAAAACATCAGGTCACCACAAACGGTTTCATATCCAATCTCAAAGAATCCAAGCGCCAGTCCATAGCGATCTACGGCAACCGTGTGTAATACGCGTCCCGACCGGTAGTCAGCGCCCAACTCATCCACAAGCACTTGCGCTGAATTCCGTTCTAATGTCATCTTTAAACCAGTGCCATCGACGACCGGGGTCTGATGAACATTCTTTACCATCTTTTGTGCAGCCTTGAGGGCAAAACGATGCTCCCCCATCTGGACCCATAAGTCGATACCGCCAACGCCTAGAGCATCTACTTGCCCATCCAATTCTTCGAAAAGAGCCGCAGCTTTTTCCACGTCGCCATCTACACCCCTACGCTCGATGACAACGGTTTCACCAAAAAGTTCCAATTCGGCCTTTTTATCCCTTTCCGAACTGCCGAGACTTATACCAACGGCATGTTTCATTTCATTCCATCCTCTGAAATAATCACCAAATCGAGACCAATTTCACTGAGTACTGTCTTGCTACCAAGCTTATTCAGTAATCAAGATCGATCTTAGTCTTCATTGTACTCGGTTTGCTGCTCAATCCAAATGGGCGTATAGATAAGATATTGTGGTTCGGGCTTCGCCAACCGGTAGGCCGCAAGCGCGTCGATACGCCCCCATCCATAAGTGTAATTTGGCACCGTGTCCGACTTGTCCCCACCACAACCATCTGTTGAAAAGAGAGGCAGAGCCGACTCCTTAATCACTTCCTCCAGGGCATCTACGTTTCCGACCAGATCGGGTCGCGCCGCGAGCAACAAGCCCACCAGGCCAGCTACATGGGGCGCAGCCATGCTGGTTCCGCTACTCGTACCATAAGAACCGCCTGGTACACTTGATCGAATCCCCACCCCAGGAGCGGATATGTCGGGCTTGGCGGGATCGTTGTTACCGACCCATGTTGGGCCACGGCTGCTAAAACCAGCGATTGTGTCGTTTGCATAGGTCGCGCCGACGGTGAATGAGGCATCGTAAATCGCCGCAGGGTCCAGGATGGTACCACAGGAGGGACCAGAATTGCCCGCTGAGTTTGCTGTAACGATGCCTGCTGCACGTACGTTATCAACAACCGTGCGTAAGATATCTGGATTATTGCACCCTTCAGCTGGAGGGCAGCCCCAAGAATTGTTGATCACGTGAGGAGCTTTCGCGGGGTCGCCATCAAGCATCGGATCGCCACCTACTGGATAAGGGGCAATGAACCACTCATAACATTCGGCATAAGTCGCCGGCGTCCCCCACCCTTGTTCCATATTACGGCATGCTATCCACTGCGCATTGGGAGCCATACCTATCTGGTTCCCAGCACCATCGTCGCCAACCATAGTGCCCATAGTATGGGTCCCATGCCCATGATCGTCGCAAGGTTGAGGAGAATCATACCCACATGGATTGCCCGGAGGTGTATTCAAATTATCATTGTGAATTGCATCATGCCAGTTGTAATTATGATCGGCCGTTGACCCATTCCAACCACGATACTGCCTCACCAATGCTGGATGCTGCCAATTATACCCAGTGTCTTGCCCGCCGATTATAACCCCTTGCCCTCTGACGCCGGATGCCCAGACCTTGGGAGCCCCAACATGATCAATGTTCCATTCCACGGCAGTCGCTATCTTCACACTATCATGTGTGTTGAGCGAAGTTACTACATCTAGTTTAACTCTTGGATTGGCATGGATTCTCGCTACATCAGCGCGTCTGGCTAAAGCTTCCACTACTCTTGCGTCACCTCGCACCCAGATGGCATTGCTCACCCAATAAGGTCGATGCTCAGATCCCAACGATTTCAAGGCTTCGATCAGAGAGGGCTGGGTGCGCTGCGCAACGGCTGTAAGCTGTTCATAAACATAAGTCCCTTTTGCCAATTTCGTGGGCAGTGTGTCGACAGCGCTTAGATCAGCCTGCTCGTCAAGTACGACAAGGAATTCAGCGTCCAACTCGGACACTGTCGCTTCCAACACCCAAGGATCGACCTTCTGCTGCCAATCCGCGCGCGCCTTGACCTGCGACACAAACTGCAGGCCCGTTACGAACAATGTAAGCAGCGAGATCGTCACAAGAACAATCACTTTTCTATTAACTGCTAGTTTTATTGCTGCCATTTACAGTCCCAAATCAATTCCCGGCTTTTCAATCACTTCATGTTCAAAGAGAATGGCATCAACATTAGCGGACGGCCGTTCAACTCTTTGATCCATTCCATCGACAAGAAGCGGCTGAGTTCATTGGCCGCTTCAAATGGCTGCGGCAGTACGTACCCATCCTTTTTACTATACAAATTTACCACCTTGACCTGGCTGTGATCGTCAACTTCCAGGCCAGCCAGGGATGCTGCCTTGCCAACTGCATCGACGAAATCTCCGTGACTGTCGACTAACTTGTGCTCTTGTGCCTGGCGTCCAGTCCACACGCGCCCTTCGCAAATAGGATCCAGCTCTTCAAAAGGCAGATTCCGCCCCCTCGCGACTACATTCTTGAAATCTCCATAAATGTGTCGGATGCCATCCGAAAATATCTGCCGCTCTTCGGCCGTCATAGGCTTCTGATCGCTGTAAAGAGTTGCACGTTTGCCGCGGCTCAAACTAATGCGATTCACCTTTACCTTCTCGAACAACGCATGAGAGTCAGAACGGGCCGTTATGACGCCAATGGAGCCTGTCATAGTAGCTTGTTGGCTCATGATGTGAGTGCTCTGCGCACTTACATAATACCCGCCTGAAGCGGCCACATTACCCATGTATACCAACACAGGTTTCTTTTCATTAATTCGCTGGATCTGGCGAGCAATTATTTCCGAAGCCAGTGCCGATCCACCACCGGAGTCGACATGAAGAATCAAAGCAGCCATGCTGTCCAACTTCTCGGCTTGTCGCAATAGCCCAACCAAGGTTTGTTCACCGGCAGTGGCGCCGCCAACAAATGGAATTGGCAAATCAATGGGCGAACGTCGACTGGGCCCCATAACTATCAACCCTTCTAGACTAATGACGCCAACAATTCGCCGCGTAAGTTTCGTGTGTTTCTCTAGTAGCGCTTTCCGAGCCTGCGGCCAGGTTCTCATAATTGCCCGTGGTGTGCCACCGATCGCTTCATTATGATCCTTGGTGTTGCCGGCCTCTGCACTCTTGTCGTCCTTTTTTACGTCGTCCGCGTCATTGCTGCCTCTAGAACGCGTATCAGCTAACAGGGTAGCCAACTGATCCTCATAGGCCACATCGTCAATCAACCCTTTTTCGAGCGCCGATTGGGCAAAATAAGGCGCTTCGTTTATGAGCGACTTCATCTCGGCCTGGCTCTTTGATCGCCCAGTCGCCAAACCGGCCGTAATCATGTCGAACTGTTCATCCAGCAACCAATCCAACTGTTCTCGATACTCTGGTGTCATCTCGGAATGCTGGACCATATCCAATGCAGTCTTATATGGTGATATCTGCACAACTTCCATCTTCACGCCAACTTCTTGCAGCGCATCTTTGAGGAATATCACTTCAGCGTGCAATCCTAATACATCAAATTGTGCACCAGGCGGAACAATAATACGGTCAGCAGCGGTAGCTGCATAATAATGTCGCAAATCGAGAAAGGGAGTATAGACAACGGTCTCTTTCCCTGCTTCGCTCAGGCGGAGTAGAGATTGACGGAAGTTCTGAATGGTGGCAAGACCAGCCTGAAAACCTCGAAAAATGAAAACCACTCCCTTGACATTGTCAGCATCCGCTATTCGCTGCAGGCGCATATTGAGTTGTTGCATGCTCTCTGCCGCCGCTGGAAATGGAAGCCGGCGCCCAATAAATCCCCGGCGTGGTGCCGCGCGCTCAGGCAAGGGGCCTCCAATTGGCAAAACGACATAGTCAATTTGAACCCGCCTCCATTTTCGGATGCGGTTACGTAACTTAACACGGGCAATAGACCAGCCATTGGCAAGGCCGCTCATCGTTCGGCGCGGGCTTCGCTTCAAACGGGTCCAAAAATTGGGTGTCTGCTCGGAATCATTCATCGGCCACTTTATACCTCTACAATGGCCAAATGATATGGGACGCGTGGCAATTTGCAAGCAACCCTGGCATCCCTCACGTCACCCTCACTCACGCGATCTGGCACGTCGACTGAAAGAACGCCACCAGCGATCCAGATACCATGAAAATGGCAGCAAAGGCTTGATGACAGGTGGCTTATAATTATCCAGGTAATTAACTGCGGCGGATTTACCAGCTAACACCAGCTTGAGATACCTTTCGTCATCTGCCTGCGGCCGCACATCCCAATCAGTCGATCGCACACAACAGTCGCTGATGTCAATAGAACGGCGTTGGGCTGTTTTACTCAATTGGTAAGCCACCGCTTGCGTTTCAACCAGAGCCTCAAATACATTTTGCACGTAGGTTAACAAGTTTGTAATCGACCCACTTCGTTTTGGGCAATCCTCCGCTGTATGCAATCGGCAGCCTACTGTCTCCCAATTCACGCCGTTAACAAACCAACGATTTCTCCAGGCAAATGGGCGTTCATCAAAGATTTGCAAAGGGTAGTTGATCAATATGCCTCCATCGGCATAGAAATCGCCTTGCCCAAATCGTTGCCCATCAAATTGCAGTGCTTCGAAGAAGATCGGTAAGGCCTGTGACATTAGTATAGCATCGACCACAGACACGTTTGGAGAACTATCGGCCGAAAACACCTCTGTTGTATGGCTCGTCATATTGGTCACAACAATATACAAGTCTCGAAAGCCCCATTCCCGAAACTGGGCGAAGGTCGCCATGCCATTCCCGCGACCAAACCTGGCTACAATATCTTGCATCCACTGATAGCTATACTCGCTGCTGTACCATCCAAACTTGGTTGCCAGTCGTGTGACAGAAGAAAAACTGTTTTGGATACGCTCTAATTCGCGACGCAGAACATTGGGAGTACTGGACCTATCCGGGATCCGACCCGATTGGGTAACCGCCAGTCGGTCAGCATTAAATGTCTTGTAAATATTAACAATCTCGTTTACGTCAAGACGCATACTTAACAACGCAGCCAAGGCAGCGCCGGCCGAAGCGCCGGCCACCCGCTCGATCTGCAAGAGAATTCCTTCGTCTTCTAGAACACGCAGTGCGCCGTGATAGGCCAGAGCCTTTGCACCACCGCCTTGAAAAACCAGATTGCGAAAGGGGTATTTGACCATTGAACCTCAACAGGCTGCATTCACATGCACGGCCGTTTAACGATCGGCGATGTCCACAACCTGGCCAATGACAACTTGTTGCAGTTCGGTCGTTGTTAAGCGCATCAAGGCATTGCTCTCCCCACCACCGCCGTAAACAATTGTTTCTGTCAACACACCTTGATCTAGCAGGGTACGTAACGGCGTAGGATGTCCAAAGGGGGGCACTGAGCCCACCGCATAGCCGGTGATATCCAGCACCTGCTCTCCGCTGGCAATTTTCACGCGCCGCCGAGACATTTTCAGCACAGTTGCCAACCGCTTGCGATGGATCCGAGTTAGGCCATTGGCCACCACCAAAACCGGCTGGCCATCGGCCATAAATAATACCGATTTAATAATTTGCTCTGGCCGGACGCCCACTGCCTCCGCTGCCGCAGCCACTGTCGGCGTCTCTACCGGCAGATGGATTATCTGGGCGCTAATATTTCGTGCGCCAATGAAGCTGGAAAGGTCTGATGAATCCATGATTTTCAGCCTAATGCCTGGAGCAAAATAGCATATTCAGGCATAATTCTATCAAAAAGTACGCCATAATCGGAAAAGATAAAAATATGAGCGAGATAATCAGTCATATAAATCCCAACAGCCCCGAATTCCAGGCCAACCACGAGCATCATAAAGCCCTGGCCAGCCAACTGCTAACGAGACAAAAAAGAGCAGCAACGGAGCGACCGTCACGTATTGTTCAGCGCCAACGCGATCGGGGAAAATTGCTTGTTCGCGAACGTATCGATGCGCTTCTCGACGAAAACAGCCCTTTTCTTGAGCTTTCGCCGTTGGCGGCCTGGGATATGCACGGTGGAGAAGCACCCTCGGCGGGGATAGCAACGGGCATCGGCCGGGTGGCGGGGTTAGAATGCATGATCATCGCCAACGATCCGACAGTGAAAGGGGGGACATATTTTCCGGAAACAGTCAAGAAGCATGTACGTGCTCAGACAATCGCGGAAGAGAATCACTTGCCCACAATTTACCTCGTGGATTCCGGTGGCGCTTTCTTGCATCTACAAGCCAACGTCTTTCCTGATCGCGAGCATTTCGGCCGGATCTTTTATAACATCGCGCGTATGTCCGGCAAAGGGATTACCCAGATCGCCGCTGTTCTCGGTTCCTGCACTGCCGGCGGAGCCTATATCCCGGCTATGGCCGACGAGACGGTTATTGTGAAAGGAAATGGAACCATTTTCCTGGCCGGCCCACCATTGGTTAAGGCCGCCACCGGGGAAGAAGTTACGGCTGAAGACCTGGGAGGCGCCGATGTGCATACCCGCCTTAGCGGCGTCGCCGATCATTTTGCAGTTGACGAACAACAAGCTCTTGACCAGGTTCGCGAGATCGCCAGCCATCTCAATCGTCGAAAGAGGGTTCCGGTTGTGCTTCAGGAGCCGGAAGACCCGCTTTATGATCCGGATGAACTGTACGGCGTGCTCCCTGCGGACAGTCGCCACGCTTACGACGTGCGCGAGGTCATCGCTCGTCTGGTCGACGGATCTCGGCTAAGCGAATTTAAAGCGCGCTATGGTCCAACCGTCGTTTGCGGTTTTGCCCACATCTTGGGCATTCCGGTAGGTATCGTTGCCAACAACGGGCTGCTGTTCAGTGAATCCGCGCTCAAGACCACGCACTTTATCCAGCTATGTGGTCAGCGCGGAACCCCCCTTCTGTTTATGCAAAATATCGCGGGTTTTATGGTCGGCAAGCAATATGAAAACAGTGGAATAGCCAAAGACGGGGCCAAAATGGTGATGGCCGTTAGCAACGTAAACGTGCCGCGCATCACCCTTCTCCATGGAGTTAGCCACGGTGCAGGCAATTATGGTATGTCAGGCCGTGCGTATGATCCCCGCTATCTGTTCAGTTGGCCCAACAGCCGTATTAGCGTCATGAGCGGCGAATCAGCCGCTAATACACTGTGGACTGTAGGCCAGCAACGTTACATCCAGCAATTGAGTAATCCTACTGAGAATGACATACGTCTGGCCGAGGAAAAATTTAAGCGACCGGTTCTGGATCAGTACGAAGAAGAAAGCAGCCCCTATTATGCCACGGCCCGCTTGTGGGATGATGGCATCCTTGATCCGGCACAGACCCGGCAGGCACTGGCCCTCGCTTTCGCCACTACCCTAAACGCGCCACTGTCCAGCGATCGTTTTGGCACTTTCCGTATGTAATTGGGCTTCATTTGCAAAGTCTTTGGAGAATTACACTGTACAATTGTGCCGCTTGACAAACATTTTCTCTTGGCTACTTAGTATGGTAGCCTCGGCAAGCGCTACTCGTGCGACGTTATTGCGAGGTAAAACAGAATGTCGTTAAGTATTGGTATTATCGGCCTACCCAATGTAGGCAAAAGCACGGCCTTCAATGCTCTGACAGAAACACAAAACGCAGAGGTCGCCAATTATCCTTTTTGCACAATAAAACCTAACAAAGCTATCGTTCCGGTTCCAGATGCACGGCTGGACAAACTCCACAAACTGGCTGGTGTCCCAGAAAAGATCTACGCCACGATTGAGTTCGTAGACATTGCCGGCCTGGTAAAAGGCGCCAGCCAAGGGGAGGGACTGGGCAACCAATTCCTGAGCAATATTCGCGACGCTGATGCCATTATTCACGTGGTGCGCTGTTTTGACGATCCAAATGTCGTGCACATCAGCGCCCAACCAGAACCTGGCATCGACGTCGAGATAGTCTCCACCGAATTAATTCTGGCCGATCTGCAACAATTGGAGCAGAAAATCGAACGGCTGCAGCGCCAGGTGAAAGGGGACAGAAAGATTTACGGTCCCATCCTTGAACTGGCTCTTGCTCTGCAAGATTTTCTAGAACGAGGGAACCTTGTGCATACGTATCCGGAGCAGGATGGTGAGGTATTCGCACAGTTTAATCGCGAGATGCGTTTCCTTACGGCCAAACCCGTCATCTACGTCGCCAATGTGGATGAAGCGTCCCTGACTGGAGACAATACCTACGTGGAGCAATTACGTTTGTTAGCAGTAGAACAAGGTGCGGAAGTAATCAAGTTGTGTGCGAAGCTTGAACAAGAATTGGTCGACTTGTCAGAAGAGGAAACGCAGGAGTACCTGCTGCTTTCCGGCGTGGAAGAAAGCGGCTTGCAGCAGCTCATTCGCAAGAGTTACCGACTCTTAAACCTGATTAGCTTCTTCTCAATGAACGACAATGAAGTGCGGGCATGGACTATTCATGAAGGTTGGAAAGCGCCGCAAGCGGCAGGCGTCATTCATACCGATTTCGAACAGGGCTTCATAAAGGCGGAGGTTCTGAGCTATGAATCATTTGTCATGCACGGTAGTCCGGTCGCAGCCAAAGCTGCCGGCGCGCTGCGCATTGAAGGCAGGGATTACGTCGTAACGGATGGAGACGTCATATACTTTCGTTTCAACGTGTAAACGCCTCCTGCTCTCCCTATTGCTTTTTCTATGAGAGGTGAATATTGCCTCACCCTGATCGTTGGCGGTTTAATCCACCATGCAGTCCAGCTCAAATGAAATGCACGCGTTCTCAATGAACTTGCAACAACCAGCAGATCTGCCCATCATCTGCCCAATCTATACGCCAATCACCGCGCCCAAACGTGCGCCGCACGCCGCGCAGCAACATCTGTAAACGCTGTGCGAAATGGGGTAACTCTCCAGACTTACGCTGAAAGGCGCGTAAACGGTTCATAGCAAAGCTTCCTCTCTCCTCCCCTGGCTTGCTTGTAATCACTGTGACTTGATCTTGAACCACAGCCGCGGCCGTCAGCGCCGTCCCTGCGGTCTGCGACGTCACCATCTCCATAACAAGTATATCCCGTGATTGATAGTCGTTGACACGGTTCATCGCCGTCCATGCTTCTCTTAATGCCGTCGCCAGTTGCAGTGGATCATAAAAATCTACGTCTAGTCGAGTGATTTGATCAAGGCGGGCATGGTCTGCAGACACGGCCGTCGCCGAACGAACAGCAACTACTTGCGGCAATCTTGGGAAGCGCACATCTTGATAAAGCACCTCGTGTAACCATATGGGATCCGGCACGACAACTAAGTCGCCAACCTGCTCAGCTAACCCTTCTGTCAAACAGATTTGGTAGAATTCGTCTAACAGAATGCCACCCGAGGGAACCGGCAAATCGGCTCGTGCCGCTTGATCCAACAGCCTGCCCTTGCGAGCTACCCCCCGTCTACGGGTACGTCCCGAACCTAGCCAAATAAATGGTGATCGCCGCATCTTACACCACACTTAACCACAGATTGCAACAGTCCCAATTATCATAGCCTGGCGACCCAACGATCCTCAGTCGCGACCAATCTCATACAAGACGATAGCCGCTGCTGCATTAGCCGAAAACGAATCCACTCCTCGACTCATAGGAATAGATACCAACCGGTCAACGGCCGTCTGGATCTCCAGCGACAAACCCCATGCCTCGCTACCAATCAGTACGGCGATAGCTGGACTAGAAAACGTAACTTGCGGCAAGGGAATTCCTCCCGAGGCGACGGTTCCCACCGTTTCGACCCCAAGTTCCCGCAGTCTGACTAAGAGCATCATGGGCTCTTCAAAACGTAAAACAGGCAGTTTGAAAAGGCTACCCATCGTCGTGCGCAAGGCCCGGGGATGGAAAGGATCGCTGATCCCGGTAGTCACAAACGCTGTCGCCCCACAGGCATGTGCCGTGCGCAATAAGGCGCCAACATTGCCAGGATCCTTCACATCCACGGCGACGAGCAGCACCGCCGGTGCCTCCTCATTGCGCTTTAAAACATCGGCCAATCGCGGTTGCTCTGGCATTTTGACCAAGCCTAAAATGGGACCTAATTCTCTTCCTCCGGTGAGCTCCTCGATAAGCGCAGGCGGCACGTCTACAAGCTGGCAGTTAGATTGTCGAAGGTCATTCAGCAACGTCCGCAATCTTGAGGAAGGCTGGCTTTGAATACCTTGAGCTACGATAGCTTGCTCAACCTGTACCCCGGCACGTAAGGCACGTTCATGTAGACGGATGCCTTCTATGCTGAAAAAACCTCCCACCTCGCGTCCTTTTCTTGTTGCAGCACGGCGAATCATTTCCACCGCACCTCGCCAGCTTGCTTCGTGATTCATAATGGATCGCCGCAGAAAAATACGCTTACCAGCATAACACCAGAAGCCAACGCAGGCACACAAAAAACGGTGTAATTTCTTGCCAGAGGTAAAGT
>JAACFF010000336.1 GCA_009937635.1 Chloroflexota bacterium
GCGGAGATGTCAACCCCTTCAGACATGGCGGTCATGACCATGGTGATCCGCGCTAATGGAGTTTTCAACCAATACAAGGGTGTGCCGAAACGACTGGTTCTGCAGCCACCACACGCTTGACACTTGAAGTAGCGGATACGTTGCTTGCCACGACAACCGTTGCTTACCAGAGCGTGAATCGCCGGGTCAGCAATAGCGAAGTAATCACACGATGGATTGAGGCAGGCGTGACCAGCGGTGTGAACGACTTTAGGTCTGCCGCGGCGGCTCTTGCGTTCAACCCAGGGCAGCACATCCAATTTGGCGTGATGGAGGAGGGAGCAATTGCGATTACACTGCGGGCAGTCTACTGGGGACTTTGTCTTCAGTTTCGTGGGCCGCGTCGCTGACGGAAGTAATCCTTTAAACAGCGGCGGATGCGACGGCCGTGATTGGTCCAGAAGTAGATGGCTATGCAGATAAAGATGAGCAGGATACATTCGAGGGGAGTTGGATTGAACTTCATGAGCTGAACGGGTAAGATTGGCGTATGAAGGCTGTGATTCTACCCAATCAGCTGAATTGCTTCACTGAATCTGACTCAGACTGAATGGATTTGTTTTATCCATCATATTGCAGAGTACTACCGGAGAACGACTTGCAGATTGAAGACAAAGAACAGCCATATCAAAGCATCTTCGAAGCTGCCGGCAACGGGCTGATCCTTAATGATCCCGAAATGGGTCTGGTAGTCGAGGCAAATCCCGCAGCCTGCACTATGCACGGCTATAAGCGGGTGGAATTCATCGGCCTGCACCCAACCACCTATTTACATGCCGATAGTTATACTCAATTCACCGAGTGGGTACAGGAGGTTAAATTCGACAATCTGTTTGAAGCAACACTGATTCACATTCACCGGGATGGATCCCTTTTCAACGTCGAAGTTCATGCGACCGGGTGTATTTATCAGGAGCGGCTGCACCTGCTTTCCGTCGTCCGTGATGTCAGCGCACGTGTCCGGGATGAGCAGCTGCTGCGGCAGCAAGTGGAGGCCCGTACACGCGAACAAACCACCCTGCTGGAGATCTCCCGGAACCTGGCCTCTGCCCTGGAACTTAAACCGGGTTTAATCCTCGACCAATTGCGCGTGATTATCGAGTACACGCACGCCGTGCTATTCTCGTTGGAAAAGTTGGACCTGGTCGCCTTGGCCGTACGCGGGCCACAGCGGTTGGAACAGGCGATGCCCTTCCGTATTCGGTTGGACGATCCGCAGACCCAGACAGCACTGTTAAACGAGCACCAACCGCAGCGAATCGCCGACGTCTGGAGTAAGGAGTCGGCGGCGCGGCTGCTCCGCTCACTCCTAAACGATCAGGTGGGCATTTTGTTAGAGGGTGTACGGGCCTGGATGTGGGTCCCCTTGACCGTTAAAAGCCGTGTCATCGGCGGCATAGGCATTGCCCACGCGGAACCGGACGCTTTCACAACTCACCAGGCCAACCTGGCTCTAACGATGGCCAACCAGGCGGCCATTACGATGTTCAACGCGCAACTCTACGAACAGGCACAGTCGGCCGCCGCTTTGCAGGAACGCCAACGCCTGGCGCAAAATCTGCATGATGCCGTCAACCAATCACTCTTTTCAGCTGGTTTGATTGCCGAAGTATTACCGCGCCTGTGGGAAAAAAACCCGGATGAAGGTCGGCAGTCGCTGGAAGACTTGCGCCGTTTGACGCGTGGCGCGTTGGCTGAGATGCGTGCGCTTTTGGCCGAGCTGCGGCCGGAAGTCTTGATTGACAGCGAATTAGGCGACTTGCTGCGCCAATTGGGCAACGCTTTCACTGGCCGGACGAACATCCCCGTCGTGGTTACTGTGGTGGGGCATGGAGACCTGCCGCCTGACGTGCAGGTGGCGTTCTACCGCTTGTGCCAGGAAGCATTTAACAATATCGCCAAGCATGCCGGGGCTGACCAGGTAAAGATCCACCTTCAATATGCTGCCGGCGTTGTTAATTTGCTTATCCGAGATGATGGCCGGGGCTTCGAGCCCAAGAAAATACCGTCCGGTCATTATGGCTTGGGTATGATGCATGAACGCGCTGAGGCTGCCGGCGTGATGTTGTCGATCACCAGCCAGCCGGGTCACGGTACTGAAATTGCCATCCGCTGGGCGGCAAAGGTGGAATAGTAAGCTCTATGAACTCCTCTGAGCCTATTCGCGTCATGCTTGTTGATGATCATACGATGGTCCGCCGCGGGCTGGCTGCCTTCTTGCAGGTATTTGACGACCTGGAATTAGCCGGCGAAGCAGCCAACGGCGATGAGGCCATCCAACTATGTGCTCGCCTCTTGCCTGACGTCGTGCTTATGGATTTAGCCATGCCGGGTATGGACGGCGTGACGGCCACACGTATCATTCGCCAGCGCTTTCCCAACGTACAGGTGCTTGCGCTGACCAGTTTCACAGAAGAAAAGCTGATCCAGAATGCGCTGCAGGCGGGAGCCATCGGCTACTTGCTCAAGGACGTGTCGGCCAACGAACTGGCGCAGGCCATCCGCGCCGCCCACGGTGGCCAGGCCACGCTTTCGCCGGCGGCCGCCCAGGCCATGGTCCACGCCGCTACCCAGCCGCCAACGCCTGGCCATGACCTGACGGAGCGCGAGCGCGAGGTGCTGGCCTTGATGGTCAAAGGTATGAACAACACCGAGATCGCCGAAAAACTGGTCGTCAGCCCGTCGACCATCAAATCCCACGTCAGCCACATCCTGCGCAAGCTGGATGTTACCAGTCGCACAGAAGCCGCGGCACTGGCCGTCCGCGAGCACCTCGTCGACTAAACGGCCGTTCGCAATACTGCCTTATCGTCAATCATTTCTCCCCCAAGTGGAGGACTCAAATACCCCCTAACTGACCGATGTCGTTGGGAATCACACGCTATATCATCAACTCAGAGACCAGGGTCATTTATTGGTGGCTGCATGTTTGCTCTGAGCAGTTGAGCCAGAGGAAGGAAGAAAAGTGGTAGAGCCGGAGATAACATTCGAGAACAAAACAGAAATACGGGTGCAGGCGCAAATATTCGAGGGACGCACGCTTATCAGCACCTATGTGGTCGCTCCTAGCGAAATTTGCATCTTACCAGTTAAGTCAATGGGCTACGATATCTTTTTCAAAGACAGTTCTACCGGGTGGGAAATTGCTCGCAAACTGGGCAGTAATGCTAATTCATTTACGCTGAGCCAAAACAAGAGACGGTATACCTTACTTGAAGCGCAAGAAAACAAACCGCTTAAATCAGTCACGAAATCCGAGCTAGCTGTTAAACGTTCAACGAAATAGGGTGAAGGTGATGTTTCTAAAATTCGAGGAGTGGCTGTTTGACCAACAATATCGAGAAGATCTCATTGGTGATCTGGCTCGTATTCTGAGCATGCAGAAATACGAGCATAGAACCTCAAGGCGCAAGTTTGATGAACATAAGAACTGGGTCGATATCGTTATTGGAATTGCTGAACCAGGATACATCCCCGTTTTCAACGACGCCTGGCAAGAATTTGTTTTGGCAAATCAAATAGCAGAAGATACCCAGGATTAATCCCATATCTGAAAATGGTCGTTCCAGTAACAGCTTACTCCCCTCACATCCTTTAAAACACAACAGACCTCCAAGAGCGCTAAGTTAACCTCTAAACTGCCAACCTCGAACATCAAATTGGCTTCAATCTCCCCCAAGTGGTGGAGCTAAAAACCCCCTGACCAGCCGATGTCGCCGAGGTGTGCCTATGTTATGTTAGTATGACAAGTGAGATCAAATATAAATCAAGGAGAAATAAACATGTTTCTAGGTAAAGATATGATGGGTAACCCGGTGATCACTGTCAGTGACGGCCGTTCTATTGGTAAAGTCAATGATATTTACCTGACCACCAATTTACAGTCCGTAGTAGGCATTTATCTGGGTTCTAAAGGCGGCTTGTTCAGCAGCCGATCGTCGTTCCTGGTCAAAAGCGAAGACATCGTGACCTTGGGTGAAGACGCTGTTTTAGTCAAGCATGATGAAGTCATTCAGGAAGAGAAAGATATTCCTGATCTGGAAGAGACCTGGCTGCGACGAGATGAGCTGCAAGGGCGAACAGTAGATTCGCCAGGGGGCACAAAAATCGGCAAAGTTGATGATGTGATCATAGACAAAGAAGGTAAGGTGCTGGGTTTCAGCTTGAGTCAAGTGTATGTTTCTGGTCCAATCGCCGACAATCATTCCGTTGCCATCCACACAGTTCAGGATGTAGGTCATGAAGATGGCGTTATGACCATTGACCTTGAGCAGGCCGAACAGCAAGAACTTAGTGTAGCGTAATCAGCTGAACTACAAACCGCCTGGCCGGCTAGGGTCGCCAGAGATTGTGAAAGGTATGATTAACTCATGATTAGTGTGTTAGTGGCCGCTGCTCAACCTGATGTCCGCGCAGCCCTGCGGCTAACGCTGCTGGATTTAGAGATGGGGATAGTCGGTGAAGCGGCCGACTGGTCCACCACCTTAGCCCTTGCCCCGGAAACGCGGCCGGATATGTTGTTGGTCGATTGGGAATTGATTCCCCTAGGCTCCGGCAACACCCTATCCCAACTGCGGGCAGTCTGCCCAACTGCCGTCGTCATCGTTCTGATTAGCCAACTGGACGCCCGACAGCAGGCGGCTCTCTCCGTCGGGGCTGACGCCTTTATTAGCAAAGGTGAGATGCCGGACCGGGTAGCGGAACGCCTGAGGATGGCGGCCGATCGAATTCATTTGCTATGAAATCTTGTTTATTTATATTTCATGCGCCATGCGCAGATGCTTGACAAAGGAGAAATACAATGCAAGCGAACACGACAACTTTTCGAAAAAGGTGGAGTAATGCAAAGCTGAAGAAATCAGTAGTTTTTTGGATCGCCATCGGTGCAGTTCTTCTCACCCTTTTTCTCGGCTTTACCCGAGGTGGCTGGACGACAGGCGGTAACGCTGCGAGCATGGCAGAAAAAGCGGCCGCGGGGGCGGTTGTAGAGCGCCTTGTCCCGATCTGTATCGCCCAATTTAGCGCTGACCCCCAGCAGGCATTGAAGCTAACGGAGCTGCAGGCAATAACTTCTTCTTCAAAACGCGTCGCTTTTGTAAAGGAACAGGGGTGGGCCACAATGCCTGGCGAAACAGCTCCCGACAGTAAGGTTGCGACCCAATGCACCAATCAGATTATGCTCAGCGCCCAATAAGTAACGAGGCAGCCCCCTCGGCTGCCTCAATGCTCTAATAGAACACTATATAAAGAGTGGTTTGGTCCTTCACATGGAAAAGATGGCCACAAAGGACAGAAAACATGTTTTTAGGCAAAGATATCATAGGTATCCCGGTGATTACGGTCAATGATGGCCGCTCTATCGGTCGAGCAAAAGATATTTATCTCAGCGCTGATTGCCAAACTGTGGCAGGTATTTTCCTAGGTACGGAAGGACTTTTCAGCCGTAAATCATTTCTAGTTAGAAGCGAGGATATCACGACGATTGGCCAAGATGCCATTTTAGTCAAGAACGCTGACGTGATTCACGAAGAAGGAAATTTAGTGGAAACAGAGGAGACTTGGCTGAGACGTGATGAATTGCAGGGGCGGCCGGTAGACACTTCCGGTGGTACCAAAGTCGGCAAGATTGGTGATGTGCTTATTGATGGGGAGGGTAATGTGCTGGGCTTCACCCTAGGTAATGTGTATGTGTCCGGACCAATCGCCAGGAATCGTTCTATCTCTATCCACACCGTCCTGGATGTTGGTCAGGAAGATGGCGCCATGACTATTGACCTGCAGCGCGCCGAGGAGCAAGAGCTCAGTATGGCTTAATTAGATCGGAGGAGATTTGGGTGAAAATTGCCAGTTCTTACCCAAGTTATATCTTCCCCGTCCATATGAGCAGCGTTCGGGATGATGAAGTTGCGCAAATATCAAATCTCTTTCCAAAGAAGGTGTATCCAATGAGGCCGAATAGTAACTTGAAACGGGGAACAATCTCTGCCAACTATGTTTACAAAACTGCAGACGGTTTTATCCCCTCGTGGAAAGAACAAGACGAGCTCAGGCAGCAAGTGGTAACACAACGGAGCACACAATCAGCTCGTGAAATGGCGCTGGCGTTGATGGCTTGGGAAGATGATGGTGGTCCTCCGGCTTAGCTTATCACTTATCAGCGGTGTCTCCTTTCCTAGGCCTCCGCAAGATCTACAATTGAGATCTGCCTATGGTATGGCGCTGCTTGGGTAGCAGCCTATCGCTAGCTTTAGTGCAGCGCAACGAAGCGCCACATGCCACAGATCAATCCAATAATCAAGCAATAATCAGAGTGTAAGGGAGAAAATCATGAGCAAAGGTCAAAACAGTAAGAAGAAAGGTCAGAACAAACCGCCAAAGACTGCAAAGGAAAAGAAGCAGGCCAAAAAACAGAAAAGAGCCGAAAAAGACAACCCTCAGATTCCAGCATTATGAAGCACGCTAAAGAATGACAACAACGCGAGCGGAATCTGCTTGATGATGGAACGGGCCTCTTTCCCAATTCTTCGAAGCTGGGGAAATAGCGATGCAGCATTCCCTAGCCAAAAGCGGGCAATTCTTGGTTTTTCGATCGAACAGCGAGGCACGCAGCCAAAGAAGCACTGGTAGCTCGAACTAATAAACAAGTAAGGAAAGGTACACGACATGAAAGGCAA
>JAACFF010000337.1 GCA_009937635.1 Chloroflexota bacterium
ATAAATGAGAGTTGGGGAATCACCAACGCTGGCAGGCCCTGGGGAACTTCGCCAACGAGAGCCACCCCCCCGATCGCCAAGATTTAAGACATTAGAGGCGATGATTCCGGCGATGACGAGTACCAATGCCCCTGGAATACGCGGTGCAACATAGCGCAGACCGATGATCAAGGCCAAAGAAATCAGGCCGATAAGGAGCGTGAGCATATCTGTTTCGGATAGGCTTTGTAACCAGCCATAAAGCTTCTGCTAGGCGCTTGCTCCTGTAGCCGACGTTCCGGTGATCTTCGGTAACTCGCCGATAACTACTTCGATAGCGGCTCCAAATAGGAAGCCGGTAATCACCGCCTTGGAAAGAAACTGGGAAATCCAATCCATCTTCAGCAGTGCAACCAGCAGGAACAAGAGTCCCGTTACGAGGGCAATCGCTGCAACCAGGGCCACCGTGTCTTCGGCACCGAATACACCGGCAGCTATAACCGCGCCAGCGGCAACGGCCGCCAGTGCAGAACTCGGTCCGGTGGAGATCTGGCCGGATGTACCAAAGAGAGCATATACGATGGCCCCGGCAGCAGCATATAGGCCGTAGACAATAGGAACGCCGGCAATTTCCGCATAGCCCAATGCTTTAGGTACGACCAGCGCCGTCACTGTTAACCCGGCAATTAAATCCGGGCGCAGCCATTGCCTGTCGTACTGAGATGCCCACTGCAAAATGGGGACGAAGCGGGCAATTCCACCAGGTTCATTGGTGTTTGGTTGTGCTCCTTCCGCTGCCATCCATTCCCCCTTTGAATGATTGATTTTTGCGCAATTGAGATAAGGTGCAGAGCCTCAGATCGCACCGAGTTTCTGCACCTCTTAAATTGTCTGCGGATTTATTATCAGGAAATCGTCATTGGCTATGGTCTGTACAAACCGATTGCCTTCAGATCATCATCTTCTGGCGGCCCCTTCTTGTCCATGATGCCGTTCATCAGCAGGTTGGCGATCTTGGGGCCGTCTTTGGTCATGGTGATCCAGACGACATGATCCATGGCGCCAGGCCTCACCACATTAATAGCTCCGCTGGTAGACGTCGTAATAAAGTCACGGCCGTTGCGCAAATCGTAGTGGTAGGTGTGCGTATGCGCGGAAAAGACGGTGTACGGGCGGTCCACCAGCAAGGCCTCAATCTTGGCGAAGTTGCCGGGATCCTTCTCGGCGGTTGTCGGCGTGAAATAAGGCGGCGCGTGCACGAAGCAGAACGTCCAGCGCACGTCGGGGTTCTTTTCCAGGGCATTCTTAAAGTACGCGACCTGGTCTTCACTGATGTTTAGTTCGCCCAGCCATTCCTCGACAGGCTCCGCCAACTCCAGGAGCTTCAGGCCATCTTCCGCAGTTTGATTTTCCTTGGCCTGCAATTCCGCCATCGCCGGGTAGTTGGCTGCGATAAGCTTGTACAGTTCCGGATTGTTACGCTGCAGTTCGGCTACTGTCTTAGGCGGGTCTTCGGTGTTGACCATCATGAACAGCACATCCTTGTAGATAAAGTGATAGTATCCCCGTTCGCTTCCGAAGCGCTCACGCCAGAGCTTGATGGTGGCATCAGAGTTGAGATCGTGATTGCCTGGCAGGAAGAAGAACGGCATTTCGAGTGGTTCCAGGTATTCATCAACCTCCTTCCACATCGCTCGTGTTTCATCTTCATCTTCGCTGTACCCCTCAATCAGATCGCCAACGCAGACGACGAACTCCGGATGCAGCCAATTTACCATCTCCACTGCCTTGGGGAAGACGCCGGGCCTTGCCCCACCGGCGTTGTCGGTAAGGACCGCAAACTGGAATTCGTAGGGATCGTTCTTGAAATTGAGATGGGTGTAGGGCTTTAAACCTCCATCGATATAGAAATCATTTGTCTCCTGGTTCATTATTAAGTCTCCTTTTTGTTATTTGCGGCCCCTTATTTTTTTCAGAGCAAACAACTGCACTCACTTCGAAAATTAATTCTTGAAAATGGTCTTCCAGTCCTCTTTCATGCTGACCATCGTCCAACCACCTTCCCTGCCGGCTGCCAGCAGCCTCTCGGCTGCCGCCGTTGTGGCGTACTCTCGCTCCTCGTCGTCGTGTACGATAACAAGCCTGAAGCGAGCTTCTTGCAGCATTTCCAGGTCCACATCCCCATTGCCTGAGGCAAAAAGCGCCGTGCGCCCGGTGCGGGCATAGATGTGCTCGGGTTTACCCGGTCCAAGGGCGATATTACCGTGCAGTTTGTTGCGGCGGACCAACTGCCCATCTTCGTAGGCGAACTCTGGCGCTGAACCAATGACATTCTCGCGATAGATGCCCCAGGTTTTCTCAGAGAAGACCCGCATGAAATCACGACCGCCCCCGGAGCAAACGAATATCCGCCAGTCGTTCACCCGTAGGAGGTCAAACAACTCGAGCATCGGCTGGTAGACGAGGTCGGTCCATGGTCGGTTAAAGCGCGGGTGTTCCGCTGAGGCGAGGAATGCTTGCACTTCGGCCTCGTATGTGTCCGGCGTGGTGCCCTCCCATGCCTGGCCCACACCCTTCAAGAAGGCTATGACCGCCTCAGGGACCTGCTGGGCAAGCGCCTGCATATATGCCGGGTCCTTGTTAACGATGGCCTTGTACGGCTCCTCGGCAGCCAGAGATGGGTTCGCCTTGACCTGTTCCACCAACTTGCCTAAAAGCAATCCGGTCTGGGCGGGAGCGGGTTGCTCGACCCACAACGTCCCGTCGTTGTCAAAGGCAGCGATCCGCTCGGCCAGCGGCACATAATCCGGGCTGTTCTCATCGCAAGCCGCTGCCACAAAATCCAAAATGGTTTGTTTCGTTTGGGTGTCGTTCCATGATGGTAATGTCATTATTTGCTCCTTTTATTTGTTATTCTCAAGCGAACATGCGACTGACAAAAGGGGGAAGCCTAGACTATTCAGTACACCAAACAAGGCCGCCTGATCCACCATCTCACCCTGTAAGATGGTAATAGGAGTTTCATGGTTCGTTGTCGCGTTTGGATGGCTATACCCCCCTAACGATTAGACCAACTGTCATCCAAATATCCACGTACGGTTATTCGGTAGAACGCTGGGGCACCTAAAGAAAAGTTAGACCAATCTGCCTTATCAGCCATGAGCAAGTCCGAATGAAGACATCCGTGTTCATGAAGTCGCCTATCCGCAACAGACGTTAGTGCCGTAATGATTATAACATAGATTGGTGTTGCTCGTTTCCCCGGGAATGTCACGCAAATTTCATCTTCTAATTCAACATATCAGAGATAATTTGCTGCAGATTATGAGATTGGTTACTAGGTACCACTGTGTCTGATTGCGCGGATAGTTGTTCGGCCAGCGTGCGCGTACGAGCGTTGGTTGCTGGATGTTCTCTAGCCAACGCCAGAATAGCGCCAGCCTGTTCCGGAGAGAGGATCGCCTCCCCGGATTGATTAGCAGCCATCACTAGCCCAACCAGGCTATTGATCGCCAGAGGCAACAATCCATATTCATCACTCATCCGCAGACAGGTCAGAAAATTTCTTTCTGCCAGGCTGAATTGGCCTGATGCCACTTGCGTGGTAGCCAACCACCGGTAACTCTTCGCCAAGCTGACGGAGGCGTTAATTTGGTCGAAAATCCGCACCCCCGCAATTAATCTCTTCGTAGCTTCACGCAATGCTTCGCCGCCACGTAAACAGAGCGTAACCCCCAGATACAGCAACGAACTCGCTTCTGCTAAGGGACTTTTCAGAGCGCGGCTATCTTCTACGTTCTTTCGTAAGTGATTTTCAACATCCTCAAAGGGTCTATCAAGGGCAGACCGCACTTGCGCCAGGCCTCCCAGTGCCCTTGCGCTGTAGAAGTAATCCCGGTTACTGCGCAGGGCAGGGATGGTCGCTTGCAATTGTGTCTCTGCTTCCTCATACGCGCCCATTTCCAAGGCCAAAATGCCAATATAAGTGGCGGACTTGGCCGCGAAACCTACGTCACCCAGAGAAGCTTCGAGCCGCTCTGCTTCATGAAAGGCGTTCTTGGCAGCGAGATAATTGCCACTGTCCAGCTCAACGTAACCTGACATGTGATACGCTCCGGCTATGTCTTTGATCGCGTAGGGCGCATCCTGATCCTGAAGTGCCAGCAGTTCCCGGCTGCGTCGAAAACGATCGGCCGCGGTCCCGATGTCACCCAAACCGTAGAAGAAAATCCCTTCCCACAACATGACTTGGCCAAGTAGCGCCGTCAGTTCTGTCGTTGCTTTAAGCGCTTGTTGTGACTCAATGCGCCTGACAAAGCTTTGGCACTTTTCCAGCCCCTCGTGATACAAACTACGACGTGTATAGTAAAAGCGCATGGCGCGGGCGTAGTCGCCCAAGTCCGGCAAAACTTCATCGTACTGGGCCTGTATTGCCCAACTCCAACCAGCGCGGATATTGCCAATCTCTGCATCGAGATCTTTCATCGCTTCCGGCAACGTACTCGCAAGCAGCCGTCTCATCTGTTTGCGCATGAATTGCGCATAGTAGTGGCTGTGAGCATCTTGCGCGGCAATCAATTGGTCAGCATATTCTGCCAGTTTTTCGGCTGCATATTGGCGTACCAATTCATGTAGAACATAGCGGCCGTCAGCCTCAGAAAATTGTAGCAAACCGCGATCTTGTAGCTCCGCCAGGTCAAACGACGAAGCGCCGGCCAGTTCTTCGGCAGCAACGGCCGTAAATCCCCCACGAAACAGTGATAACCCGGCCAATACCCGCTGCTCATCCGCTTGCAGCATAACCCACGTCGCATCAAAAACGGCGCGCATGCTGCGCTGGCGCAGGGGTAGATCCCGCGTACGTGTCGAGACAAAATCCAGATTGCGCCTCAGCCCTTTTGCCAACTGCTCAACGTGCATGACCCGCAGCCACGAAGCGGCCAGCTTGATCGCCAGCGGCATTCCCATCACCAATTGGCACAAATCCACGACATGCGGCCTGTTTTTTTCTGTCAAAGTAAAGTTGGGACGTGCCTGCCGGGCCTCCTGCAAGAAGAGCTGCACCGACGCATAATTCTCGGCACGATGCTTGAGAGCTGGTGCGCGATCACCACCAGTGGGGAAGGGCAAACCCTCCAGCGCGAAATGCCGTTCGGCCGCCAGGTTGAGCAGCTCACGACTGGTCACGAGCATTTTTAAGCGTGGACAACGCTGCAATAATACTCTCAGCCAGCCAGCGCCTTTCAGCAGATGTTCGAAGTTGTCAAAAATAAGCAGCTGATCTGCCGGTTCTAAATAATCAATTACTTCTGCTGAGGGAGCGAGGCGGCCGGGAAGATGAAGAGCGAGCGTTTGCGCAACGGCCGTGGCAATAGCATCAGAATCAGATCTGGCAGCTTCGACATCTTGCAAAGAGATGAAGGTGATGCCATCGGGAAAAAGCTGGCCTGCCTCCCGGTTAACGTGGTGCGCCACGGCCAGGGCCAGGCTCGTCTTGCCCATGCCGCCAATGCCGGCAATCGTCACCAGACGGCATTCTTGGCCAAGTAACAGGCCACTGATGTGGCGCACTTCATCTTCTCGTCCGAAAAACGGGGCAGAGCGTGCAGGCAGATTGTTTGGCCGATCAGCCTGGGCGTTTTGGCTACCTTCGTGATGAGCAGATATTTCCGTCACTACCTAAACCTAACTTGTCATTTTAGACTCGTCATTGTTTCTAGTCTAGCATGCAATGCCTAGAGATCGAAGTATGAAACGTTTTCTGCCGATAAACCATTTGCCCGTGCTTCTCAACACCGATCTGGGAGCCGAAGCGCGGATTTTGTGCAGAGACGGACGTAAACTCGCCGAAGTTGACATTTTTCCATGTATAATGTGTGCATGCCTGAGACACTGCTGCGCAAGAAGCTATTTGTCCCGCCGCTACGGCCGAACATGGTGCCCCTGCCACGTTTGATCGAACCGCTCAATCAGGGTCCGCAACTCGGCTACAAGCTTACCCTCATCTCCGCCCCTGCTGGTTTTGGCAAGACCACGCAGGCTGGCGAATGGGTATGCAGCGGACCTGTTCGAGCTGGCCTAGCCAGTAATGGACAGTAGTTTCCAATCCGCCACTTGGCTTGACTGAATGCTCTCTTAAATCATCCGGATATTTACGTGGTACAAGGAGACCCCCAATGGAACTGAAGCAGATTTTTTCCACTTATAGTAAGGAAGAAAATGTTGATCTTGGGCAATTCAAGTACTGCCCCTTCTGTGGCACATGCCTTGTATTCAAAGAAAAAGGTGGCAAACAAAGACCCGATTGCCCCGATTGCGAGTTCGTGCAGTTTAGAAACCCGGCTCCAGGAGTCGTAGTTGTGATCGAAAAGGATGAGCATGTGCTCTTGGGCAAACGCAAGGGGGGTTTTTGGGAAAGGGAAATGGGGTCTTCCCCAGGGGTATGCGGATGAACGAATCATCGAAAGGTATCATAAGGCAAAGCTTAAAGATGGGTTGCCCGTTGACCCCGACTTTGCTTGAGGGCTTGATTCAAACTGATAATGGCGTCAGTTTGCCCAGCGTTTGGATTAGCATGGACACATACTTGATCTATAGAATAGCCTGAGATGGATAGTAATACCAAATACCTCAAATACTATCTGGTTATTTTTGGCATCCTCAACATTTTTGTGATCTCATTCACCATTCCACTGCTTTTGGGTGATTGGTTGCTGTGGCAACCACGAAA
>JAACFF010000338.1 GCA_009937635.1 Chloroflexota bacterium
GCCCAGGCCCAGGCCGATCTGGAAGTGGCCCGGGCCAAGCTGTCCGAAGCCAAAAGCGCCCTGGAAATTGCAAATCGCGAGTTTAAACGCACCGAGGCACTTTTAAAGCGCGGGGTTGCATCTGATTCTGAATTCGACGCTGCCAGGCAGGATCAACTGGCAAAACAGGCTCAACTTAAGGTTTCTGCGGCCGAGGTAACCAAAGCCGAATCATCGCTGGAAACCGCAAATATCCGGCTCGGCTACACCAAGGTAACAGCGGGCTGGACCGGGGGCAACGAGCAACGGCTCGTCGCAGAGCGCTATGTGGACGAAGGCCAGACCGTAGCCGCCAATGCGCCGCTGCTTTTGATCGTCGAACTGCATCCCATCGTCGGGGTGGTTTTCGTCAGCGAGAGAGACTACGCATACCTGAAACCCGGACAGCTCGTTTCGTTGACAACGGACGCCTATCCGGGCGAACAGTTTGCGGGCCGCATCGATCGCATTGCCCCCATCTTCCGCAAGTCCACCCGGCAGGCACGGATCGAAATGACCATCGACAACCCAGAGCATCGGCTCAAGCCCGGTTTGTTCATCCGGGCCACGGTGGTATTGGCCCAGGTGCCGGAAGCCACCACCGTCCCTGAACAAGCGTTGACCATACGCGATGACCGCAGCGGCGTTTTTGTTGTCGCTGAGAACGGTCAATCGGTTGCCTGGCGCGAGGTAAAAGTGGGCATCCGCGCAGGCGACCGGGTGCAGGTCGAAGGCCCGGGGCTCAACGGTCGAGTTGTGACTCTGGGTCAGCAACTGGTAAGCGACGGCTCTCCAATCACGATTCCTGCGGAACAGAACAAAAACGCTGCCGGCCGCGAAAAGGTTGACTCCCAATGAATCTGCCGAGCTTCAGCGTCAAGCGCCCGATTTTCACGACCATGGTGACCCTGATCCTGGTCATCCTCGGGGCCGTCTCTCTGAGCAGGCTGCAGATCGACATGCTGCCTAACATCGAGCTGCCGACGCTGAGCATCCGCACCGATTACGAGGGCGCCAGCCCTGAAGTTATGGAGCGGCTGGTGACTCAGATTATTGAAGAGATCGTAGCCACGGTGCCCGGAGTGGAGGAAATCACATCGACATCCTCAGAGGGCCGAAGTAGAGTCCGCGTTAGTTTCGTGTGGGGTACGGAAATAGACACCGCGGCGATTGACGTTCAGGGCAAACTCGAAGACGAGATCAACGAGCTGCCGGACGATATCGTTAGGCCCCGCATCCGAAAATTCGATATCGCTAGTTTTCCGGTCGTACTGTTGGGAATTTCCAGCAACCTCGATCCCGTGGAACTCACAGAACTGATTGAAGTCCAGATTCGTTACCGCTTTGCCCGCATTCCGGGTGTCGCACAGGTTGACGCTTGGGGCGGCTTCAACCGCGAGGTTCGGATCGAACTGGATCCGGACCGGATCAAGGCTGCAGATCTGCCTCTGGATCAGGTGCTCGATACGATTCGCGACGCGAACCTCGATCTTCCAGCAGGCAAGATCGAACAGGGACGCTATGAGGTCATGTTGCGTGCCCCGGCTGAGTTTATCAACCTTGATCAGATTCGAGACACCGTCATCGTCCAGCGCGACGGCGCCGCCATAACACTGGGTCAAATCGCCGAGGTCAAAGACACCTATGAGAAGCTGACGCGCATCGTACGTGTCAACGGTGGGCGCGGACTGCGCGTGGCGATTCGCAAACAGGCCAATGCCAATACAGTCGAAGTGTCCAGACGCATCCTGGCTGAAATTGAAGCCGTCAACCAGGTCTTTCCCCAGATCAACATTGTCCCGGTCATCAACCAGGGCAACTTCATCGAACGGTCAATCGCCAACGTTGCGCGCTCGGTACTTTACGGTGGCGGGCTGGCAATCGTGGTTTTGCTGTTTTTCCTGCGCAACTTCCGCAGCACATTGGTGATTTCACTGTCGATCCCGATTTCAATCGTGACCACCTTTGCGTTAATTTTCTTCGGGGGATTCACGCTCAATCTGATGACCTTGGGCGGGCTGGCTCTGGGGGTGGGCATGATGGTCGACAGTTCCATCGTCGTGCTCGAAAACATCTTCCGTCGACGCAGTGAGAATGGCGAAGCGCCGGAAGAAGCATCGGTGGAAGGTGCCCGGGAGGTCGGACCGGCAATCATCGCCAGCACCATAACCACGCTGGTCATTTTTCTGCCGTTGATTTTTGTGCGCGGCGTTTCGGGCATCCTCTTTAAGGAATTGGCGTACGTGATCATCTTTGCGCTGATCTGTTCGCTGGCGGTGGCACTGAGTCTGGTGCCCATGCTGGCGTCCAGGCTCCTGACGCCAGGACAACAGCGCCTTAAGGCGCCGGCGTCTCGAACGAACCGCTGGGCCGCCGCCGCCCATTCCGGTTTGTCGAGCCTCGAAAACGCTTACCTGAATTTGCTGCGGTGGGTCCTGGCCCATCGTCTGGTCACCGTCTTTGCGGCGGCTGCCGTGCTCGGCGCAAGTCTGCTGCTCTTGCCCCTGATTGGCAGCGAGTTTCTGCCCCCCAGCGATGAAGGCGAGGTCCGCATCAACGGCAAGATGGAAATCGGTACCCGGCTTGAGCTGGTCGATCGGCAGACACATATAATGGAGCAGATCGTTCAACCCGCCGTGCCCGAGGCAGTGGCATCGGTGGTCAGTGTCGGTGCTTCCGGCTGGCGGGCTGACGCAGGCTCGGAGGGAGAAATACGCATGTCGTTGTTGCCGGCCGCTCAACGCGAACGCTCCAATGTAGAAATTGCCAAAAACCTGCGACGTCGCTTGGACGGCAGCGTCCCGGGCATGGAGATTCGTGTGCGGGCACCGCAAGGTCAGTTTTTACTGGAACGACTCCTTGGCGGTGACGAAGGGCTGACTATTGAGGTCCGCGGATACGAGCTTGCAACGCTTGACGCTCTGGCCGCGAGCGTTGCGAAATCGATTGTGGAGGTAGCAGGCATCACCGACGTTCAGACCAGTCTCGAGGCCGGCATACCCCAGCAGGAAATCCGCGTGAACCGTGACAAGGCTGCCGATATCGGTTTGAGCGTTCGCGATGTCACCCAGCTCCTGCAAACCGCGGTGGCCGGTTCCAAAGCCGGCGAGTACCGAGCGGGGGGCAATTCCTATCGCATTCTGGTACAGCTCAAAGATGCCGAGAAACGCTCCTTAGACGAAATTCTCAACCTTACGCTGACAACTGCATCCGGTGAAAAGGTGGCGCTGCGCAACGTCGTTACGTCCGAATCGAGCCGCGGTCCGATTCTGATCGACCGCAAAGACCAACAGCGCCGGGTGACGGTCCGCGCCAACGTCGCAGGACGAGATTTGGGCTCTGTGGCCTTTGACGTGCAGGCGCTGTTGGATCAAATTCCACGCCCCGTCGGCTATGATCTGACGGTCGCCGGCAATTTCGAAGAACAGCAAAAGGCCTTCAGGGAACTGGTGATTTCACTCGTGCTGGCGTTGCTTCTCGTATATATGGTGCTGGCCTGTCAATATGAATCGTTACGGGATCCGCTGGTCGTCATGTTTTCCGTTCCTTTGGCGGCGGTGGGCGTGCTGGTGACGTTGTTTATTACATCAACGACGCTGAATGTGCAATCCTACATCGGCTGCATTATGCTCGGGGGGATCGTGGTCAACAACGCGATTCTTTTGGTGGACCAGGCCGGGCGATTGGTTCACGACGGTATGCCCACACGCGATGCCCTGACCGAGGCCGGTCGTCGTAGATTGCGGCCGATTCTGATGACGACATTGACCACCATCCTCGGTCTGATGCCGTTGGCACTCGGCATCGGCGAAGGATCCGACGCCCAGGCCCCGCTGGCACGGGCGGTTGTCGGAGGCCTCGCCGGATCGACGCTGATCACGTTGCTACTTATTCCGGCGGTCTATTCATTGTTTCATCCCGACGCAAAAGTGGATCTCAAGTGATCTGTTTTTGGTTAATTAGAATCATAGCATCTGCTGTGGTGTTAAGCTTTTGTGCTGCAGAGCAGGTGTGATAGCGCTTATTTCTGCAATTTTTATTGCATCCTAAAATCGCGTTTACGCTGGATCCGGCCGCTTCCATTTGTACGGCAGCTCTTGAATGGTCCCGGGTTCGGTCATGGTCTGCAAGGCCTGCAGCGCATCCAAAATAATGCGCCGCTGGCGCTTCACGTTGCCCGGTTCACCAAACATGCTGCCGCGCGCAAACTTGACGAGCATGGCCCGGGGCGGCTTGATGTGCGCCATTCGGTCGGCGGCATTGCCCATAGAGATCGTGGGAATTCCCGCTTCCTCGACCAGGCGCTGAATCAGACCCACGGTCTGATGACATTTCGGTCAGACCGGCACGAGAAATAGGACGTCGACCCCGGCGGCTTTGATTCGGGAAATAAATTCCGGAACCGTTTTTTTGACCAAAGACGCAGCGTCGTTGACATAGCTGAAGCTGTAATGCGTATCGGTCAATTTGCCGATGATGCCTTCAGCGTCCAGTTCCACGAAGCGCTGGATGGGAAAGACGATGTTGAAGTCTTGCTCTGTCAGGCTGTGATCGTAATGCTTATGGGCAATGCCGAAGTCTTCCTGGCGGACGGTTTTGGGGATTTCGCGATAAGATACATCGCCGTGGATTGACTCGGTGTCAAACCGCGGCTGGCTGTCCTTGAGATAAAGACCGCCGGTGGTAGCCACTGCGAAGGTTTGATCTGACGCCTGGCCGTTGTAGGCCGTCCAGGGAATATCATCGGGTGCAACAAAGGGATACTTCTTGATGATCTCCTTCATATTGCCTGCCCGGTAGTCCGGCAGGCTTTCCGCTACCCATTTTTTGTAAGCGGGTTCAAACGCATCAAGATCAAACGGCATACGTTCTCCTTTCTTTTTAGAACCCATCTCAAAAATGTCTTTTGGCCCAGTATCTTTGTTGGTGCCTCGTTTCAAATCCTCGACATACAACAGTATGCCTGCGGTTTATGACCCACAACAAGTATAAGAGCAGACGGGGAATCCCGCAACGCGGGACGACCCACAACGATTATTGGATCCGACGGAAAGTCCAGCAACGCTGGAAAACTCGGCCCCGCCAAATCCAAGCCGGGATCCGCTTACAAAATAAACGGCCATCATCGCCCGCGGGTGAAAAGCAGCCGTACCCAATCCTGCCAACCCGACCAAAAGGACAGCGACGGGATAATTGGCAGACCAACCCAGCAGACCCATGGCGAGTGCGGTCCAGAGAATCCCTGCCGGAACGAACCACCCTGTGGACAAACGGTCGGAAATGTATCCAAATACAGGCTGAATAACCGATGATGTGAGGTTAAGAACCGCCATAATAAAACCGGCCTGAAAATAACTTAGCGCAAACGACTCTTTGAGTTTAACCAGAGCCACCGGCAGGATCGCCTGGGAGGCATCGACTCAGACATGTCCTAAAAACAGTAGTAAAAGCGGTATCTTTTGCATAAACCAGATTTAATCCTCTTCCAATATTCTGACTTCGTTTGTTCGGATGCGCAGGCGATCGCTTATTTCCAGTGCGATGTTGCGAATCAGTTTGATCGCTATTTGCGCGTTTTCTTTCTGCAAAACACTGAATTCAGCGGGAGACAGCACATATGTTTCGGAGTCCTCGTCCGACCAGACATCGACAGAGCGCGGGCTCCCGTCTAAAAAAGCCATTTCCCCAAAAGCTACCCCTGGGCTATAGCTGATCAGCCGTTTGTAGCGATCACTTTCCGGAAGGTGAATCCTGACACTCACCAATCCTTTTGCCAGCAGGAACAAATTGCGATCGGTATCACCCTCTTTTACAATAATTTCACTTTTGCTGAATGTTTTACGCGTCAACTTCTGTTTTAAATCATGAATTTCTTGCGGGGTGAAATCTCTGAGAATATCCATCTTTTCAAGTTGAATTCGGTCAGATGCGCCTGCAAGTTCAAGTGACTGGGTCAGCACGTTATCCTCGGCCCATTCAAGAGCGGCGTCGGTATCCGGGAAAAAACAGTCTTCACCCAGGGTTTCATATACGCCCATCGCTTTGAGGAAACCCGATAATGAAGGGTTATCCTTCAGGTAACTGATCAGCAGATATTTGCCGGATGCTGTTACTTTTTTGCTGATTTGCCCCAGAATCTTAGCGCCGGTGCTGTCGATCTCATTGACGCGCTTCATGTCAAGAATACAATAGGTGTAATGACTTATGGCGCTCTCGATTTCCCCGGCAAGATTATCAGCCGAACCGAAAAATAGCGGCCCGCGGAGTTCATAAACGATAATCCCTTTGCCGCGATCTTCCAGCAGCATGTTGTTTTTAAGGCTGCGAACCTTTTTAGAACGGATCTGTTCGCCGGAATATTTTCTCTTAACGATGGATTTGCCCATTCGAACAACGAACAACCCCGATGCGATTGCGATCCCGATCAAAACGGCAACAATCAGATTAACGCACACCGTGATAACCGCCACCGCAATGGTCACGGCCAGGTTCGCCATGATTCTTTTCTGCTGTTCGCGAGCTTGCGACAGGTTTCGAATCAGGTCCAAGATCCATTTGTCAAACAATCCAATACCCACCGACACGATGATTCCGGCAATGACGGTCAAGGGAATCTTTCCGATGACCGGTCCCAGCGTCATTACAATTAAAAGGATTAAAAGCCCGCAAATCAGACTGGACAGGCG
>JAACFF010000339.1 GCA_009937635.1 Chloroflexota bacterium
CTGCGCGAGCAATCGCTGGCACTTTGGCTGGAGATACATGACGAAGAAGACATCACGGTCGCCTGGAACAACTGGGAAATGGGCGAGATCTACCGCGTTGAGGGCGATCTTGAGACGGCCGAACAATGGTATCGAAAGGCATACAATATCTTCAAGAAGAACGGGGAACATTACGGCATCGGCTATTATCATCGCGGCCTGGGAGATATAGAGCAAGTCAAAGGCCATTATAGAAACGCTGAAGAACTTTTCACGCTATATCTGCAAGCGGCGCAAGCGGAACAGTATAATTGGAGTGTGGCCTATGCTTACAGTGGCCTGGGGCGTGCGGCCGTAGGTTTGGCTGATCTAAATGGCGCGCGGCGGAATTTTACAGAGTCGTTGCAGGCCGCTGTCTATGAGGGCACGCGCGATCTATGGTTTGTGCCTTTAGCCGGATTTGCCGCGCTGCTGGCCGCGCAAGGCCAGTTTGAGCAAGCGCTTGAGCTAGCCGCTTTTGTGGCCAATCATCCTGTTAGTTGGCGGGAGACGAAAGGGCAGGCGACGGCCGTGTTGGAGCTGGCTAGAAGGGAATTGGCTCCGGATGTCGCGGAGCAGGCTCACAAGCGGGGCGAGGGGCAGGAGTTGGAAAAGGTTGTCTCAAGGTTTGTATGACTTAGCGTATTAGTGGAGTCGTGCAATGCACGGGGGTGGACTGGATTAGTAGGGGGAATGGGGCTACTATTTGCTGCTATGCGGCGTTGTTTTGTTATTATCATTGTCTTGACTTTGCTTACTGCTTGTGGCGAAGAGATGGCGAACATTAGCGTGACCAGGTTGGTTCTGCCGTCACCATCAGCCGTGCCGAGCAGGACGCCGCCGGTCACGCTGACGGCTGGACCTTCGCCTACGGCGACAGAGACGCCTACCTCAACGCCGCTGCCAACGGTGACGCCTACGCCAACGCCGGCGGCCGTACCCATTATGATTTCTGGCGATCCGCGGGCGGTCGTTTTGCGCGAACCAGTGGCGGACGGTAATGCGCCTTGTGGTAGGGTGGATCTATTTGACTTTCCCCTGGATCCGCCCCATGCGCAGTCCACCTCCGCTGGAGTTGATTTTGGCGTCTACCGCGGGCGCTTCAGCAAATACCATGCCGGTGAAGATTGGTGGTTTTCGCGCGGCGGATCGAGCCTGGGCAAGCCTGTTTTTAGTATTGGCCATGGCCTCGTCACCTACGCACAGCCATTGGGTTGGGGGCGCGACCAGGGAGTTGTCATTGTGCGCCATACCTATGAAGATGGGTCCAATGTGCTTTCTTTTTATGGCCATCTCGATCCGGACAGCGTGGTTTTGACGGCGGGAAGATGCGTGGCGCGAGGTGAACAGGTGGGCAAGATTGGCAAGCCGCGCAGTTCGCCCCATCTTCATTTTGAGGTCAGGACCCATTTGCCTTACACGCCGGGAACGGGTTACTGGGAAGAAGATCCGACCGTGGCCGGCTGGCTCCCGCCTTCGCAGACAATCTGGAACGGCCGTTTGGCGGTTGCGCCCGGCGTGCAGTGGAGCGAATCCTTTGCTTCGCCGGCGGTTAAAGGGATAGGTTTGTTCGATGAAGAGCTGTTCATCGCTGTTGAGGACGACCAATTGTTGGGTATCGATATGGCTGACGGGATGGTAAGCTGGACGCTGCAGAGCGAGAATGATGTAGAAGATGCGGCCCTTAACGATGGAAAAGGCCTTATTTACATCGCTGGCCAGTTGGGAGAGATCGAGGCTTATGGCTGGCCGGACTCGCCAGGCGGTTCCGAGACATCTGCGCCTACGGCGTTGTGGACGGCCGATCTGGATGTCGTGGGTAAGCCCGCCTTGATGCCGCTGTCGGGAGGTGGGGTTGTGGCCTCGATATGGGATCGCCTCTTCGCTATTTCGGCTGCCGGCGATCTGCTGTGGGAACGAGAAGGTGTGGGACGGCCGTTTGACTGGCTCGTCAGCGAGGATGCTCTGCTCTTGACCACGAAAGGCGGGGAATCCTCCCTATGGTCGGCCAGCGAAGCAGGTCTGCTTTCATGGGCGGAGCCGGTTATCGGGCAACTGGCCCCAGATGGTGAGCGTGTCTTGCTGCTTGATACGGACGCACTTTATGAACTGCAGCCGGGCTCTAGATCGGTTGAGAAGTTGATTTCTTTGCCCCAGGGAGCGGCTGAATTAGGCTCTGTCACGGCCTTGCCTGGTGAAGGCTTGCTCTTGGTGCACAGCGATAGGGCCGACCGGCGCCTAATGGCCCTCGACGACGAGGGTAGTCTGCTATGGGAACGTTCGATTGCTAGCATTCTGGATGGAGAACCGCGATTGCTCGTACAGGAGGATCAAGCCTATCTTGTGATCCTGGATAGAAGCAGCGGGCTGAATGATGTGGCTATTTACGCCATAGACTTGGAGCAGGAGGATCTGGCGCTGCTGTTCGAAGGGGGTACGCGTTCGGCGGTGACGAACCATTCGGGGGTATATGGGATTGGCGAGGAGCTAATCTTGGTCAATATTGGCGGGCGAAGTTTGACGGCCGTTGATCTGGGCTTGGCAAATGAAATCAGGGGCAATGATTAATTGTTGAATTGTTAATTGAAGTGTGCACTGAGTATTTGGGTGGTTTTGAGCTAACGGGAATATCCCCCTTGCCCTTAGCGCATTAAGCGTTATGCTATTATTAAGAATACGCGCCCTACCATTCATTGGCCCACTTGAAAAGAACGATGACGCTGCTGCAACGATTTGAAAGTTCCTTACAGCCGGAAGAGAATCAGGTCCTCGACGATGTCTCCGAGTATGTGGCGTGGATGATCGGCCGTCAGCAATCGGAATTTGTCCCCACTAATGACGATGAAATCGACCTGCGCGCTTACCTATTACACCTGAGAGTTGACGGCGTGCTTCGCAAGGATATGCGCCACAGGCTCAATTCGCTGCGCCGCTTTTACCACTGGGTTAAGGATGAAGGGCTGATTGAATATGATCCCTTTACCACAGAAGAGTTTAACCGGCCGCTTCTGGACCGGGAGGAGATCCGGCGGCGAAGACAGATTGCGCCTGAGGAGGTGCAAGAGCGAGAACTAACCCATCTACGCGCCCTGCACAAGCTCACACAACAGCTCAATCGCTCTGTTGACGTGCGCACGGCGCTAGAAACCGCGCTAGAAACGCTGGCCAGCGCGATGAATTTACAAACAGCCTGGATGTATGTCGTTCCTGATATTTACTATCAGTTCACGGCCGTAACCGAAAGGCTGCCCCATGATTTCGCTGTCGCAGCGACCTATGGCTTGCCCCCTGGGCTACAACGAGACAATCCTTGCTATCTCTGCCAAGCGCCCGATTGCCATTGCCAGGAGTTGGCGCGAACAGGCCGCTTGCAGCGGGCGGTTAACGTGGTCGAATGCACCCGGTTGCAGGATTCCGCCCGAGCAGATGGGGATAATCGCGGCTTATTCTTTCATGCTTCGACGCCGCTCATCGCTTCCGACCGTCTGCTGGGTCTTATCAACGTGGCCACGGACGAGTGGCAGTTTTTTACGTCTGATGACTTACAGTTCCTCTCCATGGTTGGCAGCCAGATCGCTGTGACCCTGGAATGGGCTTACCTCTATGATATGGCGCGCGTCCAGCGTGAGCGCCTGGAACAAGAACTGAACATGGCACGCGAAGTCCAGGCCAGCTTATTGCCCAGAGATATGCCGCTGATCCCAGGTTTTGAGCTGGCTGCCAGTTGGCATTCAGCGCGTGAGGTGGCTGGCGATTTCTATGATGTCTTTCCTTTGCCAGAAGGGCGATGGGGGCTGGTCATCGGTGACGTTTCGGACAAGGGGGCGCCGGCGGCACTATACATGACGATGGTACGCAGTCTCATCCGCGCCACGGCCGGGATCACAACCAGCCCAGCGGAAACGCTGCTAATTGTTAATAAATCGATTCAGGAGCATTCAACTTCCGATATGTTTGTTACCGTTTTCTACGCTGTGCTGAACCACGACGCGTGTTCCTTGGTTTTTGCCAGTGCGGGGCATGATCCGCCCCTTCTGCGTCGTTTGTCCGGAAGCATCGAGCGCTTGCAGCGCACCGGTCCTATACTTGGCGTTTTCGAAGAAATGACGTTGGCTGATAGGCAAGTTGATCTGGCGCCAGGTGACCTTTTGTTGGGATATACGGATGGTGTGACGGATGCATTGAATGCTGAGGGCGAGGAATACGGCGCAGCGCGGCTGGCCAGGGTTGTTGGCGATGCGCCTACGGCGGCCTGGGCATGCCTGGCGGAGGTCGAGGCCGATCTGACATCATTTATGGATGAAAAAGCACAAACGGATGATATCACACTGCTGGTGCTGGGGGTGGATCATCAGGAAGACCTTGAAAGCTCATAGTTGAATGACTTAACTTCGGCGCGTAAAGAGTAAGGCCAGCCAGGTTTTATCTGTTGAGCGAGTGCATTGCACGGCATTGAGAGTCCTGCATTGCACGCTAGCCGCCGGAGCCGGCCGGTTTAAGGTAGATGACGGCCGACTTGATGGCGTTGCGCAGGTTTGTTTCATTGCTGAGGGAGGGAACGCGCTGGCCATATTTGTCCATCAGCGATTTTGGCTGCGAGCCGACATGTTGGTGTGGGGTGAGGGGATCCAACATCTGATAGTCGCTGCCGTCCGCGGTACGCTTGACGATGATCACCCAATGCTGGTCGACAATCGTATTGTTTGTATTGGTGTCAACCTGGGCGACGACGATATTGCCTTGGGCCAGGGCGTTGTCGATCCGTCGAATGGGATCGTCGTCTATCCAGGGTTGGTTGGCATTGCTGTCTTTTTTCCAGGAAGCGGCATTGCCCCCGAACCTGGGCCCACCAATACGCTGCGGAGCCAGGAAGCGCACGTCGGAATCTATAAACCCTTTTTCCCCCAATGGTTTTAGCTTTTCGTTGAGTTGGGGCGGGGTCACCCGCTCGCCAAAGGCGGTCATGGCCATCGCCATGCAGGTCATGAGGCAGCCCCAAGTAGCGATACGCTTTTGGCCGTGGCCCACCAGAACTTTGGCCCAGGCCGGATCGGTCTGAGAGTACCAACTGGAGGGATCGTTGAGCAGACGGGCCAGGGCTGTTCCTTGTGCGGCCGCGTCGGTGACGGCCGTGGTAGAGACGATTCTGGCCCAGATAGGATCGCCGAAGATATTGCCGCGATCGTCTTGTAAGCGCCAAAGCGAGCTGTAGGAAGTTGGCTGCCCATTTTTGGCGGAGGGTGCGGTCATGGCGACGGAGAGTATCACCTCTTCACCCACCTTGGCCTCAGGTACCATGTGGCTCGCGCTGCCGCGCGACATGTTTAGATCGCCCTCAATGTACACCAGGCGGAATCCGCTGCTCCATTTGCGCGCGCCTGTATTGCGTACGCGCCATTGCTTGCGAAAATCGCTGCCGGCGACGAGCGGTGTGCCGTCGGCGATCGTGTGGTCGGCCACAAAGGCCATATCGGAGTGTTGCACATTGGTTCCGGCCGTGGCCGCGGGGACGACGGTCAGCTCTTCGAACATGTAGGCGAAAGGTAGACCTTCAGGGTCACGCAGTTGCCACCGGCTGCGGTAAAGGCGCCCCGATTTTGACGGTGCGGTCATGTTGAGGGTGATTTCCACCTCTTCCCCCGGTTCGACGGGAATTGGCGCTGCGACCTCGGCCAAATCGAAGCTGGTTTCCGACATCATGGGGTGGGGATGATCTCCCTGGGGCACGTAGACGAGCTTGTATCCTTCGCCCCAGGTCGTAGCGCCACTGTTCTTGAAACGGAAACGGCTGGTGAAGGTGGAAGCAGCGGGTACGGCGTTCTGGTCAGCCAGGGTCGAGGAGTAGAACAAGAACTTGGCGTCTGAGAGTGATTCAAGGCTCTCGAGCAAGTCGACTGATTTAGCCAGGTTTTCGCCCCGCTGTTTCATCGCCAGGAATGAATCGTAGATATGTTCTTTTTCATCCCCAATCTTGCCCGCCCACTTCAGTACGCCGGCGTTTTCCATGGCGTCGGTCCAGGCAAACCAGACGAGTACGGGCACGTAATCAGCATAGTTGTTGGTCACCTCATCAACCACCTCGTCCAGGTACTGGGCGATCTTTTGGTAATGCTCGGGACCGATTTCGTGTTGGTGTCCCGGGATGCCGAACTCGGTGATCCACATCGGCTTGTCAGGGAACGCTTGCTTGAATTGGTTTAAGGAATCGGCGAGGGTGCCGAACTGCTTATTGTAAAAGGAATCCGTTTTGACGTAACGGCCGTAGGGGTGGCAGGCCAGCGCGTCGACGGGCAAACGGCCGTTGAGCTGCTGCTGTATATCTCTGACATACTGGATGGCATGTCTGGGACCTGTGTTCAGGCCGCCGAGCACGATCGTCGCTCCAGGGTGGGCGTTGCCAATAGCCTGCGCGGCCTTGTCCAACACCAGGGCGAAATTCTTAGCCTCAATGCCGATGGCCGACTTATTGCGTATATCTGAGTCTTGCTCGTTGAAGATCTGGTAAGCCACCATATCGCCGAATTCGCGGCAGACGGCTGCGACACGGCCGCACGCCTGGGCGAAAACGGCCGCGTATGCGCCCCAATCGCCATTATTGGTCCATGGCGCGGCGCCCCCCTCAGTATCCTGATGCAAGATGAGCAGCGTTTTGATGCCGGCTGAGGCGTAGCTTTGGATG
>JAACFF010000340.1 GCA_009937635.1 Chloroflexota bacterium
TTATATTTTCGTTAACGTTGACTGATCGCTGTTTACCGTTTACTGTTAATTTGTTGGCTGTTAGATGTTAGAAGAGGTTTCACGCTCGCATGGCAAATACCAGGCTCCATATTCGCTTATTCCAATCCTTACGGGTTAGCGTAGATGATGGCCCGCCTCTGGACCTGGGATCGCCCAAAGCAAAATCACTATTTGCCTACCTCGTTCTCAACCATGCGCATGCCGTCGATCGTCGCCGTTTGTCCTTTATTCTCTGGCCACGCGCGACGGAAGCGGCTGCACGCCGCAATCTGCGCCAATACCTGCACCGCCTGCGCCGCTCCCTGGAACCCATTGACCCAGACGGCCGTCTCCTCTCCACCGACGGCCACAATATCCAGTTCCAGGGAACGCCAGGGTGGCATCTCGACGTCGATGACTTTGAAGCAGCTTCTTCTCTCCCGGCCGAGGATCTGGCCGCAGCCGTCACCCTTTATACTGGAGATTTGCTGCAAGACATTTATGACGATTGGGTAGCTCCGGAAAGGGACCGGCTGTCCAGGCTATATCATGAGTGTCTTCTTCGCTTGATCGAACAGTACGATTCAGCCGGACAATATCAAGAAGCCATTCGTTTTGCTGAATTCTACCTGGCCGAGGAAAAATACTTGGAAAGCACCTACCTACTATTGATGCGCTTACATTACCAGATGGGCAATCGCGGCGCTGTTAACTCCGTATTTAACCAACTGCAGACGATGCTGCGAGATGAACTCCAGGCTGAACCGCTGGCAAGCAGTAAAGAAATCTATAGACAGATGTTGTCAGGGGAATATGTGCCGCAAGATTCTGGCCTGGTGTCGACCTTGGCAACGCCACTTGTAGAGTCGCTACAACCTGCGTTAGCTGATCAAGTGACATTGCTGCCCTTCGTGGGCAGAGCTTCCGAACTGGCCTGGCTAAAGGCGGCCTGTCAATCAGCCCATGAGGCCCAGGGTGGCTTCTATGTTTTACAAGGAGAGTCAGGCGTTGGCAAGACGCGACTGATTGTCGAATGGATAACCCAGGCCTGTCCTAACAACATCCTCTTTCACGGCTTGGCCCACGAATTTGAGTCGATGATCCCTTATGCCCCGTTGGCTGAAGCATTGCGCAACGCCGCACAAACTTCATTCAATTGGGACTGGTTCTCCCCACCACCTGCCTGGTTGCCCGCGCTATCTCCCCTGCTCCCAGAACTGCCAAACATCCTACCGGACCAATTTGCCAGTCGCGCCGGCTACGATCGCCAGTATCACCTGGTGGAAGCGCTGAGCAACTTCTTTTTGACCTTGACCCGGCACAACCTCGTCATCCTATTTATCGACAATCTACATTGGCTAGATAGAGCAACCTGGGAGTTTCTGGCTTACCTTTCCCATCGAGCCGGAAAGGCACGTTTGCTCATCATTGGCGCGATTCGAACTGAGGACCTCTCCAAGGAACGAGGTCGCCAGATCCGGGACTTGCAACATGAACAACTACTGCGAATTCGTCTTCTAGATCGTCTCTCACAGGAAGAAACATACCTGCTCGTGGGCCAGCTAATGGATGATCCTGATCTGAACCCACTCTTTCTACGTCGCATCTTTGAAGAAACGGAAGGCAACCCCTTCTTTATTATCGAGACCATTCGTGCTGTTCGTGAAGCGGGAGGTGACTGGACTCAGAGCGTACCCACCGACGCCACAGGGCAACGGCCGTTCTACGCCATCCCCTTGCAGATCCAATCTGTTATTGAATCCCGCCTGGACAAGCTTGGCGATGACAGCCACTCTTATCTAGGCATAGCTGCTGCCATCGGCCGCGAATTTTCCTTTTCTCTGCTGCAAACGATTAGCAATACTGATACAGAAAATCTTCTCAACGCCCTCGACGAATGGCTAATCCGTGGATTGGTACGCGAGACTCGCGATGGTTATGACTTCACCCATGAAAAGTTCAGTCAGGTTGCTTACCAGCAACTGAGCCGCGCACGGCGCCAATGGATTCACCTCCAGATTGGCAACACGCTCGTAAATAAAAACCCGGAAACAGACCCAGCAGAAATCGCCCGCCATTTTTACCTGAGCAGTGAGCCGGGCCGGGCGCTACCCTTTTTGGCGCAAGCAGGGCGACGAGCACTTCGTGTCCGCTCGTACGCCGAAGCGCGTGAATTCGGCTTGCAGGCCATCGGACTACTCGGCCGTTTCCCCACATTTTCCAGCAATCAGCGCCTGGAACGTCTCGATCTTAACCTTCAGCTAGCACAAGCATACGCCTTGAGTGGCGCCTTTTCCAAAGCGCTGCAGATGCTACAAGAGACAGAGCGCTTGGCGGATAGTCTGGGCGATATAGATCGTCTGGCTCAAATCTTTCTCTTTTCGTCACGCATATTCTGGCTTCATGGCAACCCACAAACAGCCGGTGATTATGCGCGCCGTACATTACGGCATGCTGAAGAGCTTAAGGATGAAAAACTACGCCTCGCTGCCCTACGCATGTTAGGACGGGTCAATATCGTGCTCAGCCACTACGATGACGCAATCGCCTTGTTGCTTCGTTATGTCGACCTTGTACAGACGCAAACCCAGCCCGATCTAGTCGCCGTCTTTGGCTATCTAGGAGTCGCCTATGCGCGCGTCGGATCATGGCAGCGCGCTATAAACGCTGCCCAACATGGATTAGACCTTGCCAGCAAATCCCCCACCGGTGCCATCCAAATGGTGGCGCGTATGCAATTGGCTTTTGTATATGCTGAACTACGCGAATGGCAACAAGCGTTGAGCATTGCCGAACCTATGCGCGAATTATGGCGTGAGGAGGGCATGACTCCTTATGCCTTTATCTTACGCACCGTTGTCGGTCGCTGTCTGGCACACACTCAGGCCGGTAGCGCTGGTCCGGCCGAAATCCAGGCCGCTTTGCTTTGGGCTTCCGAGGTAGATTACCGCGTGCAAATTCATCTCGTGCATCTCTACCTGGCCCAGGCGCAATTCCAAGCCAATGAGCCGCAAGATGCGGCGGGTACGGTCGAGGGTGCCCTCGGAGCGGCTGTAGAAATCGGCGATCGCTGGGCCGAAGCCGTTGCTTATCGCACACAAGCGCAAATCGCCATGGCCCAACGCAATCCCGACTGGCCGGCCGTGGAACGTTCGCTCATCACCAGCATGAACCTCCTGCGGGCCATGCGCGCCCGGCCCGACCTGGCACGTACCTATCTTGCCCTGCGTCGCCTTTACGATCGCGCCGGACAATCAGCATGGGCCGTCGACTGCCATTTTCGTGCCACGACCATCTTTGAGGAGCTAGGCATGAGCGAAGAATTGCGCATTGCCCAAGGCCAACCGGCTGGCGACCGCACCGGAGCCGTCGTCATCCCCAACCTCCTGCTTACCGGGCCCAACACCCCTTCTAAATAATGGTTCGAAAACCATCGTTGGGGCGAGACAGTTGGGATTAACCCCACGCGTTCACTGAAGCCTGGTCACCAACTATCTCGCCCGCGCCCTTAACGTTGGACTTATCCTCACGTAGTGACCCTATCTTAGTCAACATAGGTCTCTCCCGTCCTTCGTCCATTGATCCGCGTTTGCCCGCTCTCGTCCGCGTCCAACATCCCTGTTAACGCTTTCGTTGACGATCCATTAACGGCCGTGCGCTAGACTCAGAAACGTGCAACCAATTTCCCGTCCACTTGGTTGCCTGTCCTTCTGGAAGAGGAACCTGCTATGACGCGTGGCTTCACGCACCAATTGAACACCAGCCCCCTTCAGCCGGGCGAACCCCAACTCAAGGTCGAGGATGTTTACCTCTCCTTTGGCGGCGTTCAGGCTCTCACCGAGATTAGTCTCGAGATAAACCAGAGCGCCATTACGGCGATCATTGGGCCCAACGGCGCCGGCAAAACAAGCTTGCTGAACTGTGTCAGCGGCCTCTACCATCCCAATAGCGGCCGCATATCTTTCCGCAACGATGGCGAGCATATACTCACGCAGATGAAACCCCACCAGATCGCCAAACTTGGCATCGCTCGTTCCTTTCAAAACATCGAACTATTCAAGCACATGACCGTCCTCGACAATCTCATGCTGGGTCGCCACCTTCACTTGCGCTCGGGTCTATTCAGCGGTGGCATATTCTGGGGACGCGCACAGAAAGAGGAAATAACCAACCGTCAGTTACTGGAAGACATTATCGATCTGCTTGAAATTGAAGCGATCCGCAAACAGAAAGTGGGTACGCTCTCCTATGGATTACAGAAACGTGTTGAATTAGGGCGTGCGCTGGCCATTCAACCCAGCCTGCTCGTATTAGACGAGCCCATGGCCGGTATGAACAGCGAAGAGAAAGAAGACATGGCCCGTTTCATCCTCGACGTCAACGAAGATCATGGCGTCACGGTCATCATTATCGAGCACGATATGGGCGTCGTCATGGATATCTCAGACCATGTTGTCGTTCTTAACTTCGGCTTAAAAATAGGCGATGGTACGCCGGACGAAGTGCAGCGCAATCCCGAAGTCATTCAAGCCTATCTTGGCGAAGATCTCCCCTAGGAAACCATGTCCAACACCTTTCCCCAACTCTTGCTTGAAAAGACCGCTGAATTTGGTAATTCGCGCACCGCCTTACGCGAGAAATACCACGGCGTGTGGCAGTCTGTTGATTGGGCGGAGTTTGAACAGCACGTACGTCACTTCTCCCAGGGTCTGGTCAGCCTCGACCTTGATCCGCAAGACACTGTAGCCATCATAGGCGACAACAGGCCGGAATGGATTTACTCCGAATTGGCGGCCCAGGCCGCCGGAGCCAAGAGCATTGGCATTTACCAGGATGCGGTCGTTAAAGAGATGATTTACATCATCGAGCACGCGCGCGTCAAGTTCATCATCGTCGAGGATCAAGAACAGGTAGACAAAGTCCTGGAAATGTGGGGTGAACTCAAAAAGACGGTGCATCGCGTCATTTACTACGATCCCAAAGGATTGCGCAACTACACGGAGGAGTTTCTACTCTTTTTCCCGGAAGTAGAGAAACTGGGCCAGCAGTATGAGCGTGAGAATCCAGGCTGGTACCAGGAACGGGTGGCTGCAGGTTCAGCCGATGACGTCGCTATTCTCTCCACGACGTCAGGCACTACCGGCGATCCAAAGCTGGCCATGATCACCCACCGCAATCTTATCTCCATGGGCCATAACTTGCTCACCCTGGATCCTCTGGAAAAAGATGATCGCTTTGTCAGTTTTCTTCCTCTGGCCTGGATTGGCGAGCAGATGATGTCATTCGCTTGTTTCCTGCAAAGTGGTTTCCCCCTTCATTTTCCAGAAGCGCCGGAAACTGCCCAGCAAAACATCCGTGAGATTGGACCCCACTCCATGTTTAGCCCGCCCCGCATTTGGGAAAACCTGGTGAGCCAGGTACTGGTGAAAATGGAAGATAGCACGCGTCTCAAGCAAGCCATGTACAACTGGGCCATGAATATTGGTTATGAGATGGCCGACAATCGATTTCGCAAGGAGAAGGCGACTTCTGTGCAGCGCCTGAAATACCGTATTGCCGAATATGCTGTCTTCGCCGAGATCAAGGATCATTTGGGACTGAGGCATCTAAAGCGCGCCTATACAGGCGGAGCAGCGCTCGGTCCGGATGTATTCCGTTTCTTCCATGCCTTGGGAGTAAATCTAAAGCAAATCTACGGTCAAACAGAAGCAAGTGGAATCAGTGTCTTACATCGCGATGGCGATATCAAGTTTCAAACGGTAGGCACCCCTGTGCCAGGTACGGAAGTCCAAATTGCGGAGAATGGTGAGATTCTGCTTAAGTCGGAGTCGATATTCACCGGCTACTATCGCAATGAAGAAGCCACGCAGGAAACGCTGAAAGATGGCTGGATGTATTCCGGTGACGCCGGTTATTTTGACGAGGATGGCCATCTGATCGTCATCGACCGCGCCAAGGATGTGATGTCGTTACACGACGGCACCAAGTTCAGCCCCCAATTCATCGAAAACAAACTGAAGTTCAGTCCCTATGTTCGTGAGGCGGTGGTCTTTGGTGGTGATTGGCCATTTGTGACGGCCATGATCAATATCGACATGGCCAACACTGGCAAATGGGCCGAGAACAACCAGATCGCCTACACCACCTATACCGATCTGGCACAGAAACCAGAAGTATACGCCCTGGTGCGCAAGCAGGTGAAAACAGCCAATGAAGATTTACCTGAGGCCGCTCGCGTCAAGCGCTTTCTATTGCTACATAAGGAGCTAGACGCCGACGATGCCGAGTTGACGCGCACGCGAAAGGTACGGCGTACGTACGTTGCCCAGCGTTACGATGACATCATCTCCGCACTCTATAGTCAGAACGATTACCTGGATGTGGACTCGACGATTACTTATCAGGACGGCCGAACTGCGACCATCAAAACCCGTCTGCGAATCGAATCCCTGAATAGCGCTCAACCATCTGGCTGACGCGCTGACGAGGAAATAGTATGGAAAAATTTCTCCAACTCACACTAACCGGCCTCACCAACGGCGCAATTTTGGCCCTCGTAGCCCTGGGCTTCGTGTTGATATACAAAGCCAGCGATGTAATTAATTTCGCCCAGGGCAATTTCCTAACCATCGGCGCCTTTCTCGCCTACGCCTTTGTCATCCAAATCGGGCTTCCCTGGACCATCGGGGTGCT
>JAACFF010000341.1 GCA_009937635.1 Chloroflexota bacterium
GCGCTTACTATTGTCATTGGCCTGGCGATGGCCCTGATATTGCAAAAACAAACCCGTTTCAATCTGTTCCTCAGAACCCTGCTCATCTTTCCTTTTGCCGTCAGCGCAGCGCTAAAAGGCTACACCTTTCGATTCATGCTCAATTCAGAATACGGTATTCTCGATCGCTTAATCGATTATGTATTTCCATTTGCGGCTGATGTGGTCTGGTTGGCTAACGAATTTTGGGCATTATTCTGGCTAGCGGTGACAGAAACATATGGCTGGGCGCCGTTAATGGCGCTCATGTTCCTCGGCGCGCTCAACGCCATTCCCACCGATATATTCGAGTCGGCCAAGGTAGAAGGGACTTCCAACTACCAGCTTTTCCGCTACATAACGCTTCCTTTGCTCAGTCCGGTAATTATCATTGCCACGCTGTTGAAAACCATCTTTTCGCTTAAGATGTTTGACCAGGTGGTTACCATGACTGGTGGTGGTCCTGGACGAGCGACCCAAACACTTAATCATTATGTTTACCAGACCGCATTTGTTACCTTGGACATGGGTTACGCTTCGGCGCTCTCCTACATTCTCATCATCGCTATGTCCTTTCTGGCTTACTTTTATGTTCGCGCGTTATATGCTAATAGGAGGATGTAATGGATAACAAGACCCGCAAGAAACTGAGTGGTTGGGGAAATACTTTTGCTGGGATTTTGATTCTCATTTTCATTGCATTCCCTATTTTTTGGATTGCTGTCACGGCATTTAAACCGGAACGCTATGTCTTTTCAACAGAGATTCGCTTTGCGCCCACTCTCGACTCCTTCCGCGCCATTTTCCAGGATCCGCTGGCCTTTGGCCCGCTTACGGTCAACAGCTTGATAGTGTCCACGGTTACAGTGCTGATAGCTGTACCATTAGCAGTGATGGCTGCTTATGCATTTTCACGTTACCGTTTTAAAGGGGATGGCCTGTTGCTTATCTGGGTACTCATTACCCAATTCTTGCCACCAGTTGTCGTCGTTTTGCCATTTTTCGCCCTCTTTAGACAATTGGGCCTCGTTGATACCCGAATGGGTCTCGTTTGGATTAATCTTTCCATTGTGCTGCCTTACTCAATTTGGATGATTAAAGGCTTTGTTGACGCCTTGCCTACAGAGATTGAACAGGCAGCGCTTATTGACGGTGCCAATGAATTTCAAACCATACGGCACATCACCATGCCCCTGCTCATGCCCAGTATCATTACCGCGGCTGTTTTTTCCTTTATTATTGTCTGGAATGAATTTTTGTTTGCCCTGATTTTGACACGGCAGGAGGCGCGCACGTTGACTATTGGTCTACTGAGCACCAATACCGCAACTGGTATTCGCTGGGACTGGATGTCGGCGACAGGTCTGATCGTGATGATTCCTGTCTTTATTTTGTCTTTGACTATCCGTAAACATTTTGTTCAAGGTATGACCATGGGTGCGGTCAAGTAGCGGTCAACGCTATGGGTATGCAGAATTTTGCGCCAGAATTTCAGACGCCGGAACAATACATCATTGATATCACCTACCACATTTGGGAGGAAAGGGGCGTAGGTTTAATTCATCAATGGTATGCAGCTGATAGCCCAGTGCGCACACCGCATGTCGTTACCAATTCGGTTGATGCTGTTGTCAGGCATACGCTGGATACCATGCATGAATTCCCAGATCGGGAACTGTTGGCAGAAGATGTCATCATCGGTGACAAGACCAAGGGATTCTATTCGTCGCATCGCGTGCGTTCGACGGCGACGCACTTAGGAGATGGGGCTTTTGGCCCTGTTACCAAGCGATCGATCACCATGCTGGCAATTGCTGACTGCCTTTGCCGGGATAACCAAGTGGTGGAAGAGTGGCTCATCCGCGATCAGGCTGCCATTGCTCTACAGCTTGGAATTGAGCCGGAGAAATATGGACAAGCATTAGGAGCAAACAATCCTGATGCCTATGCCATTGGCAATGAAGCAATGCGTCGGCGTTGGGTGAACCCCAATGGCCTTGCCATTATCGGCGACCAAACAATCGCAAACTCCATCATTCAAACATACGATGTCATGTGGAATGAAAAGAACTTGCAGGTGATGATGGAGGGGTACGATCGCGCTGTGCGCTTTGAAGGATTTTCTGGGCAGTTGTGTTACGGCCGTTCACACACAGGGAATATTTTCAGGGGCATTATGGCCTCAATTCCCGACGGCCGATTTGAGCCGTACCATATCATCGTCCACCAGCAAACTGAAAACGCTGTCCGGGTTGCTCTGAGGTGGTCTTATTGTGGGACGCATGGGGGTTACGGTCGCTTTGGAGAGCCAGGCGGATCCCCATTAGCAATATTAGCGATCTCCCATTTTGAGCTTCGAGATGGCTTGATAAAGAATGAGTGGGTGTTAATGGATGAGACATCCGTTTATGCCCAAATGGCAGCTCATCATCTGACATGAGGGGATATTTATCGAGCGCACTATCATCCATCATGAATCTTTACTTTTTACTTGCGTAACAATGTCAGTAATCATTCAGGCGATTTAGCCTTATATTGTCTATCTGGCTATTTTGTAAATTGCCACTACATAAAGAGGATAATGTATGCAAGGCTTTGATGAGAAATACACCGATCTGCCAGACTACATATTAAAATGCACCACCCAGATCTGGGAGGGACGCGACATCGCTGCTCTTCACTGGCATTATGCCAAAAACATCGTGGTGCACTCCCCTGCTGGTGCATGGGAGGGCAACGACAAAGGGATCATTAACACGATGGCCACATTGTCGGAGTTTCCCGATCGGGTGCTGTTGGGCGAAGATGTTATCTGGTCAGGCAACCCAGAGAAGGGCTTCTTGTCCTCACACCGAAATTTGTCGACAGCAACTCATTCGAGAGATGGCGTGTTAGGCCCAGCAACAGGCAAGAAGTTGACCTTCCGTACGATTGCCAATTGCCATGTGATTGCCAATATGGTGGATGATGAATGGCTGATCCGAGATCAGGGCGCAATTGTGCGTCAACTGGGCCAAACGCCTGAGACATATGCCCATGCATCGATTGAGGCTGAAGGTGGGCCTGAAAAAGCCACACACCCATTAACGCCCGAGACAGATATTATTGGTCCATACACAGGCCGGGGCAATGATAATGAGTGGGGTGTAAAGCTAAGTGATATCCTGACGCGGATTATGCGAGCTGAATTCAGCGTAATTGGCTCGGACTACGATCGCGCTTGCCATCTGGAATATCCTGGTGGTGTGACAGCTTATGGACGCGAAGCGGCTGATCGCTTTTGGTTAGGGTTACGTTCGTCTTTCCCCTCGGCACAGTTCGGCATTGAGCATCAGATTGGACGAGATGACTCCATGATGCCACCGCGTGCGGCGGTGCGTTGGTCGTTGACAGGTCTTCATGATGGTTGGGGGACGTTCGGTCGTCCGTCTGGTGCGCCCGTACACGTCATGGGCGTGACCCATGCCGAATTTGGCCCTTGGGGGCTGCGTCGGGAGTTTACAATTTTTGATGAAACGGTCGTTTGGAAGCAGATTGTGCTAGCCACGGGATAGGCAGATGCGCGGCATCTTGGCCGGATGAATTCCTGATCTAAATATTTGTACACACATAGGGGAAAATATTATGGTACGAATTGTCTGCGATTTATAAATAGGAGAGCTGATATGAAATTTGGAGCGAACACCTGGATTTGGTTTGCACCTTTTACGTTCGAGGAATTAGATGAAACGGCGGCCCGTATGGCCGAGGCCGGGTTTGATATAATTGAACTTCCAATCGAAACTGTTAATGCCTACGATTATCAAAAAGCGGCCGAGATTGTCCATAATTACGGTTTGGATGTTACAGTTGCTGCAGCTATGGCTCCTGGACGGGACCTAATCCACCCTGATAGGGATTTCAGGGAAACCGGTCTGGCCTATATCCGCCATTGTATCGAGGCGACCAATACATTGGGTGCCACAAATCTAATTGGTGCCTTTTACTCTTCTGTAGGCCGCACGTGGTATTCCACTCCTGAGGAACGTGCACGGCTTCTTGACCTACTGGTAGTGCAGCTAAGCTCGCTTTCAACCTACGCCGCTGATCACGGCGTAGTGCTGTGCCTAGAGCCTCTCAACCGCTTCGAAACGAGCTTTATTAATCTAACTTCGCAGGGTATCGAGGTTGTCGACCGCGTTGATAATTCTTCATGTCGATTGTTGCTCGACACTTTTCATATGAATATCGAAGAATTATCATTGGGTGACGCCATCCGGTCCGCAGATTCAAGGATTGGACAAATCCACGCTTGTGAGAATAACCGCGGTGTCCCTGGCGCCGGACACGTACCTTGGACCGATGTTGCCCAGGCGCTTAAGGACATTAACTACACCGGACCGGTCGTGATCGAATCGCACACGATCAAAGTTAAATCCATACCTCGCGCGGCTTCAGTTTGGCGGCCGTTAGCCCCCACTCAAGATGCTATCGCCTACGACGGACTAAAGTTTCTTAAGCAGCTTTTTGATTAGATCCAGAGAATAGTAGTTGAGAGTTGGTTAAGGTTGAAAGGTGTGTGTCCTGTCAGGAATAAGCAGATTTCCTAAGAGAGATATTCCTGAATTGCAGCAAAGATAGAGTGGATAATTATCGAAATTTGGACGGGTGTTGAGGTTGGGGCGTTGTGTAAGGCATCCGACGGGGTGCGTGCGGTCACAGCGCAGGCGATATCCACGCTTTGCAGCACTACGGTTCAGTGGTAACGCTAAAACCAGCACAAAGTTCGCTCTGCATTTTTTGCGAAAAGATGCAGGGCCAACCACCCAACTATGGCCCAAGTTAAATGAGCCACACTTATCAATTCAGGCTGTGGCTCAAATTAGATCACAAGAGATTTAGGGGCGTATAAATTTATTGGAGGAAGCTCTACATGGTTGAGATCAAGCAGCTTTATCCGGTCAGATAGCGGTTAAGGACGTAGAAAAATCGAACATCAAGATTACTTGGACTAGAACCGCCAATTTTTAGGAAACAAAAAAGCACGCTAAAACACCAAATTCTGTCCAAATAATGCAACTAACTATTTTTGAGGATAAAAATGAACAAAACTTACTTTCATCGCGTCACGAGTCAATCTCCCACTATGTTCTGGATCAACAACCCGACCCGTACCCAGGCAGATTTGGCCCTGGATCATGGAGCTTTGGGCTGTACCAATAACCCATCCTACACGCAAAAAATGCTGGTTCACCTTGAAGAAGGTGAATACGCCAAGCAGGTCTTGACCGAAGTCTTGCAGGAAATCGACGATGACCGCAAGGCCGCCATCGAATTCCAGGCGCGCATGTGCAAGCCCATTGCCGAGAAGTTCATGCCCTTGTGGGAGCAAAGCGGCGGCGTACATGGCTGGGTCAGCATCCAGGGGGATCCCTTCGCCGATGACAATGCGCAGGATATCATCGATCAGGCGCTGGATAACCGTAAGGTTTCGCCCAACATCTGCTGCAAGATACCGCTTACGGAGCCGGGACTGGAGGCTATTGAGAAGTTAATTCAACTGGATGTACCCATGAATTCTACGGAGATTTTCGGGGTCAGCCAGATGGTGGCACTGGCGGAGACGTATGAAAAAGTCGGGCGGGAAACTGGCAAATACCCGATGATGTTCATGTCGCACATTGCTGGGATCTACGACGACTACCTGCGCAATTATGTCCAGGAGAATGATGTGCAGATTTCACCCGATGTGTTGCACCAGGCAGGTCTGGCGGCGGCGCGCAAGGTATACCGCATCATGACTGAACGCGCTTACAAATGCACCTTCATCGGTGGCGGCGCGCGCGGCCTGCACCATTTCACAGAGATGGTGGGAGGTCGGGTGGTAGTAACCATCAACTGGGCGGGCACGGCCGATAAGCTTTTAGAGCAGAATCCCCCCGTCATGTACCGGCTGTTCAATCCTGTGCCTGACAAAGTGATCGACGAGTTGATGGAAAAGCTGCCCGATTTTAGGCGTGGCTATCTCGAAGATGGCTTGAGCATTGAAGAGTTCGAAGACTTTGGGCCGGTGCAGTTATTCAACAGTGCCTTCACCAAGAGCTGGGGTATTGTGTTGGATACGATCAAGGAACAACGCCAGCAGTAGCATTCTAGTGTCCGATGCCTTAAACAGAAGATTTCATGTTTGGTAACTGGCCATCATGAATAAATAAGGGGCGCAAACGTCTCCAGGATTATGACGTACGAGACATTTGCGCTCCGATTTGTAGAAGAGGACAATACTATGCTAGATCCTAAAGAACATGTCGTTGAGATAGGGCGCCGCATGGCCGGACGTTGGTCTGCTAATGCTGCCGGAGGAAACATCAGCTTACGAGTAGAAGACAAAATTTATATCTCACCGCGCTTTGCCGACTACAAATGGGGTTGGCAGCTAGAACCGGAGCAAATAATTTTCGGTCCGATTTATGGCGATTCACTGCTAGATCATCCGTCGTTTTCTCGCGAAGGCCGTGCCCACCTGGCCATCTACAGGGCTATTCCCGAGGCGAGGGCAATTATTCATGCTCATCCATTCCACGTGATGCCCTTCTGTGCGGCTGCAAAGCCGATCGAACCACTCATTGATGCGGCAACGATCTTCGGTACCGTCAAGCCTGTGCCATATGCGCCACCCAACT
>JAACFF010000057.1 GCA_009937635.1 Chloroflexota bacterium
CGGGGCAACGAACGGCCGAGGCAGATGGCCAGGTCATGCATATTGCTCCGGCCCGAATGCCCAGCGACAGATTACAACCGGCCCCAGAACCGGTGAAAATAAAGAGCGCGCCAGCTAAGGCTCCCCCGCCGGCGGAAGTTGTGCAGCCTAAACCGGAACCAGCACCACAAGTTACGCCAACCCCGGTACCGGCTCCGGATCCGGCCGCAGAGCCAAAGCAAGAGGGGGATACGGTGACCAAACGCATCGTAGGCTTGGTAGCAGCACAAACAGGGTATCCAGAGGATATGCTTGACTTGGACCTGGATATGGAAGCGGATCTGGGCATTGATACAGTTAAACAAGCAGAGACCTTCGCAGCCATTCAGGAAGAATTTGACATTCCGGCCCGTGAAGATCTTTCTCTGCGCGAGTACAACACGCTTGAAAAGGTGATCGCTTTCGTCATAGAGATGCGGCCCGACCTGGCCACAGAGATAACTGCCGAGCCAGCAGTGGCGGCACCTGAGGTGGTCGTAGAAACCACGCCGGTCGTTGAACCTACGCAGGAAGGCGATGCGGTCGCCGGCCGCATTATCGCCCTGGTGGCGGAACAAACGGGTTATCCCGAGGATATGCTCGACCTGGACCTCGATATGGAAGCGGACTTGGGCATCGACACCGTCAAGCAAGCCGAAACCTTCGCGGCCATCCAGGAAGAATTCGACATCCCGACCCGTGAAGACCTTTCCTTGCGCGAGTACAACACGTTGGAAAAGGTGATCGCTTTCGTCATAGAGATGCGGCCCGATCTGTCTGTCGACACGGCACCGGCCCCAGCGCCAATATCGCCCGCGCCAGCAGTCGAAAGGGAAGCATTCGCTGAAACTGTGGCAACCGAAGATCCCGTGGCCTCAACGATCATCGCTTTGGTGGCGGAACAAACGGGCTATCCCGAGGATATGCTCGACCTGGACCTGGATATGGAAGCGGACCTGGGTATCGACACGGTCAAACAAGCGGAAACCTTCGCCGCCATCCAGGAGGAGTTCGACATCCCGGCCCGCGAGGACCTATCCTTACGTGAGTACAATACCTTGGAAAAGGTGATCGCCTTCGTCATAGAGATGCGGCCCGACCTGGCTGTCGACACGGCACCTACCCCAGCACCTGCGGAGCCCTTACAATCTCCGGCTGTGGAGGTTACGGCCCCGTTAGAAGCCGACCTGGTTCGGGATCAGATTATTGCCTTGGTGGCGGAACAGACCGGTTATCCGGAAGATATGCTTGAACTCGACCTGGACCTGGAAGCGGACCTGGGCATCGATACAGTAAAACAGGCGGAGACCTTCCTCGCCATTCGTGAGACGTTTGATATCCCGCAGCAAGATGATCTAAACCTCCGTGACTACGATACGCTGGAAAAGGTGATTGAGTTTGTTTATCAAATGCGTCCAGAACTGAGAGGTGCTTCCCCGACAACCCTGCCGGTAGCAGCAGTGGTGCAGGAGGAAACGGCCGTGACAGAAGCATCCTCCAAATACCAACTGCAAGACGCCGATAAGATGCCACGCCGCGTCCCTTTGCCATCTTTGAGACCTCCTCTGTCGTTGTGCAAACCCACGGGTGTGGAGTTGAATGAGCAGAGCCGGGTCATCCTCATGCCGGACGAAGGTGGGGTGTCCAAAGCGCTGCTAAAGCGTTTACAAAAGCTGGGGGCTACAGTCCTGGTGCTAGATCCGGCGCTGTCAGGTGAATCTCTTACTGAACAACTGGCAACGTGGCAAGAAGAGGCCGCTATCCAGGGTGTTTACTGGCTACCTGCGCTAGACAGTGAGCCGCCTCTGGAGGAAATGGAGCTGGATACCTGGCACAATCTGCTAGGACAACGGGTGAAGAAGCTATTCACCACCATGCGTGCCCTATACAATGTCATCAACACGCCCGGCACATTCCTCGTCGCCGCGACACGTCTGGGGGGATTGCATGGTTACAGCCTTGAAGGAGCCACAGCACCCATGGGCGGCGCAGTCAGCGGTTTTACGAAAGCGTTCAATATCGAACAACGCCTGCGTACGGATGGGCAGGGACCTCTGGTCAAGATCGTGGACTTCGAGGTCAGTCGTAAAACGGCCGAACCCGCAGATCACCTTATCGCGGAGACTTTGAGCGATCCCGGTGTGATCGAGGCGGGTTTCTATCAAGGCCAACGATATACAATCACCCTGGCCGAACAGCCAGCCAAGGACGGACAACCGGGCATCGAATTGGGAGCGGATACGGTGTTTCTGGTCACCGGGGCGGCCGGCGGCATCACCAGTGAGATCGTTTCCGATCTGGCTACCGCCAGTCGAGGCATCTTCTATCTGCTGGATCTGGTCGAAGCGCCGCCGCGGGGTGATGCGGAGATCAACCTATACCGCAGCGACAGGGATGCGCTAAAGCGGCAGTTCATTGACAAAGCCAGAGCCGAAGGCAAGCGCCCGACGCCGGTGGAGATCGAAAAGAGGATGATGGCCATTGAGCGCAGCGAAGCAGCTCTGCGCGCCATTGAGTCGGTTGAAGCAGCCGGAGGCACGGCCATCTATCGTCCGGTCAATCTGCTCGACGGCGAGGCAATAGCACACGTGATCGAAGACATTGGCCAAGAATACGGCCGCATCGACGTTCTGATTCATGCTGGTGGCCTGCTGGTCGATCGCACGCTGCCCAATAAAGAAGCAGACCAGTTCAATCTCGTGTTTGACGTCAAGGCGGATGGATTCTTCAACATCATGCGTGCCGCCAAAGGGTTACCCGTGGGCGCTACTGTTTGCTTCAGTTCCGTCGCCGGGCGGTTTGGCAACAATGGCCAGACGGATTACAGCGCAGCCAATGATTTGCTGTGCAAACTCAGCAGCAATATGCGACACTGGCGGCCGGACACGAAGGCGATAACCATCGACTGGACCGCCTGGGATGAAATCGGTATGGCCGCCCGTGGGTCCGTGCCTACTGTCATGAAAGCGTTAGGCATCGATATGCTGCCACCCGAATGCGGCGTGCCCACCGTGCGGCGCGAACTCGTTGCCGGCGGATTTAAGGGTGAGGTACTGGTCGCCGGGGCGCTGGGCGTCATGGCTGATGAATTGGACGAAACCGGCGGTCTGGACGTAAATAAGGCCAACCAATGGCTAAAAGAGCACAATAACGATCTCTTGATGGTGGGCGAGATCAAAGGGGCAAAACTATATGGTGGATTGGAAGTGGAAACCACTCTCGATCCGGCCAAACAACCGTTCCTCTTCGATCATGCGGCAGATGAGGGAACGCCCTGGTTGCCCGGTGTGATGGCCACCGAAGCATTGGCCCAGTTGGCCACCCTTTTTGCACCTGATTTTGAGGTCGCCGCGGTCAAAAACGAGCAAATGACGGGAGCCTTTAAGTTCTTCCACAATAAACCACGCACGCTTTTCCTAAGCGCCACGGCCAGGCCAAATGCAAATGGGGATCTGGTTGCCCGCACGGCATTGCGTTCGGTGACCAAACCGGCGCGCGAAGGTCTACCGACACGGGTACAAGAGCACTTTGCAGCCGATGTGATACTGACTAAGGAAAAACCTGCCTTGCCCGCGATTGACTTTGCCCCACCCAATGTTAAGCAACTGCCCTCGACGGCCGAACAGATCTATAAACTCTTTTTCCACGGACCCGCCTACCAGGTACTGGAAAGAGTCGGTGTGGAAGGTAACAAAGCCATTGGCCTCATGGCCCTAAATTTGCCGCCGAACACCAATCCGCAAGACGCCAGGTCATTGACTGCACCGCGACTGGTTGAGTTATGTTTCCAGACAGCTGCGCAGTGGAGCATCGAAGCCAAAGACGCGATGGCCTTTCCTTTGGGCTTTGGTCAAGTGTGCGCTTATCGCCAGCCTGAAGAAGCCGGGGAGCAGCGGCTCTATGCCGTGGTCGAAACGGAAGATGACGGCGAAACCTTTGAGGCGAAGGTCCTGGACGAGTCTGGTAACGTCTTCGTGGCGTTAGCCTGCTATCGTACCGTATCACGACCAGGCGTCACTTCCTGATTTTAACCCATAAGCAGGGGCGGGGAAACTCGCCTCTGCTCGATATTGTGATCCACTGGCTACTCCAAACCCAAACAGCCCACCCTGATCTGGGACAAGGTGTATCACCGCCAGGTTTGCTCAGCGAAGAAGAAACGGCCGTGTTCAACAAACTTCGCATCCTTAAGCGACGGCAAGATTGGCTGCTGGGGCGCTGGACGGCCAAGCACCTGATACAAGAAATGATGCACCAGAAGCATGGTGAAAGTGTGCCGCTAAATGCTATATCGATCCTTGCCGCTGAAGACGGCGCACCGCTGGCTAAGCTAGATTCACAATTTGACCATCACGGTTCACGTTTCACAGTTTCCATCAGCCACTCCCAGGGCAGCAGCTTTTGTGCCGTCATAGAACGGCCGAATTGGCCCCTAGGAGCCGATATCGAGCGAATCGAACCGCGCGCCAGGAATTTTACAGCCGATTTCTTTACGGAAGCGGAACAGGCATTTATAGAACAGAGCAGACCCGAGATGGTAGACGCCTTGGTAACGACTATCTGGAGTGGCAAAGAGGCCGCGCTGAAGGCCATTCGCCAGGGATTACGAGTTGATACACGCGATATTTATTGCCAAGTCAAGGCAGATGATACGCTGCCGCAAGAGTGGACAGCGTTGCACTTGAATTGGCAGCGGCAAGAGGACAAGCAACAACTCCCTTCTCTATCAGGTTGGTGGAAAGTGGATGGGCAATATGTACTAACTCTGGCAGCGCAAGATAATCATTAGCGAGTGGAAATGGAACTGATGACTGAGAGCTAATGGCTGAGAACTGATAACTATTCTTGAGGAGCAATAGTATGGCACGGGAAATGAACTCCTTCATAGAGGAACTGCAAGAACGGAAGTCAACCTCCAGAGGGACAGAGAAGGACAAAGAGAGGCAACGTGCCCGGAAGCGCTTGACGGCGCGGGAGCGCATCGATATGCTGTTCGATCCCGGCACTTTAACGGAGATAGACACCTTGGTGACGCCGCGCTATAAGGCGTATCTGGGTGGTAAAGAGTCCCGATATGGGGATGGGGTAGTCACCGGCTTTGGTCTGATTAACGGCCGTCGTGCGTTTGTCGCTTCGCAGGACGCCTCGGTCATGGGCGGTTCGCTGGGAGAGATGCACGCCAACAAAATCGTTAAGGCAATGCGCATGGCCCTCAAGTATGGCTGCCCTTTCATTGCCATCAATGACTCCGGCGGGGCGCGAATTCAGGAAGGGGTAGATAGTCTCGGCGGCTATGCCAGCATCTTTGACGCCAACTGCGAGGCCTCCGGCGTTATTCCTCAACTATCACTGATCATGGGTCCCTGTGCCGGCGGCGCTGTCTACTCCCCTGCCCTAACGGATTTCGTATTCATGACCAGCAACAGTTACATGTTCATCACCGGTCCCAATGTGGTCAAGGCCGTCATGCAAGAAGATGTCAGCTTTGAGGAGCTAGGCGGAGGCTTGATGCACAGCCAGGAGAGCGGCGTTTGTCATTTCCTGACAGGCGACGATCAGGAATGCCTGGAACGAGTGCGCACGCTGCTCAGCTATTTGCCGGCCAATAACCAGGATGACCCGCCTTATATACCGGCACTGGATGATCCCGATCGTCTTTGCCCAGAACTCGAAAAACTGGTGCCCACAGATCCACATAAACCTTACGATGTGCACCAGGTAATCAGCAGCGTCGTCGACGACGGCCGTTTCTTTGAGGTTCACCAACTATGGGCCGAAAATATCGTCGTCGGCTTCGCCCGACTTAACGGTTATGTCGTGGGCATTGTGGCCAACCAGCCCTTGGTTCTGGCCGGATGTCTGGACATCAAGGCCTCGATCAAGGCCACGCATTTCATTCGCGTTTGCGACGCATACAATATTCCAATCGTCACTTTACAGGATGTGCCAGGTTTTCTACCGGGAATAGCCCAGGAATACGGAGGCATCATTCGCAACGGCGCGCGTTTGATCTACGCTTACAGCGAAGCCACTGTACCCAAGCTGCTGGTGATCTTGCGCAAGAGTTACGGTGGCGCATACTGTGTTATGAGCAGCAAGGGTCTGCGTGGCGATCTATTGTACGCCTGGCCGAATGCGGAAATCGCGGTCATGGGTGCGGAAGGGGCGGTGAACATCCTCTTTCGGCGCGACGTGCAGGCGGCTGAGAATCCGGAAAATAGGCGCAAGGAACTGGTCGACGACTACGAACAGAGATTGAACAATCCCTATGTTGCTGCCGCAAGGGGCCTAATTGATGATGTCATTGAACCACGCGATACACGCCGGGTGTTGATAAAATCGTTGGATTTGACGCTCTCCAAACGTGAGAACCACACGCCACGCAAGCATGGGATTTCGCCAATGTAAGGCAATTGCAAAATCCAGGAGTTACTATGTTCAAGAAGATTCTTATCGCGAATCGCGGTGAAATCGGCGTGCGTATCGTACGCACATGTCGCGAAATGGGCATTAAGACGGTCGCCCTCTACACTGAATCCGACCGTGGTTCGCTGCACGTGCGCCTGGCTGACGAATGTGTTCGCTTGCACTTGGCGGCCGATCTCTTTGACCACGAAAGGATGGTGGCTATCGCCAAAAGGATGGGCGCCGACGCCATTCATCCTGGATATGGATTTCTGGCAGAAGAGGCTGATTTCATACGCGCCTGCCATGGAGCCGGCATCACATTCATAGGCCCTCCAGCCGAAGTGGTAGAGTCCTTGCGGATCAAGATCAATGCCTTACAAATGGCCCAAGCCGCCGGCTTCCCTACCCCGAAACATTCTAAGGTCTCTTTTGGCGAAGAAAACCTGGTTGAGATCGAAGCGGAAGCGGCCGAATTAGGCTATCCGGTCATTGTTAAGTCTTGCAGCGGCGGTCGGGGTCGTGGAGAACGGCTGGCACAATCCCCGCGACATCTGGCCGAAGCGGTGCGCCAGGCCCAAGTCGTCAGCCAGGCAGTCTATGGCAACCGGCGTGTGTATTTGGAAAAAGCAATATTGCCCGCCTACCAGGTCGGTGTGCAAATCATGGGTGATAAATACGGCAACCTTGTTCATCTAGGAGAACGGGAAGGATCGGTGCTGCAAAATGGCCACAAAATCGTCGAAGAGGCGCCGGCAATCTGTCTCGACCAGGGACAGCGTGAACGGCTATGGCAAACCGCTCTCGAACTCGGCCGTCTCTTTAATTACGAGAACGTGGGCACCGTCGAGTTCCTTATCGACGAGGCGGGACACTTTTATTTCAGTGAGATCAAGTCTCGCATCCAGGTAGAGCATCCACTGACTGAGATGCTTGCGCGCATGGATTTGGTCAGTGAGCAGATCCGGATTGCAGCGGGTGAAAGCATTCGCGTAAAACAAGAAGATGTGCGCCTGGAGGGATGGGCTATGATGTGCCGCGTACGCGCCAACGATCCCTGGCGTGATTTTCTGTCCAGTCCAGGCAAGCTGAAGCGCGTGCGCCTACCCGGTGGGCCTGAGGTCCGCGTGGACACGTATGTATATTGTCAATGTGAAGTGCCGGCGGAGTTTGGCCCGCTTTTGGCCAAACTCACGGTATGGGGAAAAGATCGCGACATGTGCTTGCGCCGCTTGCAGCGCTCTCTTGAAGATTTTACGGTTATCGGCACGCCAACGAATCTGCCCTTGTTGCAGCGCATAGCGAGTGCACCCGAATTTGCGTCCGCAGATTATGCTACGGATTTCCACGTCCCGTTGTTCGACGAAACGGACGGCGAAAAAGCGGAGGAACATTTGCCCGATCTGGCTGCTGCTGCGGCCATACTGTACATGCGTCGCAAGCAGCTGATCAATCCACAGGCGTCTCCAAGGCTGCAAGGGGGTTGGCATGTTGCCAGCCGTCGTTTGCCACAATAAGGAGGGTATACTATGTCCAAACTGGCGGTAGTAATCGATGGTCACAAATATGACATAGAATTAACGCTTTCTCCTCAATGCGGCAATGAATGCACTCTCACCGTCAACGGTAAAGAGGTCCCGGTCATTGTCCCCGATCTATCAGATCCCTCCTCTGCATTGGAGTGGATGATCATTGACGAACGGCCGTATGAGTTGACTGTTGACGAAAATTTGCACTGGGTAAAGGCGTACAGCGGGCTGCACCGCGTTCAGATTCTTGATTCGGAAGCCAAGGTGGCCCGACCAACCAGCGGTGACGGCCGTGTTAAAGCGCCTATTCCGGGTCTGATCACACGCATTCTGGCAGAAGAAGGCGATCGGGTTCATGCTGAGCAAACGTTGTTTGTGCTTGAAGCGATGAAAATGGAGAATGAGATCCGCGCCCCATTCGACGGTGTGGTCAAGTCGCTGTCCGTCTCCACCAACCAGGTGGTGGCGCAGAATGATGTGTTGGCGGAGATCATAGCGAGATAGACGTTTTCACTACATGAGCCAACATTTAGACCTATTCTAAAAAACCTTAAATCGTAACGTATAATAGAGGGCAAGCAGTCTGGAAGTGTCTCCTTTGTGGCCGATCGCCTTGTCACAACCAAACACGTCACAATGGGAGGGTCTAAGTGAAAAAAGAAGGCAGAATCCACCCATATTTACTAGCCGTCATATTCGTCGCTGTCATTGCGCTGGCAGCCGGGCCCTCTGCCAGCGGCGCCCCGGCCTCGTCAACTAGTTGGCTAGGCATTATGCCGCCTAGCCCGAAGTTGTTGGAGCGGGTCAAGCGCGGCGAGGCACAATTACCGCAAGTCATCACCAGTCCGGAGCTTCGCCGCAGTCTGGGTGTGAATCAGCCTACGGAGCAGATGCAGCCCAGCGGATCCTGGAGGGCCATAGCCCTGCTGGTCGAGTTCACGGACAGCACCTCCTCCACCAGTGCCACTTACTTCGACTCACTGCTTTTCAGCACAGGGACGGGTACGCTTAAGGATTATTACAACGAAGTTTCCTATGGTATCCTGGACATTGTTACTGTCAATCTACCCAGCAGCGCCGGTTGGATGACGATGCCGCAAACCTATGCCTATTACGTATCCGGTAACAACGGGTTTGGGACCTATCCCCGAAACGCACAAAGATTGGCTGAGGATGCTGTTTGGGCCGCCAATCCGGTCGTCAATTATGCGAACTATGACAACGACGGCGATGGCTATGTGGAATCGCTTTTCATCATCCATGCTGGATCTGGCGCCGAGTTCACGGGCAGTCCTAATGACATCTGGTCCCATAGATGGTCGATGCTGAATGACCCCAGCGTTGACGGCGTGATCTTGAACAACTACACCATGGAGCCGGAATATTGGGTATCGCCGGGTGACATGACCGTGGGTGTTTACGCTCATGAATTGGCCCACGCTTTTGGCTTGCCAGATCTTTACGATACCGACAACTCGTCCGAAGGTATTGGACGATGGGCCATGATGGGCAGCGGCAGTTGGAACGGGCCATTAGGCAGTTCGCCAGCCTGGTTTAGCGCCTGGTCGCGCGCTTTTTTAGGTTTCGTGAGCCCGACCAACGTCGTTGCGAACGCGACCACTGTTAGCATACCTGCCGCCGAAACGAGCCAGACTGTGTACCGTCTGTGGACCGATGGCGCCGGCGGTAACGAGTATTTCCTGGTGGAGAATCGTCAGCCGGTGGGCTATGATGCGGCTCTACCTGGCTTCGGACTGCTTATCTGGCACATAGATAATGGTAAAAACAGTAACCATCTGGAGTGCAACGAGCTCAACAACTGGAATTGTGGCGCCAATCATCTGTGGGTAGCTCTAGAACAGGCTGACGGCTTGTTTGACCTGGAAAACGACGTCAATAGAGGCGACAACGGCGATCCCTATCCCGGATCGACCAATAATCGCGACTTTGATTTCAGCACAGCGTCCAACAGCAGCTCCTATTATCACAGCTCCGACACTTGCGTCGGCGTCAACAATATCAGCAGCTCCGCGGCAACGATGACGGCCGATTTATCAGTAGCATGCCAAGCTAATCCGGTGACGGCCGAATTCAGCGGCACGCCAACTGTGGGCACTGAAACAGTAACGGTGAATTTCACCAATCTCTCCACGGGGGATGTCGATACTTGCCTGTGGGACTTCGGGGACGGCGAGACAAGCACAAGCTGTGGCGATCCTGTCCACACCTACACGGTTCCGAGACTTTATACCGTCAGTCTGACAGTAAACGGCTTTGGCTCAGACACTAGCGCGGAAAGCAAAACAGATTATATCAAGGTATATGCGGCCGTAAGCGCAGATTTTAGAGCTGATGACATTGATGGGGCTGCGCCACATAGAGTCAATTTCACTTACAGCGCCACAGGCAGCGTCGACACCTGTTTCTGGGATTTTGGTGATGGGACCAGCACCACCTGCGAAAATGTCAGCCACACCTATAGCAGCGCCGGAATATACACAGTAAGCCTAACTGTAAACGGGCTTGGCGGCGATAGTGATACAAAAACGAAGGTTGGTTACGTATCCGTATACGATCCCGTAACCGCAAACTTCAACAGTATCCCTACTATTGGTCCCACTCCGCTGATGGTGAACTTCACCAACAATTCAAACGGGGATGTCGACACATGCCTGTGGGCATTTGGCGATGGAAACACAAGTAACAACTGTGAGAATCCTAGCCACACTTATTTGAATATAGGTAACTACACGGTAAGTCTGACGGTAACCGGACTTGGCGGCGACAGCAACACAAAAACAAGAAGCGCCTACATTGTTGCTAGCGAACCGGCTTCGGCAGCATTCAGCGGTAGTCCCGTTGCAGGGCTGGCTCCCTTAACAGTGGACTTCACAAACAGTTCAACAGGTGGGTACAATAGCTGCCTCTGGACCTTCGGCGACGGTAACAGCAGCACCGACTGTAATGATCCCAGTCACACATATAGTAGGCCCGGTGTATACAGCGTCTCTCTGGAGATCAATGGAAGCGGAGGACATAATGCAGTCACATTTACGGAACTGATCACGGTCTACGATCCGGTCGTAGCCGACTTCAGGGCCAGCGCGACCGCGGGCTCCCAACCTCTGCTGGTGAACTTCACGAATCTCTCCCGTGGTGATTACAATACCTGTCTGTGGGATTTTGGCGACGGCAACATCAGTAACCTTTGCGACAATCAAAGCCACGTTTATACGGCACCAGGCGCTTATCCTGTAGAGCTCACTATAAGTGGTCCAGGAGGCAGTGACAGTAAAACCAAGTTCGATTACATTGTTGTGAAGCAACACCGGCTGAGCCTGCCTGTTGTTCTGCGCTAATCTTCTATCTCACGGATGCTTAGTAGAGGAGCATCAGCTTCAACGGTATCGCCAACAGCGTAGTAGATCGCCTCGACCATTCCCGGTGCAGCGGAGCGGATAGTGTGCTCCATCTTCATCGCTTCCAATTTCATTAAGGGTTGTCCTTCCTGCACGCGCTGTCCTTCGTCCACCAACACAGCCAGAACTGATCCGGGCATTGGGGCGCGAAGAGAGCCACCAGCCCCGGCAGCAAGATGCGGTTGTGGCAACAATGATTCTGTTTCTAGCTGCACCGTGCCCATGTGTGTCTTGACCCACCAATAATCGCCTGCTGCAATTATTGTCACCTGCCGCTTGTAACCATTTACAGCCAGGCTCATCGACTGCGCATCGTAGGCAAACAAGATTACTTCTTGTTCAACATCTGGCTTTATCGATAGCTTGGTCCGATAGTGGTGATGGGTACGTGGCACAGGCATCAATAAAACTTCAAGTGGTTCGCCGGCTTCATGCGCCGCGAAACGATATCGCAACGGCCGGTTCGGGTTATTGCGCCAGTAACCCTGATTGCTCTCCAATTGGGGGTGGCGAACATATTGGGCCAGCGTTGCAACAATCAAGGCCAGAGACAAATCTCCCTGCGAGTCATTCCACTCTGCGAAATGCTCGGCGAGTAATTGGGTCGTATAAAGACCAGATTGAAATAGGGGGTGGCCCAGCACATCTTGTAGGAAAGAGAGATTGCTGGTGATGCCAAGAAGGGTCGTCGATTGCAAGGCACGAGACAATCGTCTCACGGCCGTGGCCCGATCGGTACCATGAGCGATGATCTTGACCAGCATCGGATCATAATGGGTGGAAACCAGGTCCTGATCCTGAATACCACTTTCCACGCGTATACCTTCTCCCCGCGGTTCTTGCCACAACAACACCTCACCGCTGACAGGCAGGAAGTCCCTGGCCGGATTTTCGGCATAGATGCGGGCTTCGACGGCGTGTCCATCAACGCGTATGGCTAATTGATCTATAGGCAGCGCTTCACCTTCGGCAACGCGTATCTGCCATTCTACCAGGTCAATTCCTGTGACCATCTCCGTGATGGGATGCTCAACTTGCAAGCGTGTATTCATCTCCAAAAAGTAATAACGACCCGCTTCGTCAAGCAGAAATTCAACGGTTCCCCCGTTTTCGTAATGCACGGCACGGGCGACAGCCACGGCCGCTGCCCCCATCTGCGCACGCAAGGCAGGCGTGATTGCAGGGGAAGGTGTTTCTTCAATCACCTTCTGAAAGCGACGCTGCACGGAGCATTCCCGCTCCCCAAGATGAATCACGTGGCCATGCTGGTCCGCAAAAATCTGAAATTCCACATGGCGCGCCGCCGGCAGCGCTTTTTCAAGAAGAAGATCTTGATTTCCAAATGCCTGGTTCGCTTCGTACCGCGCGGATTTCAGCGCCTCATGGAGCTGCGCCGGTTCATCGACAAAACGCATTCCCTTGCCGCCACCACCTGCTGAGGCCTTGATCAGTACCGGGTATCCGATGCCTTGTGCAGCAGCGCACAGCGCCTGGTCTGACTGGTCTGGATCACTGTAGCCCGGGATAAGCGGCAGATTGGCAGAGGCCACCAGTGATCTGGCCGCTCGTTTATCGCCCATGGTTTCAATCGCTTGCGGTGGGGGTCCGATGAATAGAACGCCAGACTGGCCACAGGCCCGGGCAAAAGCCCCGTTTTCAGCCAGGAAGCCAAATCCGGGATGGATAGCATCTACGGCCGTACGGTGCGCGGCAGCCAGGATTTTGCTGATGGAAAGATAAGATTGGGTTGCTGGCGAAGGGCCGATATGTACGGCCTCGTCGACCAGCTTGACGTGGCGTGCGCGCGCATCTGCGTCAGAATAAACGGCCACGGTACGGATACCGAGGCGGCGGCAAGTATGGATGATGCGACAAGCGATTTCACCGCGATTGGCGATCAGGAGGCTTTTTATCATTTTCGGACCAGCACCCCGCAACCCATCATTGGCCGCAACGGACCGATTGGCAGATGATCAAGCCGGGGCCAGGAAGGTGTATCCTGCCAGCCCTGAATCGAGCGCAAATAAACCCATGCGCCAGATGCGCCGCAGCGTCAGGAAAGGAGATACGGCCGCATGTTCCTCGCGGGACAACCGCCGCACGGAATAATACCCGGCAAAAAAGGCTTCCGAAAGATCTTCGGATGCCTGCAACAGGTTGGTGTTAGAGAGAAAGGAGGCGATGTCATAGGCACGCCATCCATAGCCGCAGCGGTCAAAGTTGAAGAAAGTGGGCTTCCCATCATCAAAATGAGCGCTGACATTGTGGAAATCCCCACCGATTACACCCCAGATGCCGCTGCCATCCTGCGGTTCTTCGCCGAGAAGGGAGAAAACCTCCTGTCTGGCTTCTTCAGCCGAGGCCAATAAGATGTCGAGATTAGCGGAACGGCGTGGTCCCCACGATCTGGCGATTCGCTCTAGGGGCGTTTCTAACAAACACTCCATATCAATAGGCTTGCGATGGTGCGGGCTGTTGAACTGATCTGATGCCTTGTGAATCCTGGCCATATAGGCGCCAAATTCATAAAGTTGGTCAGAATCAGATGGGGACATTGGCTGTCCTTTGGCGAAGGTAAATAGGGCGTAATAACGTCTCCCTTCCGGCGCATCAAGGCTGCCCAGCAAGCTGCCATCTCGCCGCGGTAAAGGGGTTGAAATAGGTAGTCCTTGGTCCTGTAGGAAAAGTAACCAATCCATTTCAAACAAATAGTCAGACTCCTCACGCTGCCAGGCATCTCCCTGCTGGTAGACACGCAAGACATACTTCTGTTCGCCAGCAATTACCCGATAATGATCGTTATCCTGCGTACGCAGTAGCTTGCTGAATAACTTGCAAGAAACGGGCCCATCGATATCGTATTTGTCGGCCACGACTTCTGCCAAAGCGTCAGCTGCGATGAATGAACGTGCAATTCGTATTGGTTCCACAGTTACTTCTCCAAACTTATTGTGCTTCCCATTATCTGATGACAATCGACGAGAAGACTCTCTGTAATATTCCATCTCATCCAGCCATTCCTTATTGCAGCACGACCTTTCTAGGTCGCGATCAAGATAAAAAGCTTGATATGCGGAGGAGATTGCCTCTTGCTCTTAACCACGTCTTGGTAAAATGCCTTCGTATCTAGCAATGATGCCCAACATGATCTCGTCCGCCCCACCACCAATTGACAGCAAGCGCGCATCACGATAATAGCGCGCAATGGGATATTCTTCCACATAACCCATCCCACCATGAAATTGAACGCAAGTGTCAGCCACTTCCCGTGCCAGGCGACCCGTTTTGAGTTTGGCCATCGACACCTCTTTGGTTATGTCCTGTTCAGCGACCAACATGCGTACGCAATGATAGGTCAATTGACGTAAGGCCTCAACCTCGGTTAACAATTCGGCGATTTTGAAGTGAATCCATTGATTGTCGATCAACGGTTTGCCAAAAGTATGCCGTTCTCGCGTATAGTTGATGGTCAATTGAATAGCCTCTTCCATCCCGGAAACACCCATTAATGCCGCGGCCAATCGTTCTTTCTGAAACTGCTGCATCTGCAAAATAAAGCCCATGCCCTGTGGTCCAATGCGGAATCTCCTGGGCACGCGGACGTCGTCAAAGGATAGGATGGCCGTATCGCTGGCATGGTTACCCATTTTCTCCAGTTTACGACTGACGCTGAAGCCAGGCGTCTTTGTAGGCACCACGATGAGAGACATGCCACGATAGCCATGCTCGTCGCTCGTGCGCGCCAGCAAAGTCAAGTAATCAGCTTGAGTACCATTCGTGATCCACATTTTAGAGCCATTGATCAGGTAATCGTCTCCATCTGAGCGAGCATAGGTACGTATGGCGGCAACGTCGGAGCCGGCATCCGGTTCGCTGATGGCGATGGCGGCCACCATGTCTCCTGCGATGGCCGGGGCCAGGAACTGCCGCTTTAATTCCTCGGAGCCGTGTTCGGCCAAAGCCGGCGTGGCCATGTCAGTTTGTACGGCGACTGCCATGGGAACAGAACCACAACCCGCGCGCCCTATCTCTTCCAACATCACGGCGTTGTACCAGTAATCAACCCCACCGCCACCGTACGCTTCTGGATAGGTTAAGCCCAGCAGACCAAGGTCACCCATTTTTTTGAACAAAGTATGGGCCGGGAAAATACGCGCCTCTTCCCATTCCTCTATGTTCGGCCGTATTTCAGTCTGCACAAAGCGTCGCACTGTCTGCCGGAACATTTCGTGTTCTTCGTTGAAGGTTAGAGACATGGTTTAAGCTCCATCATAGATAGGGTTCAGCCGTCAGCTTTTATGGCAGTGAGCTACGTCGCGTCTAGTTTCCAATAAAACTGGCTATGGTCGCTCGCCAACCCGCTTCGTTTTCGCCAGGTACATACGGTAAATAGTAACTGACCCGGTCAATCAAATCGCCATATTTCGCTTTGATCATGCCTGGCAGCGCAGTCCAAGTGCCAAAGACAACCAGGGCTTCCATCATGTCATCGTTGACCATAGCAGGCATCTTGTCCCATTGCCCATTGCGTGCAGCCTGGCTCAGAGCGTGGGCCTCATCTTCCCAGCCATGTAGTTCAGCGATCAACCGGTAAGCGGGGGTACTGAGATAAAATGAAATCTGCTGGCGTACGTGCTGCTCGGCCCAAGCTGCATAATCGGCTTCATCGGTAGGCACCACAAATACGGCCGTACTCAAGGAAAAATCCTCCCGCTGCTTATCGCTTCTCGCCCAACCTACCGCCAGTTCGGGCATAGCCACTTCTTCCAAGTACTTGACCGTATGCAGAGCGTGGATATGGACACCTTCGCAATGGGAGCCAGCCAGGCGCAGCATCATTTTGTTCATGGCCGCGATGTAAATGGGAGGGGGCGGCACATCCAGGGGACCTGGATTAAAAAAGGGTGTCATCAGAGTCAGTTTAAAGAATTCGCCAACGTAGCGGAATGGTTCGCCCGTCTGCCATGCATGCCAGAAGGCATGGATCGCCTCAATGGTTTCGCGCATTTTTTTGACCGGCTTCTCCCATTTGACGCCGAAACGTAAAACGTTGTGCGCCTTTACTTGCGCGCCGAGGCCAAGGATAAAACGGCCGTTGCTATAACGTTGCAAATCCCAGGCCAGATAGGCTAACGTGGCCGGGCTACGTGGAAATGTGACTGCTATTGCAGTACCAATATTGACGCGCCGGCTGTGCTCGGCAGCCAAGGTCAAGGGCAAGAAGGGGTCAGCCTGAGTTTCGGCCGTCCAGATGCCATCAAAACCCAAGGATTCAGCTGCTCTGGTAACTATCGCCATCTCGCCCAGTTTCGGTGTTAATAGGGTTGTGTCAATCTTCATACTTCCACCATAAAATGTCAGTTTGCTTAACCCGGCTCAAGAGACAAAAAAACCCTGCTGCCCGTTCAAACGGTAAGCAGGGCAACAAATTCTGACGAATTGACAGGAAATCAGAGAGCCAAGATTCCTACCAGCAACAACGTAAAACTAACAACGCCACAGGCGGCCAAGATGGCCATGCCAATTGCCAGGGAAAGCACAAGTCCTACGGTTCCATTTTCATCCATACTTGCCTCCAAGTTTCAAGGATTTTAACGCAAGCTGTCCCGTTAGAAAAGTTCGGTTCACATTCGAAATACGCCATAGTGAGGCATGCCAGGGCTGATATAGTCCGTATTGTGCACTACGGACAAGGCGAAACTCAGAACCTGGCGCGTATCGCGGGGATCGATGATGCCGTCGTCCCATAAGCGAGCGGTAGCATAGTAGGCCGATGATTCCTCTTCAAATTTCTTGCGCGTCATCATTTGCATCATCTCAATAGCGTTACGATCCGCTTCCACGCCCTGGCGTCTAGCGCGCTCTTCCTGCACAATGGCCAGAACACCAGCCGCCTGTTCCCCACCCATAACGGCGATTTGACTGTTGGGCCAGGTCCAAAGGAATCGGGGATCATAAGCGCGACCGCACATGGCGTAATTTCCCGCCCCATAGGACCCGCCTACGATGACCGTCAATTGGGGCACGGTGGAGGTGGCCACGGCGTTTACCATCTTGCTGCCGTGCTTGATGATCCCTTCCCGTTCATATTTACTGCCCACCATGAAGCCGGTTATGTTCTGCAAGTAAATCAACGGTGTGCGGCTTTGGTTGCAAAGCTGGATAAACTGCGCCGCCTTGTTGGCTGATTCTGAGAATAAGACGCCGTTATTGCCCAGGATACCCACGGGGAAGCCGTTGATAAAGGCATGGCCGGTGACCAAGGTGGAACCATAATCGCGCTTAAACTCCAGGAAACGAGAGCTATCCACGATACGGGCGATGATTTCACGCACGTCAAAGGAGATTCGTGGGTCGGCCGGTATCACACCCAACAGTTCGCCAGCATCGTAGCGGGGTGCTTCCACGTCCTGGCGACGCGCCAGACCGGCCTTGGGCTTGCTGTATTTGAGTTGGGCCATGATCATACGACCCGTACGTATGGCGTCGGCATCATTTTCGGCCGTGTAATCACTCACGCCAGAACGATGCGCGTGCATCTCCGCACCGCCCAAGGTTTCGGCATCGGCAATTTCACCGGTGGCCATTTTCACCAACGGTGGACCACCCAGGTAAACCGAGGCCTGCTTCTTGACCATAACCACGTAGTCGCTCATGCCCGGAATGTACGCCCCTCCAGCAGTGGAAGAACCAAAGACGAGGGCAATTTGAGGAATGCCTAAGGCGGATAGTCGCGCCTGGTTGGCGAAGATTCGGCCGCCATAGTTGAATACCTCCGCCTGGTAAAGCAAATTTGCCCCCGCCGATTCCACCAGGGAGATGCAGGGTAAACGGTTCTCGGCAGCGATGGTCTGGGCACGCAACGTTTTTTGCAACGTCATCGGATAGACAGCGCCCCCCTTGACCGTGGCGTCATTGACCAGAATCATGCACTCCACGCCAGCTACAATGCCGATGCCAGTGATTTGTGAAGCGCACGGCGACTCGTCATTGTACAGTCCATAGGCAGCCAAAGGCGAAAGTTCCAGAAACGGAGTGCCAGGATCAAGCAGCAACTCCAGGCGTTCGCGGGGTAATAGTTTGCCGCGCTGGCGGAATTTCTTTTCGCCACGCTCTCCCCCGCCGGCTCGCGCCTGTGCTAGACGTTCTTCGAGCGTGTCCAGCCTGTCTAGCATGGCCTGACAAGCCGTCTCGTATTCTGCGCTGCGCGTATCAAGTTTCGATTCAATGGGATCCATTGGTATCCGCCTGGCCATTAACAGCCATATTCAAGCGTCTTGGTTGAAAGTTGCCAACGTTTTTACCGCTCCGATCAATGCCTTAATTGAACACAGAAAGGTGGCAACTTTTTCGTTTTCAAAGCCTCTAGGTTAATCGTAACAAAACTGACGTTTTCTCGCACCCAAATGATGTTACAATGTGCGCCTTGCTAAAAGACCAATAGAGTTGATTACGATCAAACTGCACGCCAGATGGAATGATTGTGTGACTGGCGGTAGTGATCTACCAAAGGGTGCATTTCAAACAAGTTGGAGTAGTAGGCATCCTTACATGCCGCGGCGCACTACCATGAACATAAAGCCGCGGTTTATATAGAATTCGCTCGCCAAAATTAAGTCTGCGAAATCTTTGATTATTTATAAGGAGTTAACTATGGCAAACAATCGCAGCGGCATGATGACCCTGGCCAAGGTGTTAATCGCCGCGGCCTGGGCTGATGGAGAAATAACGATAGAGGAGCAGAACTGCCTCAAAGATATCATCTTCCACCTCACAGATGCGGGACACCCCTTGACGGGACAGGAATGGTCGCTGCTGGAGATGTATATGGATTCTCCAGTCGAAGATGCGGAGCGGGCGCGGCTGGTGGCAGATTTACAGGATGCCGTTCGCACGCCTGAAGAAAGGCAGTTTGTCCTGGATGCTCTGCAGCAGATGGCTTTGGCCGACGGCGTCACCGATGAGGAAGAGCAGCGCATCATCCAAGAGATTGAACTTGCGGTAGAGGATAGTGAAGTCGGATTTATGGATGGTTTGAACCGCTTTCTTGGTGGCGCATTGCAGCGCCGTTCGGCAGCGGTAAAAAACGCGCCAAACCGGGAAGCGTATTACGACGATTTTCTGAAGAACAAGGTTTTCTACGAAGTCAACCGTCGCCTGCAAGAAGAGGGGAAATCGTTAGAGTTACCAGAGGCGGAAATGCGGAAATTAGGACTGGCCGGAGGCCTGATGGCACGCATCGCCAAGGTCGACCGCACCGTCACGGACAACGAATTGGAGGTAATGACCCAGGCGATTGAGGAGCATTGGCAGCTTTCACAAGAATCGGCCGTTTTTGTGGCCAACGCCGCGGTATCTTCGCTGGATGTCAATTACGATTACTATCGCATGACGCGGGAGTTCGCCACCGAAACAACGCTAGAAGAGCGCCAGGCATTCCTGGTGGCTCTCTTTCGCATCGCAGGCGCTGACGGCGGGGTTTCTTTTGAAGAGACAGAAGAGATTCGCTTGGTATCACGGGGGATCAACGTGTCCCACCAGGATTTCATCAACGCTAAATTGAAGGCCAAGGAGCAACAAGCATAAAATACAGCGTGTATTTTGCTGGCACTGCTCTGCGGTGAGAAGCCACCGGGGGTGAATCCAATCGAGGATTAATTGTTGAGGAGCGGGGTTAGCCTGTCGCCAACGGCAATTTTATCATCGCCCGCGCTTCGGCGATGGAAGCGACTTCGCCGCCGACCGTTCTCACCAAGTCGGCCGCTTTGGCTACCAGTTCGCCGTTGGACTGGGCCAGCGTTCTGTCAGGCAAATATAGATTGTCTTCTAGACCCACGCGCACGTTGCCCTCTAAGGTGATCGCCGCGGCTACCATAGGCCATTGTTTACGGCCGACTCCTATCACCTGCCAAAAAGCGTCTGGGGGAAGCTGAGCAACCTGGTGTACCAGGTTGGCAGTCGAGGCGGGTATGCCTCCCAAGACGCCCATGATCAGGCTGAATTGGTAGGGAGACTTTAACAAACCCAGATCGATAAGCGGATTGGCGTTATTGATGTGCCCGGTGTCAAAACACTCCATTTCCGGCCGTGTACCCGCTTCATTCATTGCTTCCAGGAAGAAACGAATATCCTTAAAGGGGTTGGCAAAAACATGGTCATGATAGAATTTCTTATTCTTCGACGAATAGATAGCGTAATTCATCGAACCCATGTTGAGTGCCGCTAAATCAGGCTTCAGGACCTTGATATGGTGCACGCGTTCCTCGCGCGGAATGCCCATCGCGCCGGTTGAGAAATTGATGATCACATCAGGGCAGCGCAGGCGTACTTCTTCGCCAATGCGCGCGTAGGTCTCTACGTCATAGGCGGGGAGGCCATTGTCCTGGCGGGCGTGTATATGCACGATGCTGGCCCCCTCCTCGACGCTACGCCATGCTTCTTCGGCAATCTCTTGCGGTGTATAGGGAATGGCCAGCGACTGGTCACGAGTGGTCAGCACGCCAGTTAAAGCAGCAGTGATGATAGTCTTACTGCTCACAGATTCGGCCGTCTATTCCCAGGTACGTTCGTCTAGAACGGTAGGGTCATCGGCGGAGATAGTCTGTGCAGATACAAACTCGACCCCATCCACACGCACGCGACACAGACCGATCACCGCCTGCTTAAGCTGTTCAGCCGCTTTCACCTCATCCGTGCCCTCTTCAGCAACAACGCGCAAGACAAAACTATCCCGCAATTCAGGGCGGCTCACCACCGCCTGTAATACCACAACACCCGGCACTTGCCCGGCTGCAAAACGTAACTGGTTGGGATGCAGGAACATACCTCGCACCTTGACCGCCTCGCCACGACGGCCGACCAAGATCACGGAACGCTCCTCCTGATCGCTTTCACCAGGTCGCGGGTCGATGTTCATGCCCATGTCCCCGGTGCCGAATCGTATCAAGGGGTAAACCTGGCTGAAGTTTGTCACCACTACTTCACCCGTTTCGCCAGGTCCGACCGATTGCCCCGTATCGGGATTCACCACTTGCACAACCGGTTCCGGCAGCAGTTGCATGGCCATGCCCTGGCCGCTGTTCGTAGCCAGGATGCCAAATTCGGCCGTCCCGTAGGCGTTGGTTACCTGCAAACCGTATGTGTCCACCAATGTTTGTCGCAAGCTGGGCGGCAACGGTTCGGCCGTGGTGATCGCCTTGCGCAGCTTATAATCTTGCTGGAAGTTTTGCCCTTTCTCTTCAGCTTTCTGGATCAGGCTCATCAGGAAACTAGGCGTGCCTACATAACCGGTAGCGCCGAGATCGCGCATCATTTGCAGTTGTAAGTCGCTGTTGCCTACACCTCCAGGAATGACCGTAGCGCCTAAGCGCGTGAAGGCCACGTCAAAAAGATATCCGGCCGGCACCAGGTGGTAGGAAAGGCTATTGAGGATTATGTCACCGGCGTCAAATCCACCCCGTTCCAGAGCTGCCTGGGCCATCTCCCAGACCGGATCATCAGCGGTTGGCCCTGGTTCAAACAGTGGGCCTGGTGAGAAGAAGATATGGCTCACCTCACTCAAGGGCACAGCCAGCGCACCCCCAAAGGGCGGATCGGTCTGCTGTAAAGCGACCATTTCATCCTTGGTTTGGACTGGGATCTTAGCCAGGTCGGTGACGCCTTGGATATCTTCTGGCTTCAAACCAGCTTTTTCAAAGCGTGTTTTGACAGCCGGCGCATTTGCATAGGCAAACTGAATCGTTTCCCGTACTTTTTCGTCAATTGATTTCTTGTTCATAACTTTAACCAAGCCAGCGCTTGCGGCGCTTGTAATGCTTTACATCACGGTAGCTCTTGCGCTCCCCGACCTGAGTGAGGCCTAAATAAAACTCTTTTATATCGGCATTGTCCATAAGTTGATCAGCGGAACCATCGAGCACAACACGGCCGTTTTCCATGACGTAAGCATAATCCGCTATCTGCAAGGCCACGTTGGCATTTTGCTCAACAATAAGCATCGATGTACCGGACTCCTGGTTGATGCGCCTGATAATCTCAAAGATATTCTGTACGAGTATAGGCGCCAGACCCAGCGACGGTTCATCCAACAGCATTAATCGGGGTTTGGCCATAAGCGCACGGCCAATGGCCACCATCTGTTGTTCGCCGCCGGATAGATAACCAGCCGTCTGGTGGCGTAGCTCCTTCAAGGGTGGGAAATACTCGTATACCTGCTCCAGCGACCGCTTTACTTCTGCCCGGTTGTTAATGATCAAGGCCCCAGTTCGCAGGTTC
>JAACFF010000004.1 GCA_009937635.1 Chloroflexota bacterium
CAGGCAAAACGGCGGCATCAGCAGCATAGAAGATGGTGACGATCTGCTTGCGGCGGGAAATTATCGACGCTTAGACGCCGGGGAAGCACGGGCGGTTTTTGCAGGTGCACGGGAGATCCAACCAACATCTACACAGCAGGCTGTGGCTCCGGAAACGGCCGAACGAAGCCGTACGCAAAGAATTCTGTTGGAAAAGGTAAACAGCTTTTGGGTTGAGGGTGTGCTAAAGAAATCGATTGGCGACGCATCCATTTTGACCCTGGATAAAACAGATGTTATCACGGCCGTCGATCATCCCTGGGACAGCTCTCTTGGCCAGGCTTTGATCGGCGGAAGCAGTCCAGCCAGCAGCGACATCTTGACCTTGTTTGACGACGCCGATCGCGCTTTGCTCATTCTGGGATCGCCCGGTAGCGGCAAAACGATGACCCTGATCACCCTGGCCAACCACTTGCTGGAAAAAGCGAAGCTCGATCCCCATGCCCCGGTGCCGCTCATCTTGGATCTCTCCGGCTGGGCCAAGGAACGGCGCGATCTGGGGGGCTGGATCGTGGAGGAGTTGACCGCTAAATACCAGATTCCCCGGCGATACGGCCGGCGCTGGTTGGCGGGCGACGAACTGATCCTGCTTCTGGACGGTTTCGACGTGCTGCCGCCCAACGCACGCCGCCCCTGTGTACAGGCGATCAACGGATTCAGGGAAAAGTACGGCCTTATGGGCCTGGCTATTTGCAGCCGCAGCCAGGAGTATCTGGACTGCGGGTTGAAGTTGCGCCTGAACAGAGCGGTGAAAATCGAAGCATTGCAACAGGAACAGATTGATGCCTACTTGGCCAGCGATGATTATCACGCTTTGCGGCAGGTAGTGCACAAAGACCCAGCCGTGCGGCAGCTGGCTAAATCGCCCTTGATACTCAATGTGCTGGCGGCCGTTAACGGGAACGAGGCGGTGCAGGGATCGAGTGACCCGCTTGTTCCCGCTGCGAAGCTTACAAGCCCAGGGGATTATGAGCCTATTTTTGAGGCTTATACGCGGCGCATGTTCCGTAGACGGCCGGCTTATGCACCTTACGAGCCGGAACAAACGATAAAATATTTGCACTGGCTGGCGCTGCGACTGGAAGAGCACAGCCAGTCGATCTTCTTGATCGAAGGCATACAGCCCAGCTGGCTGCCCTCTAGACGGTGGCGTTGGGTTTATTTGCTGCTCTCCGGCTTGATCCTGGGCCTGGCCGGGGGCTTGATCATGTGGCTCTTGTGGCGTTTGCTGCGCCACACCTTACCACAACTGCCGGCAGCCGTTTCCACGCAGTTAGCCGCCTGGTTCAATCTGGCGCGGGAACCTGTGGAGCTGCTGGCCATCCTCCTGGGCAATGCAGCGTTGGGCTTATTGGTGGGGGTTGTCTTGGGGCTCTATTTCGAACAGCGCCGGCAAAAACCGGTCGAGGCGTCAAAAGTCAACCGCCAGAGGTGGCTGCAGGTGTGGACAGCCGGCCTGGCGACCGGCCTGGTAACAACCTTGTTCGTTTCCTTGTTCACCACCTGGCTTTTGTCCTTAGCCTGGGGCGTGGCCGAAGGTTTTATGTACATGGCCGCCGCCCGTTTCATCTTTGGTTGGAGCTATGAGAGCGACGTGCGCACCGTGGAAGCGTTGGGCTGGTCCTGGCAGCGATCCTTGACGGGCATCGGCGTGGGGCTGATCTTGACCTTGATCGCCGAGACGCTGGAGTCCTTGCTATATGGATACAACGGCGCCGCACGGACGCTGGTCACGCTGGTAGCGGCAGGCTTCATATTAGGCGGTTTATCGGGCAGCGCAATCACGACCAAAAGCCGGCCTAATCAGGGAGTATGGTTGTCGCTGCGAAATGCGGGGGTAGCGGCCGTTGTGCTGGCCTTGCCGTTGGCTTTGTTGACCAGCATTCTGCGTGATCCGATTTACGCTTTGAATATCGGCGTGCTCTCTGCCCTAATCGCCGCATCCCTCTTCGGGGGCAGCGTCTTTGTCAAGCACTTCCTTCTGCGCGGGCTCCTGCGCCTGCAGCACAACTTGCCCTGGCGCTACACCCGCTTCCTGGACCACGCCGCCCAGTTCGTCTTCCTGCGCAAAGTTGGCGGCGGCTACATCTTCATGCACCGCCTCTTGCAGCAGTACTTTGCCGGGCTTGGGCAGGATCCTCCAGAACATATTATGCAAAAAATTCATCCACGCATGAAACCCTCGAGTAGGAAGTGAAATTATGCTTCAGATTTAGATTCCGGTAGAATCATCAAAATCCCCCATTTGGAGCACGCATTTTCATGGCGCAGAATATACGGCCGTTATCGAAAACCTGCGCCTGGGTGATATGAAAGCGGTCGGGGATATTCGCACACGATATATTGAGCGCTGTTTTACGCGCATTTTGGTCTATTTAGGAGACGTATAAGATGATTGACTTGCGGTCGGATACCGTGACGCGACCAACGCCGGCGATGATGGAAGCGATTGCCCAGGCGGAGCTGGGAGATGACGTGTGGGGAGATGACCCCACTGCTAACCAATTACAGGAACTGGCTGCTGACAAATTGGGGAAGGAAGCCAGCTTGTTTGTCCCCAGCGGCACGATGGGCAATTTAATCGCGGCCCTGGTTCATTGTAGCCGTGGGGAAGAGCTCATCCTGGGCGATAAATCTCACGTTTTCCGCGCGGAAGCCGGCAATGTATCCATTGTAGGCGGCATTCACCCCTATGTACTTAAAAACCAGGTAGATGGCACGTTGGCGTTGGATGAAATAGAAGCGGCCGTCCGCGTTGAAGATGTTCACGTACCACACACCAGCGCCATAGCCTTAGAAAATACGCACAACAACTGCGGCGGTGTGGCCATACCTCCCGATTACTTTGCCCGTGTGCGCCAGGTTGCCGACCGCCATGGATTGGCTGTCCATTTGGATGGCGCGCGCTTGTTCAACGCGGCCGTGGCGCTAGATGTGCCGGTACAGGCATTCACCCAACAGGTGGACAGCGTCATGATATGCCTGAGCAAGGGCTTGTGCGCTCCCGTGGGCAGCATACTGGCGGGCAGCGGCGATTTCATCTACAAAGCTCGCAGAGCGCGTAAAATGTTAGGTGGCGGCATGCGTCAGGCAGGCATTTTGGCGGCGGCGGGCATTGTGGCTTTAGAGCAAATGGTTGATCGATTGGCTGAAGATCATGCCAATGCTAAAAGGTTAGCACAAGGGCTGAATGGGATTCCAGGCATTACGGTTCCGGGATTGGCAAACTCCCCTGATGTATTGACCACAAATATGGTGTATTTCAAACTTGATGATGAGATCTCCATTAGGCCAGAATCCTTGGCAAGGCGCATGGAGGAAATGTACCAGATCAAAATCGAACCCGGCTATTCCCAGGAGTTTCGACTCGTTACGCACAAGTGGGTGGCAGCGGAAGATGTGAAAACGACGCTGGCAGCATTTCAGCATATTCTCAGCTAAACAAATGATCGTAACTCATTCATAGCCTAACGCTAAACATTTTTACTAACTCCTCGGAGCTTCTGCACCATTCAACTGCACGCGCAGCATGACGCAGCGTTGCGCAGCCCGCTGCACATCCTCCCAGTTGGGTTGGCCATCGTCGTCGAACCTGACCTGATAAAATCTGGCGTCGGAACGAACCTGGTTCAAAAAGGCCTGCAAGTTTTCGGCCACGACCTCCTTGTCATCAACCACATCAGCCTGGCCCTGATACGCCGTGTTCTTGATATTCAGCGTCACCGGGGCGCCGCCAGCCAGGTTCCGCGACCATCTGGCCCCGGTGAAAGCGATAACACTGTCGCCATCACGGGCGTAGCTGATCGGCGTGGTGTAGCTCTTACCGGTTTTGCGCCCGGTGAAGGTGATCAACATGACCGAGCGGCTGGCAATGCGGTGCAGCGGAGAGCGCAGCATAACGATCATTAAACGATTGACAAATGGGGGAATAGTTGACGATTCTTGTTCAGACATTCTTGTATACCTCGACGGTTTTTTTATAATGACCATGTTCAACGCCGGCGATTCCGGCCGAAATACTTAATAATGACGGTGCCAGGCGAATAGCTTTGTTCACCTCTATTCCTTTGTGCCGCCCATCCCAAGCTGAAAGAGTTTGATGGCCATCAGGATGTACCATATCATCCGGAATGGCGCAGAGATAGTTGGGAAGAGCCAGACATATTCCGCTATGAAGGGTAAAGCAATGAAAAAGCCTAAACCAAATCCGTTGGCCAGAATGCCCACAATGGCCGTGGCCTTGTTGAAAATCTCGCTGCGCAGCATGACGATTGAAATCACAAGCCCAGCCAGAAGCACCAAAAACAAGCTCAAGTAAATGCCAGTCCCGGGGTTAAGTTTGCCAGGATCATGGATCTCCAACAGTGCCTCGCCGGCAGCCACGAACATCGCCCGTTCCGCCTCTGATGTCGCCGTCACAAAACGGCCGCTGAGGTTTAACATGGCGAAGGTCTGATTCGAGGCATAATAAACGGCAATTCCTACAAAACCAAAAGTTATTGCCAGCACCATAGCGCTCTTATTCACTTCGCGCAGGGCTCTGTAGAGAGCGAGGAAGATCAAGCCTACCAAGCCGTAATTGACCAGGTCAAAGAGATCAAATAGGACCAGTCCGACGAACCGATTTTCCTGGAACAACGCGAACCAGTCGAGGGCGCTGACTGGCCATTCATCCGCTACGCTGAATAGGCCAAAGCCCTTGAACTGCATCATCTCCACGCTGAAATACCTGCGAAATACCAGGACGGCGATCACCGCCGCTATCCCACCGGCAATATAAAGAACTCTCCAGGTCGAATTCGTGGTTTTGACGCGCGATTCTCGGTGGTCCGTTTGCATAATCATTGGCCGGCGGATAGTCAAGACGCTTCTTTGCGCCAACGGCCTACATACACCGCGCTGCCCAGGATGACGGCGTGTACGGGGTCAGGTCAATCACTCGTTTCACTGGCAGCACATCGGTGTACAGCCCCTCTTGTCGTAGTATCTCGCCGATTTTCTCCGCTATTGCGGCCGCTGCGCCATATTTGGTGGCATAGGTGACTAAAACTTGTCTGTTCACTTATTTCTCCATTTGCTAATTTCACAAAATCAAATAGAAGGCGATCACGATCTGGCTACGCCGCGCGCAAAAAGGGCGAAAGGGATAAAACAGATCAAACCCATGCCGAAGACGACGATAACATCTATCAGCAGAAACGGCTCCTCGCTCAGAATTGGCTGCAAGATCAGAACGGCGATCAAACCGACAAACAACATACTGGCTTGAAAGAGCAATCCCGTGCCACCTACATAGCCCAACGCCTGTCGCCGCCACAACAAAATCCCGCCGATTAACAAGGCTGCACTAAAGATGAAATCAGCCACCAGCAAGCCCAACTCTGAACCGGCAATTAGGGTTTTGTTGGCAAGGGCATCGGCCATCATCCATATGACCCGTAAGGCAAATGTGCTACCAAAACCGATAAGGGTTCCGCCAGCCAATCGTACCGGCACATGACCGGTCAGCCGCAACTTGACCACTTCTCCATCAATGCTGGCTACAAGGCCGATGATTGTGTAGATGCTCAGGGTGACAATCACCAGATAGAACGGGTACATCACAGTCAGTTGGGGTAGGTCTTCACAATCGCTTTATCGCCCAGCGCTTGCGCTGCTTTTACATGGGAGTCCGGCGCTACGAGGTTGTCATGTTCGCATACGAGCAAGAGCACCGGGCAATGAACATCTTGAGCAACCTCGCGGGGATCACGAGCATGCCCCATGAAAAGAAGACGGGCACAAACTTCATTCTTGAATGTATCTGAATCACTCACAAGTGTTGCGTAGCCATCAAAAGCGCCCGGCGCAGTGAGCATGGCTGTGGTACCTGGTAACCCGGCAATGGGTATGGTATGGGGGGAAAAGCCAAATCGTGAGCGCCCCTTGTCACGCTGAGCATGGACAAAGAGGCGAAAAAAATAGCCATAGCCTTCACGCTCCATGGTTTCCCCTCGCTTGCGCCGAAATGCCGGTAATCATAGGTGAGAACGGCCGTACCTGTTTCGACGAAACGCAGGGTATATTGCTCAAAAATGATATCCTTGGTACCGCTTTCTTTTTGCCAATTTCATCATGCTGGGTCCTGATTATCAAACAATCCCATGCTGGTTACAGTCTAGCGCTTAAATAGGCCGCTGTGATCTGGCGAAAGTCACGATCTATATATGACAAAACTCACAAACATTATCGACTATTTATGGCCGTTTGGCATAAATCTATCGACTTCTTTCCCACCTGTCCGGTTACTTGCCCTGGAGCAAGTTCGGAGCGGGTCAAGATTTGCCCCAAGGAGTCGCATTGCAGTGGGCCAGATGGTGTCGCCAACCTGGTTACTTGTTGGATGATGCCACGGCCAACTTCCAGCAGTTTCCAGCGCCTGTATTGGCATACAGCTTTGAAGATGGTGATTGGGGAACACGCCAATCCGGGGATGCCACGATGGGCGCTTATCCCAATTTATCGCGGCGGCATATTGTCCCGGAAGCAGTCGGGCTGCAATCGATTGGACATTTTGGCTACTTCCGACCTAAGGCTAAAGCACTCTGGCAGGAGACGGTTCAATGGCTGGAAAAATCTGGCCTACAGATCGCAGAAGCCGTCAACTAATAGCTTTGTTGGATTAACAGTGATTGCTCCACTAACCGGACCATCTATTTGTTTCTCTGCATCGTGATCTTGTTCCCAGCGCCTTTATTGCCGCCAAAGATAATCATCAGGCCCAGGATGAAACCAAAGTTGTACCATTTCCCGTTGTTGTGCAGTTCATACACGCCGACGTTTTCTTTGAAAAGGGAAATCAGAAAGGCAAATGGGGCGATCATACCGTGCCATAACCCGCGCCAAAACCCGGCAATCTTGCCGTCCTTATTCTCTGAATTCTGCGATTCATTCGGGCCCGCAGTGGCCAGTTTCTCTTTCATGAAGCATCTCCCGGTTTAAACAGATTACTAAACATCATCTGGCCTTAGTGCCGGCCCAACTTCCCAAGGTCTCGGCCAAGCAGAAAGAACCAGAACAGATAGAATACACCACCTATCAACAAGAGGGTAGCCGCCAGTGCCGGAGCCAATAGGCCCACAAAACATGAATTAAATTTAGCCCCTTTGAGAGTGTGCCCGTGTAAGCGGTGCTTTTACCGAACTGTCGTGGCCAAACTGAAGGTTTCCCCTTCGACTTTTACGCGGTTGGTAAATGGTCAAAGTAATGTCGGCCCAGAAATGGCACTGCGGTTATCTAGAACATTGGGAAGGTCAGCAGAAAGTTGGTTAGCTATGCAAAATAACTATGACCTCTGGCACGCCAAGATAATGATTGGGAAACCGTACTGCGGCGTGTAGTGCGTAAGGAGTTGCAGTTAGCAAGCGAAAACGAAGATGTAGCCCCACATATGCAATCTTAGTCATAAAGGGGTTAATCAACACGGAAACGCCAAACTGCCAGGGCCAATAGCACCATGGCATAACCAAGCAATATCAGAACGGCCGTGCCCAAGGCCTCCAATCCCTGTCCCCGCACCAAAATATCTTTATAGCCGTCCAACACCCAGGCCAATGGCGTCATATAGGCCACGCGCTGAAATGTTTGCGGAGTGAATTCTAACGGCACCCACGCCCCACCCAACGCCGACAGCACGAACATAGGCACTAACGACAGGACGACGACCTGTTCTTGTTTCCTAGCCACGGCTCCAATCAGCATGCCCAGGCTGGCGCAAAACAGCGCCGTAACAACTGTCATCGTTAATGTTGCCAAGGGCTGCCCCAAATAGGGTAAATCCAAAAAAAGTTGCCCAAATAGGATTAGAACAGTGAGCTGGAGAAAAATCATAACAAACATGGCCAGGAAATGACCGGCAAGAATCTGGCTTTTGGACATATTGGTGGTCAGCAAACGCTGCACTGACCGCGTCTTCTTCTCCACCACCAAAATACCGGCCGCGCCGAGCAGCCCGGCAATGGCAAATTGGGCCATCATTCCCGGCGAAGAGTGGGCGAATACGCTGTAATTGCTGTTCACGCCCTCTACTTCATCAGCCAGGGCGCTGGATTCATCATAGCGGATCGCGACCGGTGGCGCCTCCCAGGCAGCCAGGGCGCGGATGAAGGCCTCGGCAAAATGGGCTTGCCTCTTGGATTCGGACGGCAAGAGATTGTGATTGATAGCCGTGTCCACGCTCAGATTTGCCGCTTGTAAGGCGCTCAGCAAACGCGCCGTTCCCGTCTCTACTTCACCTTCAACCGTGAATCCTGCCTGGCCGCTGCCAACAATGGTCACAGGAACGGGATCGCCGTCCAGCAGTCTGCTGCCAAAGCCGGCGGGAATTAGAACGGCGGCGGCAATTTCTTCTTCGACGACTTGTCGTTGCAGATCAGCGGTACCCGTATCCTGCGCTGCAATCCGTACGACATCAGATGCAGCCAGCATCGTCACCAATTGCCGGCTAAGCTCGCTGCTGTCTTTGTCCGCCAAACCTATGGGCAGACGCGGGTCGGCCGTGCTGTTGCCGCCAAAAGCGAAACCAAACAACAGGGTGAAGGCAATGGGCATGATCAACAAGTATAAGAATGACTTACGGTCTCGTGTTATCTGGCGTAAATCCTTGATCGCTAAATCTATTATTCTTCTATCTGTTGCCCCCAATTCAGGCATTTGCTTCGTTCTCCATCATGAAAATCGTCTTCGTAGCCGGCGCTGGCCAATGAAAAAAAAGAGTGCGCTCCACAACAAAATGACGGCAAAAGTGAACACAATATCCGCCAAAGCGCTGCCACCCATGGCCTGGCGAAAGGTGCGCATTGCCCAGCCCTGCGGAACCAGCAGCGACACGGTATCCAACAAAGCAGGGGTATTGGGTGAGCCAGTCGTAAAAACGGAGAATAGGCCCAACATCCCCGTCAACGTCAGCAACCCACCAAAGATGAGGCTGGCCTGGCGTGGGTTCTTAAGCAGCGACACCAAGAACAAGCCGGTTGTGGCGGCGATGAGGATCAAACCGGCGGCGGCAATGGCCACCGGCAGCGGATCGCCCCACTGAATATCAAAAACCAGATTGCCAAAGGTTAGCAAGACAGCTACCTGCACCGCCAAAATTAGCAGAGCGGCGATGAATTTGCCGCTGAAAATGATAAGGTGGCTGGTGGGGGTAGTGAAAAGGCGCTGCAAGGTGCCCTTTTCCTGCTCGGTTAATATGGTGTACAGCACGTTGGCGCCGGTAAAGAAGGCGTAGAATACCATCATACCGCCGAGGATGAAGGCCAACAGTTGAGCCAGTTCGTTACCCGCCTCCTGGCCAGGCGGCGCTTGCATCTGGGTCAAGGTATTCGCCTGCTGTGGTGGAGGCACGGCCGTCGTTGCATCGACCACTTCTTGCGCAAGCTCTGCCGTAACTGGCACCCCGGCTTCGACTAACTGGTTCATGGTCACGCCAATGCCGATGTTGGCGGCGGCCATGCCCTCGACAATCTGGCTGACCACAGAGCCCACAATCGCCGGGCCAATAGTCAACGTAGGATCGCGGTATAGCTCAACTTCGGCCGTTTGCCGCTCGCCTGTGATTGCGTCCGTAAAATCAGCAGGGATGATGATGGCCACACCCGCTTCTTGCCTGTCCACGGCCGTGCGCGCGGCCACGGCGTCACCTATCTCTGTGACGCTGATCAGTTCGGCCAACGCTTCTTCTTGCAGCGTGCCGGCCAGAAAAGCGCCCATGGAACCAACTCCTGGTGCCTGGCCCTGATCCAGATTGACGAGAATGACGGCCGTGTTTGGCAGCGTAAACCCTTCATCACCACCGGCGATATTGCCGAACATGAAAGAGAACAAGACGGTGATCAAAATGGGGACGACAAACATAAAAATGATCGCGCCCTTGCTGCGGAAGGATTGGCGCATATCTTTTAGGGCGATATATAACGCTTTCATCACAACCCTAATCTCTTAATGCTCGTCCGGTTAAATGCAGGAAAACGCTTTCCAGATTAGGTTCCTGAATATCGACGGCCGTGATGCGCACTTCATTCTCATTGGCTACGTCAAATAAACGGGGCAGAATGACATTGCTGTCATCGGCCAGGATAGTAACAAGGCCGTTTTCCACTGCTACCTGGGCTACGCCGGGGATCTCCTGCCACTGTGCTATTACCTGCTCCGATGGCGCGCTTAACTGCAGATCGATCTGGTCCTGACGGCCGATCAAACGGACCAACTCATCATGGGTGCCGCTGGCCATGATCTGCCCATTGTCCATGATGGCGATATGGTCAGATAGTTCCTGCGCTTCTTCCATATAATGGGTGGTATATAGGATGGTTGCTCCCTCTGCTTGCAGCTCCTTGACCCCATCTAAAATATGGCGGCGACTTTGGGGGTCAATGCCCACGGTTGGTTCATCCATAATGATAACCGCCGGCTTGTGCAGCAGGGCAACACCAATATTGACGCGCCGTTTCATCCCGCCGGAATATTTCTCAATCCGGTCTTTTTGCCTCTCTGTCAGGCCAATCATCTGCAGCACTTCGTCAACACGCTGCCGCAGTTCCTGCCCGCGCAGCCCATACATCTTTCCCCAAAATTCCATATTTTCTCGGGCTGTCAGATCTTCATATAGGGCGATTTCCTGCGGCACAATGCCGATGCATGCTTTGGCATCAGCCCCATGCTGGGTGATGGAGTGGCCAAGGATGGATGCGTCTCCTTCATCCGGGGAGAGAAGCCCGGAGATCATAGAGATGGTTGTGCTCTTTCCGGCGCCATTGGGCCCCAGCAAACTAAAGATCTCCCCTTGTTGGACGTTAAAGGAGATATTGTCGACAGCGTGAATGTCGTCAAATCGTTTATCTAGATTTTCGACCTGAATGGCTATCTGCGGCAAAAAAGCGTCTCCTGTGAGTGCAGTGTATGTCCTGGGGAACCCGTCTCACCAAGGATGTTCTTCCCCGGCATAGGTGTAAAATTTTCCCGTGGTGGCCAGGGTGAGGCTATCGGCAACCTGCAAAATGCCGGCAGCGGAGTCCTGCGATGATACGGCGGCGTGGACGCCTCCCATATCCGTTTGCACCCAACCGGGATGAAGCACGACAAGGGCTATGCCGTCCTCTTGTAAATCAAAGGACAGCATACGGCTGATCATGTTGAGCGCTGCCTTGCTGCTGTTGTAGCTATAACGGCCCCATTGACGCCGCATTTTCTGCAAAGATCCCAACTGGCTTGAGACATTGACCACTTTAGGATCGCGACCCAGACGTAGCGAATCTACAAACTGCGTGACTACGCGCATGACCCCGACGGCATTGACGTCAAAACTGCGCTGCATTATGGCTGAGTCGAAGTTGGACAATGTTTCACTGCCAATCAGGATGCCAGCATTATTTATCAGCATATCAAGGCTTTTGACCCTGCCGCTGACGGCCGTCTTGGCCGCCCGAACAGATGCATCATCGCTAACATCCAGGGGTAAGATCAAAAGCCGGTCACCGAATTCGTTGGTCAAATCTTGCAATGCTATAGCCTGGGCCGGCTGGCGGCAAGTTGCTATAACCCGATCTCTACGAGTTAGCAGTTGGCGGGTAAGCTCCAGGCCAATGCCTCGATTGGCACCTGTAATTAATGCCTGTTTCACTATGAACTCCTGGGAATTACTTAAAAGCTGACAGCTTTCAGCTGTCAGCTTGTCGATTTTTACATTCGGGGTTGCTGTTAAGCTACCGTGGACCGATTTTACACCAGTATCGATACCCGGGAAATAAAACGCGGATTAGCTTTGTAGGATTTCGACGGTGCCCCGTCCTCCATCGACGCGCACGCGATCCCCTGTCTTCAAGCGCGTAGTGGCATCCACGCAGCCGACGACGGCGGGGATGCCCAATTCACGGGCGACAATGGCCGCGTGGGAGAGGGGCACGCCGACATCGGTGATAACGGCCGCCGCACGTGGGAAGAGTGGCGTCCAACCGACGTTGGTGGTCACTGCAACCAAGATTTCCCCGGGCTGAAGCTGGTCGCCTTCTTCAAAATAGAGCAGGCGGCGCACACTCCCTTCAACACGCCCGGCTGCCCCGGCAAAACCGGTGATGGTAGCGGAAGTTGTCGCAGGGTGAGGGGCTTGGGCGTCAAATATATCGCCGCGCCGGCTGGGGTCCGCGGCCCAGGCGAAGGGGTCAAACCGGCCGCGGATCGTCGTCGGATAAGGTGGCAGGGCGCTATACCTGGCATGTGTTTCCTTGCGCGCGGAGATGAATTGGGTAGGTAACTCTTCTCCATCCAGAAAGTCCAATAGCTCGTCATAGGTCAGGAAGAATATATCATCTCCCAGGCCGGTTAAGTCGCCGGCGCGCAGCGCCCAACTGCGAAGAGCCACGGCATAAATACGGGTCACTTCCGAGCGGAACGATTCGCGCAGGCGGGCGGCTGGCGGCACTTTTGCCAGGCGACGCTGCATCGATTTCGCTTTGCGAGGATACTGCTCTTGGAAACGCCCCCAGGCCGCGTCGAAATCAGCGCGACGTCTGGCCAGCAGTGCATCAACATCCACTGGAGATTCATTAAACATCTGCAACTGCGTGTCCAGCCAACCGGGGTCTTCGTCCGGACGTGGCGCGGACAGCTCCATCTCGTGCGGCCCGCGGTGCCCGTAGCGCAAGAGATACTCCTCGCGACTCATCTCACCATTGGAAACTTTCCAGATACCAACCACCGGACCTAGACTGGCCAGCAACTCTTCGTCAACGCTGAGGTTGGAAAGCAAGGCATTGGCGTCCGCTTCACCCACCAACTCGACCAACTGTTTGCTAAGCTTGCCGGTGGCCTTCATCATCGGCCGAAAACTGGCGCCCATCATAAACCCGGCATCGATAAAATAAGGCTTTATCTCCTCGTACCAAAGATCAAGCAGCTCCTCTTTGGTTTGTACCTCCTGGCACTTACGCATGATTTCATGGCACCATGTCGTGTTCGTAGCCATGAACGCGTCCAGCTTCTTGACAACCGCCCGTTCTCTTTGGCGAATTTTCAGGAACCCTGGGAGCCCAACAAAAATCGTCGACAAGGGGAACGGGAACATGGGGATGTCCATGCCTTCAGGCACCGGACCCAACAAGGCCTCCATTCTTTTCAACATCTTCTTGGGATTCATGCCGAAAGCGCGAAACATAGAAAGCGTCATGCTGATATTCATATAGGTACGTCCGCCGATATTGCCCACCCAGGGATAGTTGCCGGGCATGGGTTGGTTCTCATTTCGTAACATCTGGCCCAACGTCCAGGTCAGCGGCGTCATCACGTCGGGTCGCGCCTCACCCACATTTACATTGGTCCACAAGAAGTCCCCTCGCAAGCTGTCATTCCATTCCCCCATGGCGAGGTTAACCCCTTGCAACGTGGTGATCGGGCGGGATTGCAGCAAGAACAGCTTGCCTTCTGCGATACACCATTCAATATCTTGTGGATTCTCCAGCTCCTTCTCCAGGCGTGTGGCCAGCTTGTAAAGCTTACGGCTATGGCGTTTAAGCTCTGGCGGCCCGTTATATTTACCTTTGGGGCGGGAAAGGGTGAAGGTCTCCGCATTGGCTTCCCCGGAAACCAGTTGCTCTCCCAAGCCATGGATGAAGTTACCGGTCATATAGTCAAAGCTGCCCGTCACCGGATCGGCGGTGAACAATACGCCCGAGATTTGGGCCGGAACCATGCGCTGGATGATCACGGCGATCTCATGGCCGTCCACTTGCAGAGCCGGCGAAATACCTTTGGCCTGCGTATAGGCCAGGACGCGCTCGCTGGCGCGCGATTGGTGTACAACGTCGATGGCGTCCATAATGGCCTCGTCCGACCGTACATCCAACACCGTTTCGAACTCACCGGCAAAGGAGGCCTGGGCCGAATCCTCGCTCAGAGCAGAGGAGCGAACGGCGAAACCGATACTACTGCCTTTGGACCGCATCTGTGCAAGGTAGGTTTGTACCTGGGCCCACGCTTTAGGCATTAATCCCTGCTCTGTAAATGCCTGGGGTAAAATTACAAAACCGTCAGGCACGGGATAGCCAGCTTGATAAAGTAGGGCCAGTGTGCCTCCTTTGCCACCGGCCAAGGATAAATCTTCCCCAGTCAATTCATTAAAAAAGTGGAGCCATTCTGTCATTTTTTCACCTCTTAGCGGAGATCGTCTCTATGCGGTTGACAGAAAGCAAGGTTAGATTCAGGTCCCAAAGTTTACTAAGGACGGCACGTAGGGCGACCTGGTCGACAATCATCCCGGTCAGGGTGCTACCCTCTTGATCAAAGCTGATGGTCATTCCTTCGAACCAGTCGGACCAACTGCCATCCAGTCGCTCCTGAACTTTGATTTGAATCATTTGTGGTCTCTTTCTGACTTGCTTTACGTTCATTACCAAACATCCCTTCAGCTCTTTGGAAACCCGGTTTTTATAAGGAGAAAATCGGGTTTCTCACACTTAGGATATTCGATAATGTGGGGAGGTGTCATCCCCACATGTGGGGATTTGGGTGGTATGGCCACGAGCAAGGCACATTGCAGATTCATCGCAACTGATTTTCGACCTATATTAGCCCGAGTTGCCTGGCGCGACTGACGGCGTCGCTGCGCCTATTGACGTCCAGCTTGCCGTAGATGCTTTTTGTGTGCGAACGAAATGTGCTGATAGCAATAACAAGGTCGCCGGCGATCTCCGGGCCGGAGGCGCTGGTGGCCAGCAAGCGCAGCACTTCTATCTCACGCTCGCTGAGGGGGTCGGCAAGTGGCTGCGCAAGTGAGTGAGGTTCTTCTTGGGGAACAACAAGGGCAGCAAGCAACTTACGGGCATAGACCGGAGCAACATCGCGCGAGGCGGCACGGCGCAGAAGTCGTTCAAGCGGCGGGCCTTCGTCCAGGAAGACACGCACATAACCAGCTTCTTGCGCAAGTTGTAAGGCCCGCTCCAGTACGAGATCTGCTTGAGGGATCCTATCTTGCGCCTGGTAGATCAGCGCTTTGAGAATGAGGATTTCCAGGACGGCTTTCCTGCGACCGCGCTGTTCAGCCAGGGGCAAGAGAGGGTCGAGCACAGAGTGGGCTTGTTCAAAGCGCTCCTGGGCTATGAGCAGCCGGGCCAACATGACCCGTTCATATTTGTATAAATGCTGCTCGGGTCTGAAACTGCTTTTTGTAGCCGTTGGTTCCAAAAACTCGACTGATTCAACATCGTTGTACAACCCCAATTCCTCGGCCCATTTTTCGGCCGCTGTTAAATTTCCCTGCCTGATCCAGATAAGTGCCTGGGCGAGAGCAACGGTACGGTCATCTATGGCAGTGGCGGATGATTCCGCCGCTACCTTTCGAGCCTGCCGCATCAACTCCTTAACGCTGTATTCGTCTCCTTGCGCCTGCTTGATACGTGCCAGGGAGAGGATGCCGGCCAAGGTGCCCATCTCCCAATGTTGTTTACTCAGTTCAATCCCTTGCTCGAGATAGCGCGTGGCGGCTTCGAAGTCGTTCCATTCCCGCGCCAGTTCCCCCAGGCCGTACAGCGCTTCTCTGGCAACCGGCAGCGGATTGTGGTCGCCGCTGGCGAGATCCAGCGCCTGTTGGTAGATATCCCTGGCCTGGTAAAGCCGCCCGTGCAGCATTTGCAACCCAGCTAAACGGCATAGGGTCGTCACGGCAACGAGGACATTCCCTTCCTCGCGGCTCGATCTGGCAGCTTCTTGCAGAATGCGGCTACCGCCAGCGATATCACCATCAACGAGGTTGGCCATGCCCAGATCCCAAAGCGCAATACCGCGAAAGAAAGCGTTCTCTTTTGGCAGCAGCTTTAGTGCCAAACGGGCATATTCATTTGTGCCCGCTATTTGGCCCTGCAAGATACTGATGCGAGAACGAACAGCAGCGACATTACCCTGGAGCGTGGACTGCGTCTCATTCTCGTCATGCGCCAGCGCATCCTGCAAGCGGGATTCAACCTGATCCACAGGACGGCCGTTCTGCAATATGGCCCAGGCGTGGTATACACAAAGAGAAGGACGGCCGCTGATCAGCTCATCAGGAAGAGCTTCTACCCAATTCAGAAAGGTAGCGGATTCGCTGCGTTTCAGAGCAGCTTCGGCATGTCGCTCAATCAGATCCGCGGCGCGTGCCACATCGTGCGCGGAGAATGCGTGGCGTATGGCATCATCCCCATAGCCATTCTGCTCGAACCAGTCAGTGGCCCGGTTGTGCAACTCCTGTATTCTACGCGGCTGCATTTGCTGCAGACGTTTATGCAATAGGTCAGCAAATAAACGGTGGTAGCGATACCAGCGACGCTCCTCATCAAGAGGGAAGATGAATAGATTAGACCGTTCGAGATACTCAAGAAGCGCTTGAAACTGCTGATCTTCTGTCACGGTTGGCGGTTGGTCCAAAGCGCCCAGGCCAAAACCGGAAATGAGATATTGACAGAGGGGTGCGCTGAGGCGGTCCAACACGCCCGTGTACAACAGGAAAGTTTTCACATATTCAGGTTGGTTCTGGAATACTTCTTCGACCAAGTAATCCAGAATATAGCGGTTGCTGCCTGTAAAAGCGCGAATAAAAGCTGGCAAATCCTTACGGCCTTGCATGGAAACGGCCGCCATCTGCAATCCGGCGATCCATCCTTCGGTACGGGAGGCCAGCGCGGCTACATCAACGGCCGCAAGCTCCAAACCCATCAGCTGGTTCAGAAAAGCAGCACTCTCTTGCACAGTAAAACGGAGATCATCCTGTCTTAGCTCCAGCACTTGTGCACGGCCGCGCAGCCGGGAGATGGATAGAGGTGGGTCAATACGGGTAGTGATGACGATGTGCATTTGTGGCGGCAGATGGTCGAGCAAAAAATCAAGAGCCTCGTGTACGGGTGGAGCCCCAATAAGATGGTAATCATCTAAAACCAGGACATTTTCTGTGGGCAGCGCAGCCACATCGTTGATCAACATTTTTATGGCCACTGTGATGGGAGTCGACGGGTCAGGCCGCGATATTGGGGTTGCTAAATGGTTTGGTGGAGGGTAGCTCTTGTTTAAGGCGGCCGTCAGGTAAGCTATAAAACGAACGGGATCGTTGTCCCCATCATCCAGGGTCAGCCAGGAGAATTGTGGGGTGGGCGTTGAAGCGCGTGCGTTACGAATCCACTCTGTGACGAGTGTGGTTTTGCCAAAACCGGCCGGAGCCGAAATGATGATCAGCTTCCCGGCCAAGCCGACGTTGAGCATTTGGCAAAGACGAGGGCGTTCAACGAGAGACGGCCGTACTAGCGGGATGTGCAGTTTCGTTTGCAGCAGTATGTCGGACACATAGATATTATAGCAAAATATGCCGCATACTCCTCAATTCGTGGCGTATGCTATACTACGATTGATTCAAGATTGGAATAAATCAGATGCTATGTGAAGCGGTAAGAAATAATACTGCAGATCAATCTACCGACAGATAGATAACAACGGGATCAAGATCAATGACTCAAGTAACCAGTTCAACACCCACAGAAACGGATGAACACCTTATTGCCGCGGCCGGCGAGCCAATTGTCAATATTACGGCATACACAGCACGCCAAAAGGCAAGCGGGTACGTGGGTGGTCACATTAGCCACATGATGGGTGGTGGCGAACCATCGTTGGTCCTCAGCCGCAATCGCCTGGTTTGGCGTGTTCCAATACTGCTTACATCCCCCAGTCATGGTACGCTAGGTGTGGTGGGCAATCTAGACGTAGACGCCCGTACTGGACAACTGCTTGCCTCACCCGACTTCGCCGACCAGGTGAAAGCGTATGCCCAGACACTTGTTGACCGTTCCACATCGTAAACAAGAAAAAGACTCAGATTGCCTTGCAGCCTGTGCGGCTATGGTACTGGACTCTATTGACATTCATGTACCCTACCAAAATCTATTGACACTTCTTGACGTCGCTCCATGGGGCACTCCCCACCGAAATATCAGACACCTGGCAGAAAACTTCACCAGCATTCGGATAATTTATAAACAGGGAGCTTTGCCAGATTTGTTCCAAGTAATTCAATCAGGTTTTCCTGCTACTGTTTTCGTATGGACGGGTGATTTATCCTATTGGGACATAGGAACGTGGCATGCGGTTGTCATCATTGGTTACGATGAGCGATATTTTTATCTGAATGATCCAGCTTTTGACGAGGCACCTTTGCCAGTTTCCCATGGAGATTTGGACTTAGCCTGGATAGCTTATGATTCCTACTATGCAGTGATTTAGAAGGCACCAGACGCGACCTGATCGTTTGAAGAGGAGTGAAAAAACTACCCCAAAACAACCAGCTTATGCAGCGTCATAAGCAGCGATAGTAGCTGGCAAGACCTGGGTAACGACATGCCCGGCAGCCGGTAGGCCGACCAGGACAGCGCTGATCACTTCTTCACGGGAAGCGCCTTGCTGCTTGGCAGCCTGGACGTGAAAGGGTATCCCGCTCTCCAGGCGCAAAACGGCCAGAATTGCCAGGTAAGCGAGAGCGGCCGTTTTACCATCCAGGGCGCTGGCCTGCCCTAATTTCTGCACCAGTTCAGCCCAGGCCATCGCATGCTGGGGTGCTTCGTCACGAAATGCCAGAAAAGCGTTGCTGATACTTGTTTGATCGCTCATGATTACCCCCAGATTGCTTCTTTCTGAATGGTCACATTGGTCATCATGTCCTTATTGTAGCACAAATTAAACCGTTTCTCGTCGGAGGCTAGATGCGGAGGTCAGGTAAAATAATACCACAGCGCCATAACCATAAGCCATAACGGCCCGCCAGAGAAAGGGCTTGTGGCTGTCTTGCAGGAAGGCGGCGATATAGGCCAGGTGGGCCAGGAGAAAGACAATTACTCCAGCGACAAAGTGGAGAGATATGAGGACATCGGCCGTAGGGATTATAGTACAGCAGGTGGGAGGAGAAAAAAGCAGGGTTCTAGTGGCCGGAATGTCGCGCGGATATACTCCCCGGCCCACTGCAAGTCAGCTACAATTATCATCAGAGTTGACCACTATCCGCGTAACCGCTTATTTCTAAGAATTGGAGTTAATCATGCGATACAGTGTTTGTTCTTACAGCTTCCACCGCACCTTTGACGCTGGTGAGATGGATATTTTTGACTACATCGACTGGTGCAAGGAGTATGGTTTCACACAGCTTGATCCGTGGATGAAGCACCTGGAAGCGGGGTTTGATGATGATGCTTACCTTGACCGGGTGAAAAAAGCCGCCGATGATGGCGGCTTGCCTTTTGGCTGCGTGGCCATCGACGGTGCGCACATCTACGAGCCAACGGCCGAAGCGCGGGCCGAAAATCGTTTGCGCGCCTATCGTTGGATCGACGTGGCCGAACGTCTGGGTGCAACCCAGGTACGTATTGATGCGGGGGGCCGGGATGTGATCCTGAATGAGATCTGGGATTTGGTAATTGAAGGCTACAATGACCTGATTCCGCGCGCCCGCGCAAAAGGGGTTGAAGTACTCATAGAGAATCATTGGGGGCCGACCAAGGATCCCGACGCCATGCAGTTACTATTAGACGAGGTAGACGGCCTGGGTCTGCTGTTCGATTCGGCGAATTGGCCGGCGGGTACACACGATCAAGCGTGGCGCCGGTTTCCTCCCTATGCGCGTTTGACGCACGTTAAAGCCTTTTCTTTTGATAAAAATGGGCATGAGCCTGATTGGGATCTACCCCTCTTTATCAAGCTTCTGCACAAGGATGGCTATCAGGGCTGTTGGGGGATTGAAGGTGAATCGAAAGACGCTAGCGAATGCGTGATCGTGTTGCAAACATTGGCCTTGATAAAACGGGTCATAGAAGAAGAGGTGTAAAGCGATGGAAAAATCGTTAAATCCTGTCCGTGTGGGCGTGATCGGCACTGGTCAGATTGGTAAGTTTCACTTGAACAGTTACCAGGAGATTCCCGGAGCGGACGTTGTAGGTGTGGTCGATATCGACGAAGCAGAAGTTCAACGCGTAGCGGAGCATTTTGGCGTTGCGGATTGTTACACGGATCTCCGCCAACTCCTGGCGCGTGACGATATCGACGCGGTCGACGTCTGTCTGCACAATAATTATCACATGCCGGTGACGGTGGCCGCTCTGGAGGCGGGCAAACACGTTTATTGCGAAAAGCCGATGGCCGGCACATACATTGACGCCAAACGCATGTTGGAAGTGGCCCAGGCCACGGGCCGGCATCTGAGCATCCAGCTGAACACTCTGTTCGCCAGCGAAACAAAAGCGGCCAAAGCGATTATCGAGACCGGGGAACTGGGCAAGATTTACCATGCGCGCTCCACGGGTCACAGGCGGCGCGGACGACCATACGTGGACGGCTATGGTAGTCCTACTTTTGTGCAGAAAGAACACTCCGCCGGCGGTGCCCTGTATGATATGGGCGTCTACCACATCGCCCGCATGTTGTATCTGGTTGGAAATCCGGCCGTCGAGCGGGTATCGGGTAAAACTTACCAGGAAACCGCCATCGATGCCCAACGTCTGGCCCACAGCGGCTACAATGTGGAGGAGTTAGGTCTCGGTTTTGTGCGCCTGGCCGGGGGTTTGACGCTGGACATCATCGAGTCCTGGGCCGTACACATGGATTCTTTTGAAGGATCTAGTGTTTTCGGTAGTGAGGGCGGTGTGCGTTTGAATCCGTTTGGCTTCTTCCGCAGCCTGGGCGACCTCGATTTGGACGCAAGCGCCAACCTGGATGGCTTTTCCTGGCGGATACATAACGTGCGTGAAAATGGGGACGCGTATGACAGCCCACAGCAACATTGGATCGCCGCTTTACAAGGGCGCGTGCCTTTGCTGCCAACGGCCGAAATCGCCTTAAATACAATGCTGATTTCGGAGGGGATCTATTTGTCGGAGCGGTTGGGCCGGGAGGTAACGGCCGGCGAGGTGCAGGAGATGTCGGTCTCGACGGCTATTAACGTTTAGAGTATCGTCAGGAGATCGCTTCGCGTACAAAGATTACGCAGATTGAATTAATTGTGATCTGGCTACGCAAAATGATGAACGCGCACATTTAATTCCAGGCCGTAGTCTTGCCGGATCTCCTCGCGGAAAAAACGTACGCCGTCGACGATGTCCAACCCGGCAAGGATCGCGCGTTGGGGATCATCTTCATGCGCGATTGGCGCGCCGAAAAAGGCGAGGATGGCATCGCCCATCAAGCGGGCCACGGTGCCTTCATAACGGTATACGGGCGTGATCAGATGCTCAAACAGTTCGTTCATGATCTCCGTCCACTCTTCCGCGTCAAGCTGGCCGGCCATGGCAGTGGAGCCGACGACGTCGCAAAAGAGCATGGTGATAATACGCCGTTCGCCGCGCATGGCCCGCGCGCGGCGGGCTGCCCGCATTTTGGCCGCATACTCCTCCGGCATTCGCGGTGATAGAAAACGTGAATCGCTCATATTCTACTCTGCTGCCGGTGCGTCTTGCACCTGCTCGATATTGTAATAGAGGGTTAGAAAGTTTTGTTGGCCCAAATAGAAACGGTGATCGGTTTTTAGCCGGCCATCGTTTACGTATACTTCTATTTCTTCGTTGAAGGCGGGCAAGGCCAAAACCGTTAATTCGTCATCCTCATTGGTAGCCAGATAATGCCCGGGATAAGAGAGGCCGGTGTTGCGGGATTTAAGAAGGAAGTTACGGCCGTTGTGATTGTTAGGCAATAACGTCGCCGTAAAGTTTGAATCGGGCAAGGGGAAGCCGACACTGACATAGCCGATGTCTTCATGCCGGAACGTTGTATAGACGCCGACATATATCGCTTCACCCGTCTCTTCAAAAGCACGCACCCAACCGCGCAGATCGACGATGTCGTTGCACTGTAAGTCAATGGTATCGATATAACTCACCACCCCGCGTTGGGCTTCCTCTTGGTTAAAAGGCAGGTTGGCCTGGCCAATTTGTTGGGCAACCGTCTTTTTGTAAAGCCAGAATATAGGCTTCATCCACTGTTTCCAGACAGGAATAATGGACAGTTTGCAACGGGTCGTATGCTCATAAAACTCACGAATGAGCGGATCGACTTGATTCGGATCAAAGTTAGGCCCGCGCATAGTCTCCATCGCCTCTACTATGCCGGCGCCAGGAGCATTGCGTTTAAAAGCACCCTCTTCCGTGCGCGCCAGATCTTGAAAGTAGTCAGCGCCAATGTAGTTGCTGTTGGCTTCAAATGGGACGACATAGGGAATGTCGGCGACGGGGACGCGTTCGGCGGCAATGGTGACCGGCTCCTGTCCCCGGAAAAGGGCAACGCTTAACAGTCGATAGACAAGTACAATAAATGCACCCAGGATGAACGCGCTTAGTTGGGGATAAATGGCTGTGGCGATCAGGCCGGCAGCCAGTCCAACGGCCGTGCCTAGTAATAACGTTCTCCAATTTAATCCCAGCAAACCGGAGATGATGCCGATAAGCAGGCCGGCGATCGCCAGGTTAAGATCCCTGAAAATCAGGACCAACAACGCGCCAACTACAGCCCCTCCGAATGTCGCCACCAGGATGCGATAAGCCAGAGGTTTCATCTCTCCCGGTCGTCGCGTCCAATCGGTGACCGCTTCCCCTATGCCCAAAAACAGCGCCCCAAGGAGAAGGCCCGGCCAGAGGGTATTGATACTGGCTCCGATTATCGCGCCGCCGACGGCGCCCAGCATTGTCCCGGCAATTCCCGCCTCAAGCGCCTTGCGCCGCTTGCCAGGTCGTTTTCGATGCTTCTTATTATCAACCATAGTTTATTACCATCTACTAGTTGGCAATACTAAGACTGCCTGCGGTTGTACCAGTGTCGCGGCTTTGTAGGATGATAACATCTTGACGGTCGTTTGTCATCCGGGTGGTAATCGGGTTCACCAACAATCTGTCAGATGTTTTATGCGAAGACCGGGCCAATCTACAGAGATTGGTCCAGTCTATTGACAACTTGTTGGCGCACTGGTGATTATCGCTACTTCCGATGACAAAGGTTGGCACAATCGTGAGAGCATCGCTGCGGGCCAAAATGCGGCCTTAGCGCCCTCATGAACTCACGAATTTATTTGGAAGCTCAATCTAGGGGTTATTCGTACAGGTTTGCACGGCCGTTGCTTGTTCATCATCGAAAGAGATTTTTCCTACAGATATGGCATCATTCTCCGCATCAACGCAATCTGCCGTTAATAGAGGTACTCTTTCCAAATCGGGCCAATGGTAAAGCCCTACAAGGATTTGGTAATCATTTGCGAGGTAATCTGCCGGCAAGGCTAATGAATGAACATCTGTTACTGGAATCGACGGAAGCCACGAACTTGTTGGCAAAAGCGGAGGGCTGTCGCTTTGGGCAACCAATTCGCCCTCGGGCGATAACAAGTGTACAAAAATTGTGTAATCCTCAGCTATTTCAGCAGTTGCTTGCCAGAATAATGTCACCAACAGGCTGTTATCAGGAGCAGTTTCTACGTCATAGCCCAGCAAGTTTATATTCTCAGCGAAAGTCACAGCCATTGGATAGACCAGTTCCTGTGTATCTGGTAATCCTGTTCCGATTTGGAGCGGGCCTACGGCGATTTGGTTGAGCGAAGCATTTTGTGAATCAGATACGGGAACGGGTCCATCTTGTCCTGTAACGATGAGTCGCAGCAAATACTGTCCAGACGGCACATCATCCGCAATTAACAATGTGTGGGAATCGAAATATTTGTCCCCTTCAAGCCATTGATAAGTGGGGTTTCCTTGCCGCATCGGCCGCAGGTCACTTGCTATGGTCATTAGCTGCCCATCAGAAGCATTTAGCAGTTCAAAGTTAAGATGATAATCGTCGTCGACGTTTGACTGGGCTTCCCAGTTTAACTGAACATGCAATTTGCTCCCTGGTTCAACCTGATCCTCCACCAGTTGGAAATCACGTAAGGCAAGAATTTCATCAAACCAAACCTCTCGTTGTGAATCCAAAGCAAATTCACGGGGTGGAAACGCTTCAAGCCGGCGATAGATGGTAACGGGCTTCACACTGCTTGCGATTCTTGTCTCAAACACGTACGCTTCTTCAAACCAGGGTTCATTTACAATGCCTTCCCAAGCGGTACGCTCCAAAGCGACAACATAGTCTGGCCAATAATAATTCAAGGCGAACTGCAGCGTCTGCAACCAGCCCTCCAGGTGGCCTATCATTTCAGGGCTAACCAGCCCCATGGTGTCTACAACTGTGCGGTCGCTGTAAAAACCAATCATACCTATCTCGATCATGGCCACCGAACTGTCGGGAGGTGTGTTTGTTTGCAACCACGCTCCTACTTGCATATAGGTAGCGGCATAGTCGCTGATTGCGGTTCTCTTGCTATTGATCAACCAACCGGCGCTGGGAATCAAACAAAGTAAGGTTAAGGCTGCTAATACGACGTTCCTGGCCCGCGATCCAAGGCGCTTCGCTGCAAAATCGGCGGCCGCATCAATGCCTTCGGCCGTCAGGAGGGCAAACGCAGGCACCAAAGGGGGGTAATACCACTCAAATCGCAATACGCCCAAAACAACATAGCCTGCAAAGTATGCCGCCGTCCACAATAGCAGCGGCCACCATTTGACTTTATGGCGATAGGCAGAAAAAAGGCCAAGTAACGCAAAAAGGGGAAAGAGCATAAACAGGCGGTTCTGGGCAAACAATCCACTTGCGATTGACAACAAACCGCGACCAAAAGTGCCGATCTCGGCTCCCCCTAAGTCCTGATTCCAGCCCTGACCGGCCTTGGCGAAAAAGGAATTGGGAAAAATGGAGCCAAATGTCAAATAAGAATAGACGAGCCAGGGAACGATGATACAGGCGCAAATGAGGCTTGCCCGCAAAAATGTTCTTCTACTTTTCAACATTTCTGCAAACAAGAAGACCGCCACCACCAGTATGCCGTCCCAGCGCATAAGAAAGGCCAGACCGGCAAACAGAGCTGCCCAGAGCGGCTGATCCTTTAAGAAGAAAAAGAATGTTAACAACACCAACAGAACGTACGATGACGTTTCCATGCCCAGGACATTCAAGAAGAGGGGGTTAAGGGCAATAAAAGTCGCGGCCATAAAACCCACAGCTTTCCGGCCACCGGTTTGACCGATGCCGTATGTGATGGGCACACAGATCGTCCACGCCAATACGCCGATAACATGGCTCAGAAGCGGCAAGTTGGGCCAGACGAGCGAGAGACCGGCGAGTAATAGCGTGTACAGCGGGGTGGTGGTTCCGAGTACCGGCTCTCCAACGTTGTAGACGAACCCACGACCCAGGGCGATATTGTGGGCATAGCGATAGGTGATATAGGCATCGTCAAATGGCGTGGGATGCTGGCGGAAGCCAAAAAATAGGGTTACGCTCATCAGCCCGAGCAACCCTAGTGCGATCCATATTAGCTGATTTCGATTACTCATCAATATGCTGATCCGTCCTGATCATAGTTTACAAGAAAGGGTAAAATCGGGATAGGACGATGGCCAATTCGGGTCCACGAACAACCTGTCAGGCGTTCTAGACGAAGACTGGATCAATCTCTACAGATTGGTCCAGTCTGTTGTCAACCCAATTCATGATGAAGGGGTTTGTTGCCGGATGGGCTAGCTCCGTCTATCATCGCCTCATGGCTACTCCCTTACCGGTCGGCAAGCTGCCGCCTGAACAGTTACAGTTACTGCTGGCCCGCGCGCCGGTCACGGATGCTCGGGTGCTACAAGGACCGCAAGCGGGTGTCGATTGCGCGGTGCTGGACTTTGGCGAACGGCTGTTGGTATTGAAATCAGATCCGATAACTTTCGCCTCGGCCGATAGCGGCTGGTACCTGGTGCAGGTGAACAGCAATGACATCGCCACCATGGGCGCGATTCCTCGCTGGCTGCTGGTGACAATGCTGCTGCCGGAGAAACGGACAAGTCCAGAACTGGTAACTGAAATCAGCGAGCAGATCTATGCCGCCTGCCGCGCACTGGATATCTCGGTCATCGGCGGGCATACGGAAATAACCTATGGGCTGGATCGGCCGATCCTGTCCGGCACATTGATTGGCGAAGTGGCCAGAGAGAGGCTGGTCACGCCGCAAGGGATGAAGCCGGGCGACGCTATTCTACTAACCAAGGGCATTGCCATCGAAGGGACGGCCCTGCTGGCGCAGGAATTTCCCGATCGCCTGCGCGATGTGCTGGACGAAGAGGAATTGGAACAGGCGCAGGGGTATCTAACCCAACCGGGGATCAGCGTGCTACGCGACGCGCAAATCGCCATAGCGGCGGGCCAGGTGACGGCGATGCATGATCCGACTGAGGGCGGGCTTACCGCCGCCTTATGGGAACTGGCGCAAGCGGGATCGCATAGGTTGGTGGTGGATGTCACGGCCGTCCCCATTTCCACGCTTTCCACCCGTATCTGCAATGCTTTTGGCCTGGATCCATTGGCGACGATCGCTTCTGGAGCGCTGCTATTAACCACAGCGCAGACGGATGCCCCAGCCATCATCGAGGCGCTGGCGCAAGCGGGCATCGATTGTACAATTATCGGCCATGTGCAAGAAGGCGCGCCGGCCGTCTGGCAAAAATCAGGACCAGACCGAAAGATACTGCCCCGTCCGGACAGGGACGAGATCGGCCGTGTATACGAAGAATGAAAGGCAGAGGCCATTGAACAGTTGCAGACCCGTCACTCGCCACACGCAAACTCACAGGAGAAGGTAATGAAGCTAAAGATTTTATTATTACAGGCGCGGCATAAGCACGACTTGGCACTCCATGAAGAGCGCCAATCATTCGCCGATCGCGCAGGGCTGGATATTGAGCAGATCGTGCCCCACGACATGTTGCAAAGCCCACCTACCCTGGCCCAGATTCGCCAGTATGATGCCCTGATGGTTGGCGGCAGCGGTGCTTTCTCCGTACCTAAACAGAATTTGCCCAACCAACCGGCCGTGCTGGACGTCCTGGCCGAGGTGGTAGAAATAGGCCATCCAACTTTTGCTTCCTGCTTCGGTTTTCACCTGATGGTCAGCGCCTTGGGCGGGCGCGTGATTTATGATCCCGATTGTATGGAAGTAGGCACCTACGAACTGTTCTTAACGGAAAACGGCCGTGCGGATGAGTTATTCAACTATTTACCGGGCAGTTTTAACGTCCAGTTGGGCCACAAAGACCGCGCGGAACAGCTTCCTGATGGGGTCCTTAATCTGGCCTCCAGCCTTAATGCCCCCTACCAGGCCTTCCGCATTCCCGGCAAACCGATCTGGACCACTCAGTTCCACCCGGAAATGACCGGCGCAGAAAACCGCATCCGCTTCGACCGCTACGTCGATGAATATGCGTCTATTTACAGTCCCGAGGAGCTAACGGCCGTCCTCGATCGCTTCGCCGAAAGCCCCGAAGCAGACGAGCTCATTCCACGCTTTCTTGAGACAGTGTTTGGATAGATTCGTCGGGTAGTTAAAAAGTCTGGTAGTCCGGTAGTCGGATCAGGGTAGCTGACGGCTGACACCTGACACCTATTCTCGAAGGAGCGGCAGACAGTGATGACAATTAATCCGGAAGCGGGAAAACAAATGTTAGGCGCCTTGCTGCGGCCCTGGTTTGATGCTGTGGCCGATCCGGTGGCGGCTCAGGGGGGGGTTTTACAGCACTTACTACACGACTATGCGCAAACGAAGTATGGGCAAGAGCATGGTGCGGCCGTGATTGACTCTATCAACGACTACCGGCGCGCCTTCCCCGCTAAAACCTATGAGGAATATAAGCCTCTGATCGACCGTGTGATGGCCGGGGAGGAGGGCCTCTTATTAAAGGAAGAGCCGGTCGGCTGGGCCATTACGCGAGGCACGACCAGGGGGGAATCCAAATTCATCCCCATGACGGAGACAGATCTGCGCCAGCGGATCAGCGCCGGGCGGGCGATGATGAATTATGTGTTAAGCACAGAACGCTTCGACCTTTTTGACGGCGTCAACTTGAATCTCAACTTCCCTTCCGTGGTGGGCAAAGTGAGTGCAGGCGGACGGGAGATCGAATACGGCTACAGCTCCGGCATTTACGCTCGCCACGTCTCGCGCATGACGCCCATCCGCTCGGTGCCGGCGCAGGAAGAGATTGATGCCCTGGGGGGTGGGAAAACAATGAGCGATTGGGCCAGGCGCTTTGAGCTGGCGCTGGAGAAGTGCAAGAATGAGAATGTGACCCTGGTTGGGGGCGTAAATTCCACGGCCGTTGAGTTCGGTCGTTTCTTGCACCGCCAGCACAGACAGTACCCGAAAGATCTATGGCAGCCACAGATCATGACCTTGGGCAGCGCCCCGGGCATCAATACCTACCATCCCGCCGCATTGAGAGCGATGTACGGCCCGGTAGAAATCCGCGAAATCTACGGCGCGACGGAAGGCATGTTTGGCCAGCAGCGGGATGAGAAGCGGGCCTGGGTACCCAATTACGATCTCTTCTTTTTTGAAGTGGAGACGCGCTCTGGGGTGAAGATGCTACACGAGATGCGGCCAGGTGAAATGGGCAAGTTAATCGTTTCCACGCTTATCCTACCGCGTTACAGGATTGGGGATATCATCCGCGCCTTCCAACCCCCCTACTTCCGTTGTATCGGACGTGATCGCTGGTGGACACCTCTACAATACGCATGGCGTGAGTTCATGACGTTCAATTTGGGTAGGTTGTAGGGGTAGAAAAACAGCGGGAAGAATCAGCGAGCAAATCCGGTTTGCTCTACTGGTTAGATTCGACCAATTTAGTTCTTTATCGCTTGCCAAATTACGATCCTCTTTGGGCTTCTGGTAAATTGCATCAAGACATAGATCATATCTATTTGCAAAGCGACGGTAAATTGGCTCTGTTTATGGTTAGATCGTCGACCTTGCATACGCCCTGAGCCCCCGGTCTGTTGTGTGATCTCCGATATGAAGTTCGCATCATCAAAAGGTGACAAATGTCACTTGACCCCACCTGCCCACTCATCAATGATTATCTATATTGCTTTTACGCTGTTTCAAGTAGGAGAATAAGATGCCTAAGGTCGTATGTTTTTTCTGGCAGCCTTGGTGCCGGTGTTGAAGGTCTGCAATCAGCGAGAACCTCAACGAACAAACATTCGCCCGCGCAGAATCTTGTAGCCACAGAGTGGAGGAATAAACCATTAAGGGGTGGAAAAATGTCAAATGGCACGAAATTTCAACCTTCAGAGAAAGGACAAATATTTTTAGATTCAGTCAGAAATGGCAAATATGATCGGCAAATTATCAATGGCCTTAAGAGTTTTATTGATGGCAAGGCGCCTGAAGATATGCAGGCATTTTACTCTTCCTCTGAGCTAAAAGCATTGGCTGATCTGAAAGGGACGATAAGAGATGTTGAGGCACGCATGCCCGTCAAAATAACCCGGCATTATTTTGAGTTGGCAAAGAAAAGTGAGGCGCTAAAGGTCTTGGTAAAAGCAAGCCCGAAAGAAACAGTTGACCTTGATGGTGCGCCAGATCCGGGTAAACAGATGAGTTACAGCCCGGTAGAGGGTCTGATTCACAAATATGAACTGGGTCTCATATACGTGGCATCTACCTGTTCTGCCCACTGCCGGTTTTGCTATCGTGAAGAATTAATCGCCAGAAAAGAGGTCGAAAGGCCGGATGGGTCCATCGCTCCCAAAGGCTTGGCAAACATCGGTGAAATTGTCGATTACATCAAAAAGCACAACACCGAAGTTGCTGCAAATGGCGGCCGGCATCCAGAAACGGGACGTGAAAAATTACGCGAGATCCTGATGTCTGGTGGCGATCCAATGGTACTTAGCAACCGCAACATCGCGTCATGGTGGTCTGCGCTTTCCGAAGCTGGTATTGAATCGATTCGTTTGGGTACCAAAGAGCTTGCCTTTTATCCAAAGCGTTTTGACGAAACCTTCTTTGATATGGCAGACAAGTTCCATGCGGCTTACCCAGGCACCAAGATTCGCCTGATGGTTCACTTTAATCACCCCGACGAATTTTTACGCAAGGACGACGACGGAAATTTCATTGCCGATCCTGTCGGCGGTTTTGTTTGGCATCCCGATACCAAAGGCGCCGTTGAGGAGCTTGGCAAACGGAATTGGCTAGCTGTCGACAACCAGGCACCTATCATCGCCGGTATTAACAACGACCCCGATGCATTGCGCATTATGCAACGTGAACTGAAGCAGAATAAAGTAGAAAACCACTACTTCTTCTGCGGTCGGGACATTATCGGACACAAAGCATTCAACGTACCGATTGAGGAAGCTTGGCAAGTATTGAATGAATCCCAAAAAGGTTTGTCTGGTGTAGAGACCCATGCGCGGCTCTCGATTACCCATTACAAAGGCAAAACAGAAGTGGTTGCCGTAACCAACGATCCGCTTCCAGGCGCTGAAAACGGGTTGGTGATCATGAAATTACACCGTAGTGCAGCCGATGCGCCTGAAAAAGGCCTTGTCACCATATTGGCACGCAATCCCGAAGCTATTTGGTTCAGCGGATACAACGACCGCGTTATTTATGATGAGGCAGGATTGTTCACCAATGCCACGAATTATGAGGATACCATCTCATATGCTGAAGTTGAGCAGGTCGAAATAGTTGTTGCTTAACTGATTTGGAGTCTTTACTCAATTATGCGAAATCTAACTTTAACCCAATCTCGCAGTGCAGCGTTGTATGAGCGTGCACGCAAAGTAATGCCCGGTGGTTGCAGTAGAAACACGATATTGCGTAAACCTCACCCTTTGTATGTTGAAAATGGCGCTGGTTGTTACGTCACAGATATCGAAGGTGTGCAACGCATTGATTTTGCAAACAATGTCGCATCGCTCATTCACGGTCACGCCTATCCCCCGGTAGTGGAAGCTGTATCGGCTCAACTGCACAAGGGGACGGCGTTTACCTTAGCGACCGAAGTAGAAATTGAGTTTGCAGAACACATGTGTAGCCGCAATGCTGGATTTGAAAACATCCGCTTTGTAAACTCCGGTACAGAGGCGGTAATGGGTTGTTTAAAAGCGGCTCGGGCTTTTACAGGACGCCCTAAAATTGCCAAGGTTGAAGGGGCATATCATGGCCTGTACGACTATGCCGAAGTCAGCCAAACTGCTAATCCAAGTAATTGGGGTGATGCCCACAACCCGACCAGCGTACCGGTTGCCTACGGCACGCCCGAATCAGCTCTACGTGATGTGATCATAATCCCTTTCAACCAGCCGGAACAGTCGCTTGAAATATTGAATCGACACGGTGAAGAGTTAGCCTGTGTCTTGCTAGACTCAATGCCACACCGGGTTGGCCTCGTCCCTGCATCTCAGGAGTTTGTTCGCGCTATCTATGACTGGACTCGCGAAAACAACGCTCTGATGGTTTACGATGAAGTGATTACCTTTCGCGCCAACTATGGCGGCGCTCAGGAATGGTATGATGTGCGCCCTGACCTGACCGCAATGGGCAAAATGATCGGTGGCGGCTTCCCTGTTGGCGCATTGGCTGGGCGTCAAGATGTTATGAGCGTCATGGATCCGCTGGCTGACAAAGTTTTGTTTCCACACTCCGGCACTTTTTCAGCAAATCCAGTCACAATGACGGCTGGTCTTGTGAGCATGGCGTTGTTTGACAAAACCGCTGTGACAGATTTAAACCGCTTGGCCAATAGGGCGCGAACTGGTATTGCGGAGGCTATTCGGGTTGCAGATATCCCTGCTTGCGTTACGGGTGGCGGCTCGATGTTTAGAGTACACATGAAAGCGGAAATTCCCACTACCTACCGGGCGGCATACATGACACCAAAAGAATCCAAGATCATCCAAGCCTTACTCGATCACCTTTTCGATAATGGCATTATTATGATCAATACGTGTTCAGGGTCGCTATCAACGGCTATGACGGAAAAGGAAATTGAAATCCTGGCGGAAAACCTGCTTGCCGGATTTCGCAAAATTAAAAAGCTTCTCTAAGGTATGATCTCTTCCTTTTTGAATTGGAATCGCGCACAGGGCTGAAGATGGTGCATGAGATGATGTATTATATCTACCAGACAAATCCCTAAGAAACGACAAGATCCCATTGGGTTATTGATGAAGAAGCTATCCTGATCGATACGCAGGTGGGCATCAATCCTCAAAATAGCGTTAATAAAGCATTGGCAATTTTAGATTGACGATTGTTTCTACTTTGAGACGAAGGCAAACTAGGAGCAACAGGAAATCAGATGAATCTCATTTGCGCCGGAATAGTCCACCAAGCAGAAGCGCCAAGCCGACCACAATCAGCACCAGGGGCCAGATCAGGCCCCAACTGCCCAGGCCGATGCCCAGGAAGACAACAGCCAGGATGGTGGTGCCCAGAACGGGGCGTCGATAGGTGGGGAATAAGAGCCTGACCACAACTTCAGCTAAAAGGAGAACGCCTGCGCCGAGGAAGATGAGTGACCAGGCTGAAACCTGAATAAAGGGAATCTCTACAGGCAGTTCGGCGAACTGGAAACCAAGCCGCTCAACAAGGGCATTGAAGGCATCCAATATGCCCAGGTTTCCAGCCAGCAGGACAAAGCCGGCCCAAATGAGGATCAAGGCCCAGACGATGCTGCCCAGCCGGTCGCGCTGCCACTTCTCTTCAACCGATTTCTCCTCGTGCTTGCGCAGTTCCTTTTCGTCTTTTTCGTCATATTCGTTCTTGCTCATGGCGCCCTCCGCTTATTAGTCCGGTAGCCGGGTAGTCTTTAGTCTGGTAGTTAAAGATAGTATAGCATGAAATTGGTGCGCCGATATAGTTCTATGGGCGATTTCGACAGCCCTTTTTGTCTTTTGCGATAATTTCGTTTTTAAGCGGTATCTATACGATGGGGTCTGTGTTAAATTGGCTCTCGTTAACAAACACGAATGACTATTATTGATCAGCCTTAAAGCATTGATCGCCGCAGAATATCGAGAGTAAAGAGTAAATTGGCCCAATCGCTATTTCGGATTGCGCGCAGTAATCTGGGTAGTCTTGTGATTGGTTGGAGTTTTGCCTATATGACCGAAGTTACCACCCCAAACAGTTCTGCCGCACAATATCAGCCAGCAGCCGGATGTGGTCTGGTGAATCGTTTAGCGCGGGGATATAGGCATAGCTCTCTCCCCCTGCTTCGAGGAAGAGGTCGCGATTTTCCATGCCCATCTCCTGCAAGGTCTCCAGACAGTCGGTGGCAAAGCCGGGGCAAATGGTGTCCACACGTGTGGCGCCTTCTTGGGCCCAACTGACCAGGGTTTCGTCCGTATAAGGCTGCAGCCATTCCTCCGGCCCAAAACGAGACTGAAAAGTAAAGAACAGTTCATCCTCGTCCAATTGCAATGCGTCCGCAATAAGACGGGCTGACTCCCGACACTGCCGGCGGTAAGGATCTCCTTTCTGAGAGTAGCTGAGGGGAATGCCATGGAATGAGAGCAGCAGGCGCTGCCCACGGCCGTTTTCCGCCCAATAACGACGAATACTGCTGGCGATGCCCTCAATATACAGCGGGTGCTGATAGTAATGATTGACGGTACGAATCTCCGGCACCCAGCGCCATTGTTTTAGCGTATCGAACACCTCGTCGAAGATAGTGCCCACGGTTGTCGCCGAGTATTGGGGGTAAAGCGGCAGGATCAAGATTCGCCTGGCGTTGGCGCGACGCAGCTCCTCCAGTCCGGCGGCGATAGAGGGCTGGCCGTAACGCATGGCCAGCGACACTTTGACTGGTGTATCACTGCCGCCGGAAACTGTTTCCTGCAACCCAGCGGCGATCGCTTGCGAGATGATGAGCAGCGGCGAGCCCTCGTCAGTCCAGATTTCTTCGTACAGGCGCGCTGAACGGCGCGGGCGCACGCGTAGGATGATGGCTTCCAAGAGCGGCAGCCAAAACCAGCGTGGCCATTCGATGACCCGCCGGTCGCGGAGAAATTGGCGCAAATACGGCCGTACCGCCTTGCTAGTTGGCGCTTCCGGTGTGCCCAAGTTGACCAGGAGAACGCCTATAGAGGGGGAATGCTTGGGGTCGTCGGTCATAGGTCGGGTAGTCCTTGGTTGGCCGCTGGTGTGGCGGCTACGGCTTCGGCTAAGTAGGTGGTTGGCGTGCTTTGTTCTTCGGCTACGGCAAAGGAGGCTGAGACATCGAGACGGCCGATCAGGACGAAGGCAACGACAAGAACGATCGCTTCCAGGACAAAGGCGGCGCCATAGGAAACCAGGGCGCTATCTCCCGTAGCCGGCAACATGCCATCGACCAAACCACCGGCAAGGCTGTCCAGCGCGCCCTCAAACTGCTGCGCCACGCCCCACACGCCGACGAGCAGGCCCGCGCGGCGCAAGTTGGTAAAGTCGACCATCTGCGCCAGCAGACTGGCAGCGGATAAGCCAGTGCCCATTCCCAGGCCGACGAGTAACAGTCGCAGCAGGTTGGCGTTTCCACTGAGGCCGGCCAGAATGATCCCCGGGAAGAGGGCGATGACGATGATCAGTCCCACGCGAAAAAGGCGCACATTGCTGAATTTCTTGAGCAGGCAGAGGCCGGAGAGCAAGATGGCGATCAGTATACCCACGCCCCAGTTACCTAAACAGGCACAGCGGCCGTTTGCTTGATCTGTGCCAACACTTGATCGGCCGTATCGTGCGCCTGGCGCACGCAATCGGGGACGCCGAGTCCTCGTAAGGCACTGCCTGTCAAGTAGAGGTTGGGAAGCATTTCACTTAACTGCCCCTCAATCTCATCCATCATGCGCAAATGGCCCACACCGCATTGCGGGTTCGCCTGCGGCCAGCGGAAGATACGGTGAATTGTTGGCGTGACGGTGATGCCGAAAATGGATTCCAGTTCCCGGCGCACCAGGGCCAGCAGTTCCTCGTCCGGCAGTCTGGCCAGAGATTGATTGTGCCCGCCGACAAAAGCACGCAAGACGAACTGCCCTTCCGGGGCGCGGTGGGGAAACTTAACGGACATACCCTCAACAGCCAGGAGCTGGCTGGATTCTTTGGCGGGCATGACCACGCCGAAGCCGTCAAAAGGCGCTTCGATCTCCGCTTCATTAAAAGACAGAGTCACCGTGGTTACGGAGTTATAGACGACGCTGCGTAACTGCCCCGCGATCTCTTCGTCATACGGAGCCAGCAGTTCGGCCATGTTGTAAGCAGGTAGCGCCAAAACGACGGTATCGGCGTGCAGTGTCTGGCCATCGTCCAGGTGCAGCGCGTAGGGCGGGGCTGCGCCTGGGTTATGCTCTAGTTCGCTGACGCCTGTGCCCGTCAGAATGTCGCCCTGAATACGATCGGCCAGGGTTTCCACCAGCTCCATCAAACCCGTACGCAAAGTAGCAAATGCCGGGGGCTTTTCTTGTTTGCTGTTGCTCTTGGAAGAACCGCGGCGCGAGCGCATCATTGAGAACATGCCTTTGACCAGGCTGCCGTGCTCGCGCTCCAATTCCGCGAAGCGGTCAAAGGAAACCTGCACGCTCATCTGGTCCGCATCGGAGAGGTAAATGCTGCCCACGGCAGGGCCGACCAGGTTTTCCAACGCTTCATCACCCAGACGACGGCGAATGAAACTGCCCAGGGTTTCGTCGCTGGGGTCGCGGCGAGCTTCCACGAATGGTTCCTTGAACAGGCGCAGTTTTCCGCCTGTTGAGAGCAATGGTGAGCGTATAAAGGCCACCGGGCTCATAGGCACAATCTGCGGACGGCCGTCATGGAGTATGTAGTTCTTGCCATTCTTAGTACCGACCATGCGGTCGCCCAATCCCAGCTCCTGGCACAGTTCCCAGGCCCAAGGTTTGCGTGTAACAAATGACTCTGGCCCGCCTTCAATGATGAAGCCATCCCGCCGATCGGTGGCGATCTTGCCACCCAAAACCGGCGCTTTTTCGATGACAGTTACCGCCAGTGGAACCTGCTGTTCTGCCGCGTCTTGTTCCAGATAATAGGCAGTGGCCAATCCCGATATGCCACCTCCGATAATTGCTACTTGTGTGGACGACTGCATTTGTGTTTTCTCCTAATCAAATAGGTGTCAGGTATCAGGTGTCAGGGGTCAGCTGATACCTGACCCCTGACACCTGATAGCTGCTAAAGACCGAAGTATCTTTACTAACCGCCTTTGCTTTGTTCGTACGTCTCCGCCACGGCCAGGTGCACGACATTCAATAATCTGTTGATGCGGCGCATCAGGCGCAAGTTGTCCTCGGGGCGGATCTGGGTCGATCCAGGCAATTGCAGGGCCACTTCAATCAGCTCGTCGCGAAAATAGATGGCGGCCTGCAAAGCATCTGTCAAAGGCAAACCCACTTCGATACTGATCTTGCCATACTCGTACCCCACTTCCCTCGCCTGCTCCAGGAGATGGCCATTTCCAGCTTCGCTAGAAATATACTGGAGCGTGAGCCCCATCAACTGCCGGCCCAACTGCCGGTGCCGCGCTCGATGATCGTCAGTCATTTCGGCGAACCATTCTTCCGACACCGGCTGGGACAGCGCATGGCGTGTACGGGTCAAGGCCTTTTCGGCCCACACTTGCTCGACGGGCACCAGCGCCCGTCGCTGGCTTCGAGATGAAGCAAACTCATCAATGTCAGAGACGGCAAAGCGACGATGGCCACCTGGCGTCAATAGAAAAGGAATATCGCCATTATCCGCCCAACGGCGCAAGGTAGTGGGATGGACATTCAATCGGGCAGCGGCCAAGCGAAGGGGGAGCCAGGTTCTGGCTTCTGTATGGGTATTGGACATATTAGTAAAATCGTTATTAAGCCAAAAAAATCTATGCAAAGTTATGTTATTGTGAAGAATTATACAATCAGAATGCTATTCGTCAAGATGACGTCGTCGTGAATTTGTTTTAGGAAGGAAAAGCCAGGGGAACCCTCGTATAGTCGCCAGCAGTGCTGGTAATGGAGAGCGTTCCGCCGATAATGATTTGTATTTCACCGTCGCCGCGGGGCGAAATGCAATCATTTCCGTTGGGATGGCCAGCGGTGATGGTGAGGATAAAAGGTCGCTCGGATTTGGAGGAACGGCCGTGGCGGGCAGCGTTGCGTATGGCTTCACGGGCGGCATAGTAAACCACGCCGGCGGACAAGCTGGGGAGATTGTTAAGTTGTTCTATGACGGCGGTCTCCACATGCCACTGAACGCTATCAAAGGCACCTGCAAACTCCTGTTTGACAGTTCCTTGCAACGCTCGCACCAACCCCAGGCGTTCTACTTCAGATGTGGTAGTCGAGGGCAATTCGTGCAGAAAGGTTTCTGTACAGCGGGCAGTTCGCATTCTTCTTACAACAAACAACAACGAATAAAGAATGGTATAATCAAGATATAAAGTCTGTTCATTTTACACAACTCACAAGCGGCAATGGATGTAGAGATGGGTAAAATATTATCGACTATTTAGGAGAGATACAAATGGGTAAAGAAGTTGTTTTATTCAAAAGTGAAGAGAAGCGTAGCACGGCCGAAGTAGCCCAGTTTCTGCGCCAGCTTGCCGATCGTGTTGAAAAGCAGGAAGTGATTCTGCGCCAGGGAACGGATGAGCTGACCTTAACCCTGCCGGGCATGGTCACGCTAGAAGTAAAAGCGGAAGAAGAAACCTCCCGATCAGGCAAAAAGAAACACAGTCTCGAAGTAGAGCTGGAGTGGAAACCCGGCAGCGAAAAGCAAGCCGGCTCGCTAGAATTAGGCTAACTGAAAACAGCCAACAGCCAATGTATGCTGTTGGCTGTAAGTCATGAATGGCATGCCATTTGATTTACAGAAGATTGGTAAGCAGCAAAGCACCTACTTCAACCTGCTGGCAGAGATAGGGCATACAAAACATTTCGGCGGATTGGCGGCGACCAAGCGCCTGGTGGAAATTATCAAGCCTAAGCCAGGCCACGAAGTGCTGGATGTTGGCTGTGGGGTAGGCATTGGCGCCGTCTTTTTAGCCGAGAAATTTGGCTGTCGTGTCGTAGGAGTCGATATCACTCCGCGCATGATCCAGCGTGCTCAGGATCGGGCGCAACGTAAAGGGGTCACCGAACTGGTAGATTTTCGCGTAGCTGATATGCACGCCTTACCGTTTGCTGGTTCCCACTTTGATGCCGCCATAGCCGAATCAGTGCTCACGTTCAGCCAGGATAAAACATATGTGGTCAACGAACTGGCTCGTGTTGTGAAACAAGATGGTATGGTCGCCTTTACAGAAGCGATCTGGGTGCGACCGCCACCAGAAGGAAAAGCGGATTTTATGGCCCGCGCCGGGGGGATGCCGGAAGGTATTCTGACGCATGAGGAATGGCGGGCGATCGTTGCTGCCAGCAATCTGGAGCAAGTGGTCGCTGAAGCGACTCCTGTCACAGCACGTCAGGAGTCGAGGAACCAGGCTGGACGGACCAGCTTTGATGACTATATACGCTCCTTCGGCGGCTTCTTCAAAGCGATAACCAGACCAGAATACCGCCAGGTTTTCCGCTCAGCCATAGGTAGCACGCCAAGGGATTTTTACAAATATATCGGCTATGGCGTTTATGGCGGAAGAAAAATTGCCAACTGATTACAAGCAACGAGGTAACAAGGGGAAAGGAAATAGATCAACCGCTTATTAGCTGGTTGTTGGGGGCGCAGCGCCAGCCATACGCTATTTAACGCTCGTCAATTTGCTCGGCTTACCGGAGAATGATGCGCGGCTTGTGGCGCAGCAGCCCTTACCGCTCACGAACCTGGCCGGATCTAGGCGGTCCGGAGGAGACAGGCCGTTGGGCGAGCTTGCAAGCGGCGCAGCTAATCGGACTTTGCAAAAGCCCCCAGGCTTAGTCTTCCAATTGAGTTGACAAAACAGTATAATGTCTGTTAGGAGTCAGACTATTCTAGCAAAGGAACGGTGGCAACGATGATTTCCTCAGACAGCACCCTCACGGAGAGTCAGGTACAAGTTATCCCAGTTTCTGAACCGTCGAGCAATGGCGATCTGCCGCCAAGCGAAGAGCGCTTTGTCTTACCCAAAGCGACCGTGCCCCGCCCCGTGCCGGAAGGCGCCAACCTGAAACATCATTCACTGTACTTCAATCAAGAATTGAGCTGGATTGATTTCAACTGGCGTGTGCTGCATTTGGCACTTGACGAGCGCACACCTCTGCTAGAACGGGTGCGTTTTGTAGCCATAACGGCCAGCAATCTGGACGAATTCACCCAGAAACGCGTTGGCGGTCTGAAACGACAGGAGGCAGCCGGTGTGCGTGGATTATCTGTGGACGGCCGTTCACCTGGCGAGCAATTAGTCCTCCTGCGCCGGGCCATCCTGACCATGCACCAGACAATGACCGAGACCTGGGAAAAGAGTTTGAGACCCGCCCTACTGGAACAAGTGGATGTTGAAATTTGTGACTACGAGCAGCTCAGCGCGCAAGAGCAGGAGAGTTTGCACACCTATTTTAAAACACAGATCTATCCCATCCTCACCCCCCTGACGGTGGACCCCGGGCATCCCTTCCCCTTTATCTCTAATCTAAGCCTTTCTCTGGCCGTCATTCTGGAACACCCGCAGCTTGGCACAACCTATTTCGCGCGGCTGAAGATCCCCCCAAAGCGTTGGCTGCCCTGCCCGGTCCAAGAAGAAAACGGCGCGCCCTTGCGCCTGCTGCCGGTGGAACAACTGATTGCCCGCCACGTGGATGAGTTATTCCCGGGCATGAACGTCGTTAGTGTGCACCCTTTCCGCATCACGCGCAATGCCGATGTGGCAAGGGATGAAGAAGTGGCCGACGACTTGTTGTCGATGATATCTGAAGAACTGCGCGAACGCCGCTTCGCCCCCGTTGTACGATTGGAAGTAGCAAGAGAGATGCCGGACTATGACAGGCGCTTTCTGAGACGTGGGTTGGGCCTAGGTGTGGATGATGTTTATGAAGTAGATGGTCTGCTCGATCTGACCGACTGTTTCCAGATCGCCGATTTGAATTTCCCTGCCCACAAATATGAAGCGTGGGAACCGGTCGTTCCCTACCGGCTGCGACATGAAGGAGAAACCAAGGACACGCAAGATATTTTCGCCATCATCCGCCAGGGAGATTTGCTCGTACACCATCCTTATGATTCGTTCGGGGTGAGTGTGCAGCGGCTGGTCGAGGAAGCTGCGGCGGATGAACGCGTGCTGGCAATCAAGCAAACGCTCTATCGCACTTCTGACGAATCGCCCATTGTCAAAGCATTGATGCAGGCTGGGGAAAGTGGCAAGCAGGTCGCGGTATTGGTAGAGGTGAAAGCGCGTTTTGACGAGGCCAACAACATTGAGTGGGGACGGATGTTAGAAAACTCAGGCGTGCACGTGGCTTACGGCCTGGTTGGCTTGAAGACCCATGCCAAGACGACGCTCATAGTGCGCCAGGAGCGGGATGGTGTGCGCACTTACTGCCATATCGGCACAGGTAACTACAATTCAAAGACAGCTCACCTCTACACAGATTTGGGGTTGATGACCAGCGACCCGGTGTTGGGACTAGATCTTGTCAACTTGTTTCACTCCCTGACCGGCTATGCGCCGCAACAAAATTACCAGAAGGTGCTGGTTGCGCCACGTAATATGCGCTCGCGGTTTAACAGGCTAATTGAGCAGGAAATCAGCAACCAGGAACAGTTTGGCAACGGCCGTATCGTGGTTAAGATGAATGCTCTTGACGACAAAGGCATTATCCGGCGGCTGTACCAGGCCTCGCAGGCTGGGGTACAGATAGACATGATCATTCGCGGCCATACCATTTTGCGTCCCGGCCTGCCCGGCTACAGCGAGAAAATCCGCATCGTCAGTATCCTGGGCCGTTTCCTGGAACATGATCGCATCTACTGCTTCCATAATAATGGAGATCCCTTGATCTTTAGCGGCAGTGCCGACTGGCGCGGTCGCAACCTGAAGCGCCGCGTGGAACTTATAGCGCCCATCGAGGATCCGCGGCTGAAGCAACAGATGATTCAGCTCTTGGAGGATGCTCTCAAAGACAACCGGCTTGCATGGGATGTAGATGCCGAAGGGCAATACATGCTGCGCTACCCGGAAGCAGATCAAGGCGTGCGTGAAATCCATAGAACACTGATGAAACGCGCACAAAAACGAGCCAAGAAAAATAAAATCTAGGTCGGCGAATTTCGACCTTTTTGCATAAAGACAGTGCAGTTAGAGGTCATGTTGGCGGGCTTATCTAGTTGAAAATAGGGTGTGCCAGGCGCATTTGAGGCCATATTGGTAGGCTTGTCTAGTTGAAAATAGGGTGTGCCAGGAGCAATAGATCCCTAATGTTTTTCGCGGTCAAATCTCTGGGGCGAAATATGGGATAGTACCGCATGAATCGTTCACCAGGACCAAAACCGTTCCCGGTGCCGCTCCAAGATATGGCCCTATATACAGAAATTTCACGAAATCACCCCCTATATATGGGTGTTTTTAGCGCCCGTCAAGCCCGTAATGTAAAAAAATTGAAAATTTTAAGGTTAGGGTCTGGCTGGGAATCCGCAAAGTTTTTAGACAAATTTGACCATTTTCCCATTGCCTCAAACCCCTCCATTTGCTAGAATGAAAGTGCCGTTGTAATTGAGTTGAGAGGAAGATTTCGATCTAAGATTTGCCAAAAGGAATTGGTCGCTAGGTGGGAGTATTCAGTCCAAGCTGGCAAAGCTATTCTTGATCTTAAAAAGGGAAATCAACAGGAATCATAAGGACATTGTAGTTACCGTCTATTTCCACCTATTGCAACAGACAGCATCAACCCACTAAAAGAAAAAGCGAATTTTGCGGTTTAATTACTGCTAGTTAAATGCGCCCAGTTGCCGGATGGCAAGTAGCTTGTGTAATGGAAGATATGTCCCCTGAAACTGCATGGAAAGCCACACTTGGCGAGTTAGAATTACAGATGACCAAAGCAACTTTTAACACCTGGTTGAAGGATGCGCGATTGCTGGCCAAAGAAGAGAATGAGTTCGTCATCGGCGTGCGCAATGATTACGCCAAGGATTGGCTGGAAAACCGGCTCCACGACACGATTCTGCGTACGCTCACAGCTATCTCGCGCCAGCCAGTCAATATTCGTTTTGTCGTTTGGTCAGACGAGATCATTGCCCCCCCGACCAAGGTTCTCAAGAATGGGGCCGGCAAGCGTAAGGCCCAACCCAACGCCGCCCGGCTGCAAGAAACAGCAGCAGTGTACCCTGCCCCAGCGGGGGATGAATCTAACAGCGCTCTTAACTATCGCTTCACATTTACCAGTTTCGTGGTGGGGTCCAGTAACAGGTTGGCCCATGCTGCTGCGCTCTCTGTGGCGGAGAATCCTGGGCAAACTTATAACCCGCTCTTTATTTATGGCGGCGTGGGTCTCGGTAAAACCCATTTGCTGCACGCCATTGGCCAGAAATGCCAGGCCGGCGGCAAAAACGTCTGTTATATCTCCTCAGAGACCTTCACCAATGACCTGGTGCAATCGATCCGCAATAAAACCATGTCTGAGTTTCGCGAGCGGTACCGCACGCCAGATGTGCTGATGATTGACGATATTCAATTTATTGCCGGCAAAGAAAGCACACAAGAGGAGTTATTCCATACCTTCAACGAGCTACACAGCCATGGAAAACAGGTGGTGATCTCCAGCGACCGGCAGCCCAAGGCGATGGCTACGCTGGAAGAGCGGCTGCAATCACGCTTTGAATGGGGACTGATGGCTGATATCCAGTTGCCGGATATTGAGACCCGCAAGGCCATTCTGCAGTCGAAGGCTGACGACCTGGGCGTTCACGTGCCGGATAATGTCACGGAACTTATCGCCCAACGGGTACGTAAAAATATCCGTGAACTGGAAGGGGCATTAAATAAGGTTATGGCCTATGCGCAATTGACAGGCCAGGCGGTTGATATGGATATTGTGAATATGGCATTGTCGGATCTGATGCAGCAGAGGGACAAGGTTACAGTGGATGAGGTTGTCACGGCCGTGTGCCGGCACTATAAGGTGACGGAAGAGGCTCTGTCTAGTTCCAGCCGCAGCCGCACCATCTCCTACCCGCGACAGGTGGCAATGTACCTGGCGCGCACGGAAACAGATGCTTCTTTACCGCAGATTGGGGCCAGGCTGGGTAACCGCGACCATACGACGGTGCTTTACGGCTATGAAAAGATCTCCAAGCAGGTAGACCGAGATGCTGCTCTGCGCCGGGATACGCTGGAGATTAAGGCGGTGCTGCACGATCATAGTGCGGCGTATGTGTAGGGAGCAGCGAGGGGCGAGTTGCGAGCGAAGCGGGGTGAGTTGCTGCTACGAACTCCACGCTTTTGCTAAGCCTTGGGTTGTTCCGTAGGAGGCTTCGCGCTCGCGGCGGAATTGGCGCGTGTAGAGGTTGTAGTAGAGCCCTTGAGCGCGGATGAGATCGGCGTGGGAGCCCGATTCGGCGATACGGCCGTTTTCGATGACCAGGATGCGGTCGGCGCGCTTGATGGTGCTTAAGCGGTGGGCGATGATGAAGCTGGTACGTCCTTTCATCATCACTTCCATGCCCCGTTGGATCAAGGCTTCCGTTAATGTGTCCACTGAACTCGTGGCTTCGTCCATGATGAAGATATCAGGCTGAGCCAGAATAGCGCGGGCCAGGCTGACCAGTTGTTTTTGTCCCACTGAGAGCAGATTGCCTCCCTCCCCTACTTCCTCATCATACCCATTTTCCAGGGTGATGATGAACTCATGCGCACCGGCCAGCTTAGCTGCCTCAACTATCTCCTCGTCGCTGGCATCAAGACGGCCGTAACGCAAATTCTCACGCACCGTGCCAGAGAAAAGATGCGGCGTTTGCAAGACCATACCCACGCGAGACTGCACCGCGAATTGCGTCAGCTCGGTGTAATCTGCGCCATTGAAGAGAATACGACCGTGCTGCGGTTCGTAGAAGCGGCAAAGCAGGTTGACGATGGTCGACTTGCCGCTGCCTGTAGATCCTACCAGGGCGATAGTCTCCCCTTCATTGACGAGCAGGTTAAAGTCCTGCAAGACGGGTTTGCCATCTTCATAATAGAAATCGACGTGATCGAATAGGATATCTCCGCGAATATTCTCCGGCTGGCGGGCTCCTGGTGCATCCTGGATGTCGGGCACGGCGTCGATGAGGGAAAAGGCGCGTTCGCCGGAAGCGATAGACTGCTGCATCTGCGCGTAAACGCGGGCCATCTCCTGCACGGGCCAGAGCATAAAGGTGATGTAGCCGATAAAGGCCTGGATATCGCCCACGCTCATCGTGCCCGCCACCGCTTGCAAACCGCCAAACCAGATCACAGCGCCCACGCCAAAGGCGGTGATCAACTGCACGATGGGTAAGAATAGGGCGGAGAGCCAGGCCGCGCGGTAGGAGGCCTGGTACATGTCCATGGACAATCCCTGAAACTCCTGCAAGTCTTGTTCTTCGCGCGCCAGCGACTTGGTGACGCGCACGCCGGTGATGTTTTCATTGTAAGCACCGGTGATCTTGGAGTTGATCATGCGCACCCGCCGGAACTCGGTCAGAATGTGGCGCTTGAATTCAAAGGCGACGACGATCAAGATGGGGATTGTGACCAGGACGATCAGCGCCATCCTCCAGTTGATGATGAACATGAAGATCATCGAAACGGTGACGCTCATGACGCCCCAGGTGACGTCGAGCAAGCCCCAGGAGACGAGTTCGGCGATCCTTTCCGTGTCGGAGGTGACGCGCGAGATGATCCAGCCTACAGGCGTGCGGTCAAAATAGGAAAAGGAAAGCCCTTGCAGATGGTTGAACATCCTGCGCCGCAGATCGTATCGGATGCGTTCGCCCAAAATGCCGGCGAAATAGATAAAGCCAAATACGAGCGCCGATTGCACGAGAATGAGCACTGCATAGACAGAGAGATACCGGACCAGCAACTGCGCATCTTCGCCCAGGATGGCGTTGTCGATGATAAGCTTCGAAATATAGGTGAAGATAGCGTCGTTGAGCGCCACCAGAGCGATGGCCACCAGGAAGCCAACGAGCATGGGCCAGTAGGGCAAAGCCTGCTTCAAGATACGCAGTACAGTTTGTCCATTAAACTGGGTTTCAAATTCTTCTTCTTCGAAAGTGTCGATACTCATTAGTCGGGTAGTCGTTAGTCGAGTAGTCGTTAGTCGTTTAGTCGAGTGGTTTGACCATTAGACTACGAGACCACTGGACTACAAGACTACCCCCGCCAAATCTTGCGCTAGTTCATCTTCTATACGTGCTTGTAAATAAAATATCTGCTGGTAGGGTCCTTCGGCCTCCAGCAGTTCTTCATGCGCGCCGCATTGTACGACGCGCCCTTTGTCTAAAACGAGAATGAGATCGGCGTTCATCACGGTCTGGATGCGGTGGGCAATGATGAAGGTTGTGCGTCCCGGTATGAGCTGCTCCAGGGCATCGCGGATGGCCGCTTCCGTCTCCATGTCCACCGACGAAGTGGCGTCGTCGAGAATGAGAATGCACGGATCTTTGAGCAAGGTGCGGGCCAGGGTGATGCGCTGCTTCTGCCCGCCGGAGAGGGTCACCCCTTTTTCGCCGACGATGGTGTTGTACCCTTCAGAGAAAGTGAGGATGACCTCATGGATGGAAGCAGCGCGGGCGGCCGCTTCTATTTCTTCGGCCGTTATTTCCCGGCCGACCCCGTAGCTGATGTTCTCGCGAATGGTGCGCGAGAAGAGAAAAGGCTCTTGCTGCACGATGCCAATCTGGCGGCGCAGATAGTGGCGCGGGTACTCGCGTAATTCGATGTCGTCCAGGGTGATACGGCCGTCCGTGTATTCGTAAAAGCGGGGCAGCAAATTGACCAGCGAGGTCTTGCCCGATCCGGTGCCGCCGATGAGTGCTACCGATTGGCCCGCTGCGCATTCAAAGCTGATATCACGCAACACGGTGGCTTCGCTGCCATATTCAAAGCAGACATGTTCAAAACGAATGTCACCGCGCAAGCCGCCATCGGGCTGGATAGTGCCCACGTATAGCGGCTCCCGGTCTTCCTTGATGATCTCGCGCACGCGCGAGAAGGAGACCATGCCCATAGACATCTGCACTATCAGACGGCCGAGGTTGCGCATGGGCCAGAGCAGCCAGCCCAAGAGGCCGATGTAGGCCAGGTAAGTGCCCAGGGTGATGGTACCGTTGATAGCCATCATGGCCCCCACGAAGAAGCCGATCAACATCTGCGCCCCAACGAGGATATCCGTTGAGGGCCAGTAAACGGCGTGCATCATCAACAATCTTTTACCCCGTTGGAAACGTTCCTGGTTGTCCGCTTCGAACTTATCTTCTTCGTACTCGCGTCGGGCAAAGGCGCGTACAACGCGAATGCCGGTCAGGTTTTCTTGCAGCGTGGTCGACAGCTTCGCTTCCTGCTCCTGGAAGCGCTCGTAACGCTCGCTGATCTTGCTGAAGAAGAAGATGGAGACGATGAGGACGATGGGAATGACAACCACGGAGATCAGGGCCAACTGCACGTTGAGTGAGAGCAAGGCGACAAAGTTGACCAGGAAGAGGGTGACAATACGGCCGGCGCCGATGGCCTGCTCGGCGTAGAAGCGGCGCATGGCGTCGACATCGGAGGTGGCGCGCTGGATCAATTCGCCGGTGGAGGTGCGGTCGTGGTAGGCAAAGGAAAGGCGCTGGATGTGATCGTAGAGATAATCGCGCAAGCGAACGGTCGCCCCTTCCGCCGCCTCAGCGGCCCAACGGCCGCTGAGGAAGGTGAATGTACCTTGCAGCAGGGCTAAGAGGATAAAGCCCAGGGCGATCCAGGGCAGTTGGCGAACTTTGTCGGAATCGCCGAGTATATTGTCAGTGTAGTAACGCAGGAGGTAAAAGAAGCCGGTATGGAAAACGGCCGCAAGGCCAATGCTGATCGTGGCCGCGACGAAGAGCCAGCGGTAGCCGGTGAGCATGCGCCACAAACCAAGCAAGCGGTTATCGGTGACTGTCTGCTTGAGGTCGAAAGTGGGCTTGTCACTAAGCACAACATTATTGACCATAGGCAAGAGATGATACTTGATCTGGGTTGTTGGATCAATCAGCTGTCACAAATTAGGTGGCAGGAGTCAGGTATCAGACTGACACCTAATACCTGACTCCTCATCGCTAGCTTTGGCGGTATTTGCGGTTACGGCTGCCACCTGTACCATATAGAAGTAAGCTGTAATGCTAATATTCGAGTAGGATCATATCGTGCAATATCTAGTATGAATCAGAGTTCTCTCTTCCAATTGTTTGTACTAATCTCGCTCATTGATTTGCAGGAGCAGGCAACCCCTGACGCCATATTCGCCAATCTAATGAAAAGTCGCTATTTGATGACTGCGGTAGATAGGGATGCGTTCGATGACGCGCTGAACGATTTGCTAGTTGCAGAACATTTAGCATGGTCCAGCCATCATCCAGATGCCGTTGAAGTTGAATATTCAGCGTATGGCCTTTTACGGAGCTTATGCGCGGATATTTCGCTGGCCGATGTTTCGCCGCATGGGCTCGAAAGAATAAAAGAAGTGCAAGCTTATGCAGACGAAGTATTTGAAGAAGAAGCGGAAGCGATAAACGTACCTCAAGAAATGGGGGCCTGGCAAACCAGGTCGGAGATCGAGGCCGCGTTGCTTCTAGAAAAAAAGCGCGCGGAAACGTTTGGCTACCCGTACGATATCCTTCTGCAAGCGCGTGAAACCAAACAAGGCAATCGCAAAGTCTATGTCGTCTTGCTTGACAATGAAGTTCGTAATCGACGCAGAGTTAAAACGGGAACGGATCCAGATTTACCCACGGTTTACGTGGGCATGACCAGTCTCTCTATAGAAGCGAGATTTCAAAATCACAAGAACAATCATCAAGCGGGAAGAGGTTATGTGCGTGATTATGGCCTTCGCCTGCTGCCCACGCTTTACGAAGCCTATAATCCCATGCCCTACAAACTGGCCCAACAAGCAGAAGCAGCCCTGGCCGAGAAACTGAGATTGGAAGGGTATACAGTTTTGGGAGGGCATTAAAAGCAAAAGCGATGGCGACTTCTCGAAAAGTTGCTATCGCTTGGCCGCCGGCGATTCGTGTGCTCATTTTCTATGCTCCTCAAGAAATAGGTGTCAGGGGATAGCTGATAGCTGACAGCTATCAGCTAACCTACCCGGTCTCCGGTTTAAGTCTCAATGGTATAGTATTCATTCCTTCCCGATTCGATTAAGCCCTCGATAGGTGATGGCCCTTCGGCGGCATCCATAGCGGCGAAGACAGCTATACGGAACTGTTCTAGTGCGGCCAGGCTCTCGTGGGTTGTTTCCAACACGACTGTGTCGAACGGACCGCTAATGTCAGTCAAAATCCTGGGTTGTACCGCTTCCATTTGTTCAGCGGGCATACCACCGGTCGATTGTTGGAATGCGGCTACGAGATCATTTGCTTTGCCAAATTTGGCCTGAAAAACGGCGCGGTGCAAGATCATAATTTTTCTCCTTATGATGGCGGACGCGGGCAGTTGGACAAGATCAGCGAAAACATAGGTGCATTTATTGTTCGCAGCAGAATGTCATATTCGTGCAGCGTCCTCAGGGCAGTAAAAAGTTCAGCTTTGGCTGAGAACAGAGACTCTGGTCGGGATTTTTGAAGCCTCGTGTGAATGGATAGTATTATAAGGAATATTTAAACAGAAGCAAACTTGGCGACTCGGAAGACGGCCGTTTACTCTTTGCTGCGGTCAACGCGTCGTGTCTAATCGTACGCCTATCGCCTGGCATGGTATCCACCCCTTCACAGCTTTCCCGCGGCGAGCATGTAGATCGCGGCTTCCTCCTGCCCATCCACGCCGAGCAAGGCATTGAGGTCCTCGTCTAGGAAAGCACCTACCGCACAGGCGCCCAGGCCCATTGAGGTCCCGGCCAGGTACAGATTCTGGCCCAGATGCCCCGCCTCTATCAAGGCGTAGCGGTATGAACGCTCCTGGTATTTCCAGCGCAATCGCTGGAAGATCGCGGTAAAGACGATCACCAGGTTGGCCTGGCCCAGAAACTCCTGCATCAAACCATGCTTCACAATCTCGCCCCGTAGATCCCCGGCGTGCAGCAATTCCAGGGCGTGTTCTAGCACGGCGTAGTGATAAAGGCCTGGTTCCAGGCCCTCCACGCGATGAATCAGTAAATAGGCCTCGATGGGGTACAGCGCGCCGGCTGAAGGGGCAGACCGCAGTTTATGTCCCCAGCTTTCGCCGGTTATCCCACCCGTATGGTAAAGCAGCGTTGAGAGCTCTTCAAGGGTCATGGCCTGAGCGGAGTAGTTCCGCCTCGATCTCCGGCGCTGGATAGCCTCTTCGGTGGACAAGCCCAAAAATTCCCCAGGAGGGGGTAGAGAAATCCTTTGCGCCGAGGGGTATTCTTTGTACTGGGGAGGCTGGCGGCCCCAGTCGGAAACAGCAGCCAATAGGCTCAGCAGCTTGGGCTTGCTCCATTCGTGGTACATGATTCCCACGTCTCCTCCATAGGGCAGGTCTGGCTCAGGGCGCAGTAAACGCCCCAGAGCGAGGCCCAGGCCTCCGCCTAGCGCCAGGGGAATGAAGTCCCGCCGGGATAGTCGAAGACGGCCGCCTAACCACGAGGCTCCTGACGGCCTGCCTTCCTCTTTATCTGTGCGCGCTTTCTGCGGTGGCTTGACCCGTCGCCTGGTATCGGCCGTAACAGAACGACGTACTCTGGGGTGCCCCCTCAGCCGCCAGCGAGTGTAAGAGCGTAACCGGCCCCAGTGGAGAGCGACATGGGCCAGGCCCAGGACGGCCAGAATGTAGCCCGCGTACTTATGGTAGACGAAGTCGTTCAAATCCCATAAGTCTGACACCAGCCCAGTGGCAGCGGTAACCGTGGCCACAACCAATAAGAGTGCGCTGATCAGATAGCCGAGATCGTGCCGGCTCAACGAAATATTCATAATTCTCACCTAAGAGAATTATAGTCCATAATTGCCGTGGTTGAGCGAGGATCAGCTATGATGATTGTAGAATGAGCACCAGGTTCTCGCTTCTAACACGCGGACAATAAATGTAATTCTAATACTGCTGAAGTAAAACAAAGGTAGGAATGGCTAGTGTCCGCTTCCTGAATGCACATACAGGTATTCTGTTCGACTGACTCGGAGGACGACATGGAAAAGATAATTAGTGAGTTCAAAGTGATCGAAACAGAGGACGGGTTCCGTATTGAGATCAAGGGGGATAAAGAATCCATCCGCAGGATGATCCACTTCATGGATCCCACAAGCTTCTTTAGCGGCAAAAGACCACACGGCCGTCATTACCGGTTTGACTTCGGTCCTGACTTTTGGTCTGGATTTAACGGCTGGTGCGGTTCCTGGCGGGAGCAGGGCAAAACAAAGCGCGCATAACCAGAAGCCCGTTATCAAGCACACGAGCAATGTGGCGTGACGCCGGCCTGATCTCGCTTGATTGCTCTCATTCTCTTAAGCGCCGGGAGATCATGGTCATGGCGGGCGACTCTTGAGATGCTCTTGTCGTCCGACTGCATAAGCTTCCCTCACCAGCGCCTCGAATTGATGGTCAATGTCCTCGGGTTGGACGAGGCGAATCGGTGCCCACATGCGGGACATGTCCAAAGCGGCTTCAACTCGTCGGCCGTCTGCTCGTCCATAATAAAGACCATATGGAGAGGGCTATCGGCCGTCAATCCCATATGAACAGAATCAGCCATCCCTGTGTAAGGATACTCACACAAGCACTTCAACGTAGAAATCGCAAAGGGTTTTACTTAATGGCTGTTTTTGTAGTACCATCTCTCTACGGCTAGATAATAGTTATGCGCACCCCTCAAATCGTTATAAAGGGAGGTACTCCATGTATATTACATGTATCACTCATGCAGATGCGCGCGATAAGAAGGCGCATCCGTTTCGAGGCTTGACCGAGCAAGGCTGGCGAGAAGTGGAAAGAACTGCTGAACGGTTCAGGGAGTTGATTGATGATGAGACGCCGAAGATAAAGGTTGTCGTCAGTTCGCCAAAGGCGCGCTGCGTAGAGACGGCTCTCTTGTTTGCTAAAGCAGTCAGCGATCTGACCTCCACATCTGAGATTCAACTGGACGCCAGTCTCAAGGCTGGCTCTATTGGCGGCCATGAGCTGTTTGATCTGGCCAATAGCGTCAAGGGCAAGCATTTTCTGGTTTCAGCACATGCCGATTTCGCTCGTACCTTGCCAGAGCAAGCCAGGATGATCCCTGAGGCTGCAAAAGGTGGGTGGTTCACCACCCGACCGGTATTAATCCTGATTAAATATGAGGCTGGGGAGTCTTGGAACTCAGCTAAGGTTCTGGCTTGTGAGGGCCTTTGGCACGAGGAGTGGCGGAACCTTCTGCAATAGAGAGTGAGGAGGTTGGGCAGCGCGGAGGGCTTAGGTGAACTGTTCAAATGCGGCCAGACTCTTATTAGGTAATTAGTTATCCATCCACCAAAGTTGTTTCCAAATGGTGTCTCCATCATTTTCTTGGAGAGGGCCGGGAGTACTACGGCCGTTACGCACATACTCAGTCAACAATTCCTGCAGATGCTGCACAATGTCGGGGTGTCGTTGTGCTAGATTATGGCGTTCGCTGATATCCGCTTGAAGATCGTAGAGCTGGATGGGCGGCAGGCCTGCGCTTTCGGGTCCGGGTCGGGGAAAGCTCCAACCGCCGGAACCAGGGCACATTTCCAGTTTCCAATGTCCCTGGCGGATGGAGAGGGAGCCATCGATTGAGGTGTGAACGGTCGCTTCGCGCAGGGGTTCATCCAAAGACGCTCCCAACCACAGGGGTAGGTTGCTGACGCTATCTTCACCGGCGTTGGGCGGCAGATCCTCACCCAGGATATCCGCACACGTGGCCAACAGATCAGACAAACAGACAGTCTCGTCACAGGCAGAACCGGCTTTGATTGTCCCCGGCCAGCGAATGAGCAGGGGAATGCGGTGGCCGCCTTCATAGATGTCGGCCTTATGCCCGCGGAATAGGTAGCTGGGATAATGATCAAACGCGGCCAATTCCTGGAAGTCGGCGCTTGGCGGAGCGCCATTGTCGCTGGCAAAGATGATGATACTGTTTTCGCTCAGGCCATTGAGGTCCAGCGCCTGCATGATTTGGCCCACCACGTCGTCAACCTGGAGGCAGAAGTCGCCATATTCGTTGGTGCCGGATTGGCCCTGGAATTGGGCGGTAGGCAGCATAGGGGTGTGCGGAGCGGGCAAAGGGAAGTAGATAAAGAAGGGAGAGACTTCTTGGGCCATCTGGTCGATAGCATCCAGGACGCGCGCGGTCAGCCGCGGCAAGACCTCTTCGTGCTTGAAATCAGGGGCGATTGGCCCCGCGCGCCAGAGCTGTTTGCCTTCACGGCCGTTAGTGTACTGATCGGGAACGGCCGTGACGTTCTCGTTTTCGACGTAGACATAGGGCGGCATGTCCAGAGAAGCGCCAATACCAAAGAAAGTGTCAAAGCCTCTGCTGGTGGGGCCGTTTGCGATGGGCCTGGTGTAATCAACTTCTTCAACGGCCGTCCCTTGTTTGGCCCACTCCCAGCCCAGGTGCCACTTGCCAAAGCAGGCTGTTTGGTATCCATGCTGCTGCAGGTATGAAGCCACGGTCATTCTGCCCGGCTCAATGATCGGGCCGCTGTA
>JAACFF010000058.1 GCA_009937635.1 Chloroflexota bacterium
GCGCCGCGGAAAAGTATCTCTTCACCCATACCGGAGGCAAGGGCTAAAATGAACCATTCACCAAAACTGTCCAGACCGGATAACAAGGCGTCGTTCAACTCGCCAAAAAACTCGGCCTGCTCCGGATCCACGAGCAGCCATACGATGCCGATTGCCCATTGTAGTGTGAGCAGTATACCAATTGAAGCCAGACCGAGAAGTAGTTGGCTCGCGTCGGGCCGCACGAGACCTAAGCGCAGACTAATTTGCTTTAGATTTCGCCTGGTCAGGTAACCGGCGCCGACGAAAGCTACCAGAACAAATGCTAGCTGCTGCAAAACTATATCGGCGATAGTGACAATGACTCCGGTACTGACCAATTCGGCCACGACATCTTGGGTGAGGGAGAACAAAGTGTTACCGACCAAGTATCCAGTGAGAATCAAAGCCAAAGTATGAACTGGTGATTGCGGATCCAGCGGCAACAAGCGCGCCAGCAGGCGTCGAACCGGGCGCAAACAAAAAAGTATCGACCAAATCGCAATGGCCATTAGCAGCCAACCTGCGGTGTCTAAATCTATGGCCGGTATCTCTAACTCGACCAGGAAGGATGTGAACTCGGGGGGGATAATTAGAAGCAGAACGCCCAACAGTAGAAGCGGGATATTAATGATGGCGAGCGCCAAATCAAACAGGTCATTAGCCGACTGGCTATCCCTGGCGGCGACTAAGTTGGCTGCTAGCGCTAAACCAAAGACTAATAAAAGGGGGATGATGATTTCCATAAGAAAATGCTACGCTCGTTGATTTTTTAAGTATTGATATAACACGCCCAGTACGGTGGCAGGTTCCGCGTCTCGCTCTTTACTATATTGCCGCGTCGTGCGGCTGCGGCTGAGATGCAGGAAGCGACGTGCCCGCGTAATTCCCACGTACAACAGACGCAATCGCTCACTCATGACCTCGATGTGTGCTGATTCCGTTGCCGACCGGCCAGGGTATATTCTTGTGTTGCCCTGCATCATCAAATAGCTTAATTGGGCGGTTACTTCGGCCATTGGGTCGCCACCTAAGAATTCGTACGCACCGCGGAATGGGGCGTCAAGGGTGCCCGGAATCCAGAAGCCATCAATGCCAAGCAAAAAAACAGCGTCCCATTCAAGACCCTTGGCGCTGTGTTGCGTGGATAAGGAAATGCGGCCAGGGCCTGGCTCGAACCCATAGTCACTGGGACGAGCCAAAGGCAGCTTGCGCCGCCCGCTGGCTACGTTGGCCAATTCCGCGGCCAAATCGGGCAGTCGCCATTCGGGCTGCATTTCACGCCAATTGCGCAGGACGTTTGCTAATTGGTAGGAGACTGCCAGATCTGCCTCGCTCGAGGTTCCCTGGGTAAATAATTCATCGCCAAGAGCCAAGGCAAGGTCATCTACGGGCAGCATCCTTAAACTAAAGATCTGCTGCATGAATGTGGCGAATCGTTCAATTCGCTGTACTTCGTCAGCATTGGCAATATCGGCCGGCAATGCCTTGGCGATATCGGAGGAGTCCCACGGGAAAAGCAGCGATTCTGGTTTGTGGACGCTGCGTATTATCGTGTGTAGGTGGGAAAGCTCTTCGTCCGGCGCGAGCGCAGCAGGATGTCCCAACTCATGCAGACTGGCATGGGCAGCCGCGAGAGCCTTTGTGTCCAATGGATCGGCCAAAACTGATAAAATAGCATGCATGGCGGTAGCTACTTCTCGTTCACGCGTGCCCCCGCGCAGCAAGCTATCGTAAGGAGCATCGAGATCGTCCAGGTAATCGGAAACCTGATGGCCGAGTTGGTGGGTGGGGACAAGAATGGCCAGAGTATGGTGGGGGTTGGTTTTCGCATATTGGACGGCCATATGGGCGACGGCCGGTAGCTCCTCATCTTCTCGATGGCGGTAGACTTTTATACGTATATCCGCTTCACTGTCTTCAGGATTTGGTTGCGCGTCACCGGGCGGGGTGGGCAGAATGTGCTGGCGGCGGAAGGTGTGGTGACGCACTTCCGTTACGGGGTGTTTATCAATGACCCAGTCGAGCATCGCGTTAGCCGCACCCATTATGAGCGGCGCACAACGGCCACTATTGGGCAACGGCAGGCTGAGCACATCTTCGAGATCGAGGAATGCATTGAAGAAGCGTGGGTGAGCGGCGGTGAAGGTGCTGGTGATGGCCTGATTGGGATCTCCAACACGCACCCAGTTGCCACTCGAACCGGTCAATGAGGACAAAAGGATTTCTTGCAGGGGTACGCTGTCCTGGGCCTCGTCCTCCAGGACATAGGGCCAGCGAAGGCGAAGTTCTAGGGCCAGCTCCGGCCGCGCTTCAAGCAGATCCGTGGCCAGCCAAATGAGATCGTCAAAGTCCAGCGCACCTTGGTGGGTGAGAATGGATTGGTAACGGCCGTATATCCCGGTCATCATGTGCAGCAACGGAGAATTTGAAAGAGACAGATCAGGTTGCTCGTACCCGTTCTCTTGTGCCGCCTGCTCTGCCAACTGGGTCAGGATCTCATAGGGTTGATAGCGGTTGTTTTTGGCGCTGCGAATGAAGGAGTGCGCTGTATCTTCACTAATTTTTCGCCAGAGGGCGCGTTCCCGAGGGCTGTCGTTGCTTAAGAAGGCATGCCATAAGTGGGGATTTGCTTCTATCCAGCCATCTACTGCCGCGGCCAGGAAGTGAGAGCTCTGTGTTTGATCCAGGACTGCCGGATCGTGGTTGGCGGCGCCCAGGCCGCTTTCGGACAGGCGCACAATTTCCAGAGCTAAACTGTGTAGCGTGCGTACTTCATAGCCAAGGTCGGGTGGCAGGTCCATTTCTTCTAGCCGTTTGCGTATGCGCGCCTTGAAAGTGTCTACGCTTGCATTGAGATAGGTGACGATCATGACGTGTTGATCGTTATCAGGATCGAGGGTTTGATTGTCAGTGTTGTATCCTGCGGCGACGAGCTGTGCAGCTAACAGCGCAAGGGTAAATGTCTTGCCACTGCCCGGCACGGCGCTCACCGCCATGCGGCCGTGTTGGTATTGCAGGATCGCTTGTTGGGCAGGCCGCAATATCATGGTTTACGGCCGTTGGATTGCCGGTAAGTGGTGGCGCGTCGTATTTAGGCCGAATTCATATTCAGCCATCAGTTCCGGTTGGCTGCGACCACTCTGTTGCCACAGGTCATAAAGGATTTTACCGTTGTTATTGCCGGCATAAGGATTATTGTCCCGCAGGAATTCAATATACTCCTTGGAGGCCGTTTGGTATAACAATCTTACCACACCGCGAGCCACACCGTCAGGTAACTCGTAGAGCGTTGTATCCCAAGAGTGACCATCTGGATACCTGTCAGGATCGGGCTTACCATCCGTATAGGGTGCGGCCCCAGCTTTGTTAAAGGCTTCAAAGGTGTAGCCGCGGGGCGGGATACGATTGTCGTTGACCACCTGATTGTTTAGGGCGAAGTGGAAGCTCGGACCTGGAGCCAGACCAATTTGGAAAGCCCAATCATCGGTCAAGCCTTGTTCCGCTTCGTAAACCTTTAGCGTGGGATCGGTATGATATCCTTGCAGCTCACCTGTGGCTTGATCGTACTTGCCTGAACTGTAAATCAACTGTCCACCGGCATCATACCCTTCTACCTGTAACCACATCCGCCGCCCTTCGACGTAGCCCGAGGGCAACTTATGGCCGGATCGGTTGGCGACCGTCACGACGAGCTGGTTATCCTGGCGGTAAACATCAAGAGCAGCCGCGTTTTTGAGCATCAATCGTGCGCGCTCGATACCGTACTTAAGCGCTTCACTCCGTGCCGGGGAGGTCTTGAAGGTTGCGCTGAACACTGGATGAAGGGGGATAATTTGCGGTACCCAGGTGTTGGCTCCTGTCAAATCATGCAGTGGCAAGTCGTCGCGTGTAACAAAATCGACGCCACCAATGAAAACGCCCCCAACTCCGGTGATATCGCGCATGTGGCAATCCTGGCAGGTGGAAACATATTGCTTATTGCCGCCAAACTGCGGGGCGTAAACACCCTCTTCGGAATTAAACGCGCTCTCGCGCCACTCACTGTAGGTTCGCTCGATGGGGAAACCGTTGGCGGGATCACCTGGTTGGTTCAGGGGATTGGGCTTGTATTCCTGAGCGGCTTCATCCCAGGTGAACATGGGGTTGTTGATGTCGTGACAGGTACCACAGAATGCTGATTCCTGATGATAAGGTGAGACCAACGTGGCTTCGGCACCCCACAGTATGTGGGGATCGAAACCCTGGTCTGCGACTACGTCGAAGGGCCCTCGCCGATAATCCTCCGGGTCGACTACCATGGAGCCGCTGCCAATAAATGAGACAGGAGACTCTAGATCGGCCAGTATTTGGCTGTCGCGAGTCGGGTTCCCGGCTGATGACACAGGATCTACCATGCGATGGCATACAGCGCATTGAACACCTTCCAAGTCCTTGGCAGTCATGGCTGAGCCATCAGAGGCAGAGGAACGCCCTTCTAGCCAACCGCTTGGCATATGACAACGCAGGCAAAACTCGCCGCTGTGGGCAGCATCGCCGTTGGCCACGTCCAGCGCAGCGTAAAATAGTGGATCACGCCCTGCTTGAGCCATCATACTGCCTGCCCAGGCTGTCCACGTTTCTGTTTCCTTAGGCTGACCGGTGCGGGTAGCGTACCCGGCGTGGCAAGCAGTACATAGTTGTGGAGAAGTGATATTGTGGATCAAATTGTCAGGCTGGGTTCCGGGCAGAAGAAAGTCGCGCGGTGTACTGGGGACGAGCGGATTGAGTTCGTTGTCCCCCAGGTTATTTGCTGCAAGAGGAGCGGACAACGGTTCGGAGATAAGTGACAATACTACGCCAAATAGAATCAGGGCAGATGTGACTGACAGGATGAGGGTTCGTTTGCGTTTCATGATGGCTCCTTATGACCATTACCGATTGTGAGTCGTTGGTATTATAATCCCGCTCGTTTGCAGGTGCATATTACAATTGGTAGCGTATTGCAGATTATGGTCATTGTAGCCCTTCGTTTTTATACAGCGACGGCTGAGAAGGTGAGAGAAAACAAGCGCAGGTAGTATGTTTGATACAAGAATGCATTTGAAATCAATTTGGGTCGTCCTCATACCGCTGATCATCATGGGTTGCCTGGGTCTTGCTGCAACATATGTTCAGGCGGATGATGACCCGCCTGACCCGACCGCTACACCGCCCGCTGTCGATCCCCGTTTCGGGGCCATTGAATCTTTTTGGGCTCCCCAGGAATCGGCCGAGCTGCGAGTAGGGTGGGAGCGGATTCTATTTTATTGGAACGAGATTCAGCCAACAGATTCTGATGATTGGAATACCTTGCACGTCCTGGAAGAATGGCTAGTTGAAGCGAATGCGCAAGAAAGGGTTGTGGTTGGTCTGCTCAAGAATACGCCGGCCTGGGCAACCGATGGGGATCCGTTTTCCGGCGTCCCTCGCGGCTTGTCGCTTCCCCACGATGATCCCGATAATTTGTGGGCCAATTATGTGCGACGGGTTGTGGAGTATTATGCGCCTCTAGGCGTGCACAACTGGATCATCTGGAACGAGCCTGAAATCGAGGCCGGGGTGTACGGGCACGAATTTGATGGAACGGTCGAAGAATATGTGCGCTTGCTACAAGTCGCTTATCTTGTGGCCAAGGAAAGCGATCCACAGGCGACTATCCATCTGGCCGGATATTCCTACTGGCATGATCCCGAATACCTGCGCGAGTTCTTCGAGGTGGTAACCGCGGATCCGATGGCAAAGGAATACGACTATTATTTTGATGCGCTTTCTCTGCATATTTACTTTCGCGTGGAGACTATTGGCGAATTGGTGCGCGAGGTGGATGAACTGCAAAATGAGTATGGGATGGACAAACCGATTTGGGTTAATGAAACGAATGCAGCCCCTAATCTAGATCCCTGGTGGCCAGTAGAACGGCCGTTGTTTCAGGTAGACCTGGATCAGCAGGCATGGTACATCATCCAGGCCCACGCCCTCGGTTTTGGTGCTGGGGCGGAACGCATGGGTGTGTATAAGCTGATTGACATTCTTTTGCCTGAAGCAGGCGAATCATTTGGTATTTTGCGTCCTGATTTTTCGCAGCGACCAGCATACCTGGCTTATAGGACGACCATCGAGCAGTTGCGCGACTTCAGCGGGCCGGTTCATGTGAACGAGGCTCAGGACTATTATATTGTTACGTTTACACGAGCAGATGAGGTCATGCGCGTCCTCTGGGCCAGGAGAGATCGTCGCATCACCATGGCGGTGCCCGCTTTGGCGGAATCAGCTGTAATGGTGGATTTTCTTGGTCAGAAGAAACCAGTAAAGGCTGAAAACGGATCTTACCCGATTGTACTGGAGGGAGCACGCTGCCGGGGCGCTTGTGATATTGGCGGTCCACCCATTTTCCTGGTGGAGAGTGGCGTATCTCTTGATGGAGATCCGCCATCCCCTTCAGCAAGGCCAGCTTGGAGATCGGTGACCTACACACCGCAGCAGACGCTCACTTTTACGCCCTGGCCCACAGCCACCCAAACGCCCTTGCCCACAGCGACTGCTACCTATACGCCGACGCCAACTTACACGGCAACATCGACTTACACCCCGACTTCTTTGCCTACGCCATCGGCCACTACCACTGCCACGGCGACGGCCACAGACACGCCGCAGGCGACCGCTACGGCCGTACCGACAGAGGCGGTGATCCAGGGAAGGCTGGTAGTATTGAGCGAACAAGCAGGTTTGTTGTTATTTGGCGCAGTGATGCTGCTGTCATTGGCGGGAGTCCTCGTGTTGGTGCGGCGCGGTAGCAAGTGAAGTGCAATCCAATATGGTAGAGTGCTGGCATGAATAAGAAGAAGACTTTGGCCATGAAAGTACTTGAGGGTAAGAAGGTGGATTATGAATCTTATGCCTATCCAGCATCAATACGCGACGCTCAGGAAGTTGCCGCCGCTTTAGGGATGCCGGCCGGGCGAGTTTTCAAGACCTTGCTGGTGCCTCGTCCCCAATCGGGAAAGCCAATGTTGGTCATGATACCATCGGACCGGCAGCTTGACTTGAAGAAATTGGCCCGAGCGGTTAAGGAAAAGAAGCTAAAGATGGCCTCACATCGGGAAGCGGAGCGCCTGACCGGTCTACAAGTAGGTGGTATTTCGGCGCTGGCACTGCTCAATCGCGGCTTTGATATCTATCTAGACAAAACAGCCACAGCGTATGACTGGGTCGTTATCAGCGCCGGCCAGCGCGGTTTGCAGATAAAACTGGCCGTGACCGATCTGGCAAGCATCACCAGATCTTCTGCCGTGGACGCCAGTCGCGATCCATAGGAACCTGTCTCAAACCACAACCACCAGCAACCAACAAAAACAGCCGACAGTTTTGACGCGATCCGTCCTAGTTTTACTTGACCTGCCACCTGCCACCTGCTACCTGATACCCGACACCTGCCTCCTGCCCTACCGTGCATATACTGATTCTGCGAAAGGCGTTGACAAATCGCAGTTACAGTGCTCCTCCGCCAGCGCTTGGAACTCTTCAGAAGTGGCTATCTGCCAACGAAATACCTCGCTGTAATCGCGCAGAAAGGCGTCAAACGTCTCCTGGCCCATTTCCTGTGCCAGTTGATTGAGAAAGATTGGACCACGGCCGTAGACAATCGCGCCATAATCGGCGGCGTCGTAATCTTCCGCAGGAAGGCCAATGGGAATATCGGCAAACTCGTTGCGGGCCCAGCGTCCTTCTAAGCTGTCGTAAAAAGGTTGTGCAGCTTCCTCTCCATAACGATCGACGTAGTACATCCAGGTGACATATTGGGCTAGCGCTTCATCTAGCCACGGTTCGTTGAGCTGGTCGTTGCCTACCAGATTGTAGAACCATTGGTGAGCCACTTCGTGGGCGGTTACAGATTCCAACAAGACGGCGTTTGGTAAGCCTGAAGCGGCAGCTTGATCAAGATCGTAGATGCGCAAGGCATTGGCAAATATACCCGGATATTCGACCCCCAACGCCTGCGTGGGCGTGCTGACGATGTCCAATTCACGGTAAGGATAAGGGCCAAAGCGCTCATTGTAGCTTTGCAAGGCGTGGCCAGCGCTTTGAAGTGCAAAACCGGCTCCGTCGAGCAGTTCCCGCGGTGCATAGCTGTTAATCTGTACCGGGCCTGCGTGATCAGAGACGACATTAAAGCGTTCGCTCATCACCAAATAGAAATCGCGTACAGGACCGGCGGCGATGGTGATGTTCTGCTTGCCGGCTGTCTCACCACGCTCGATTTCCACGCCGCTCGTAACCACCGTCTGCTTTTCTGGGGCGTTGACTTGCACGAGGAAAAAGCTCATGTCGGCGTATGTTTCATCTCCATGATCGGGAGAGGATTCAATATGCCAGCCATGGTCGTCGTAAGTAGCGATCATGGGGTAGAAGTGAGCCAGGGCCAGGATTCCTTCGTTATAGCCCAGAATATTGTATAGGGTACTGACCTCACTGGGGACGGCCGTCTTAAAACCCATCTGAACGATGGCTTGCTGCCCTGGTTCGATGGGCGTTTCTAAAAGCACTTGCAGGGTGGTTGCATCACGCTTGGTCTCAGCCGCCTGGCCATTCAAAGTAACATCGCCAAAGGTAATGTGACCTCCCAGTTGATCAGGAAAGATATGAAAGTATATCGAGTCCAAAGGGATTGTTTCCTGATTGGTGTAGCGCACTTCCATCTGTCCAGTGACGGCCGTTGGCTCGTCAAAGTTTAGCACCATATGGTATACGCTTGCTCCAGGCAACGCATCCAGCACGTCTTGCTGCTCTGGAATAAGTCCCGCTCGGAATAGTTCCCGGTTGTCCCAGGTCGTTTCGAATATCGAAGGAGCCGGAAGCACGGCAGATTCTGCGGAAACGGCCGTGGGTGAGGACCCTGGATCAGCATCGGACGTGGGCAATGGTTCGACCGTATCGGGGGCTGTCACCGTTGCCAGGGGAATTTGGGTAGCTGCGGGCGCCGAAGATTGTCTCGTGGACACAGCAACTGGCGTATTATCGAATGCCTGGCAGGCAGGAAGGATCAATAGAAGTAAAAAGAATAGAAGCGAACGCTTTTTTCTCACCGGCTGAGCTCCTTAGGTGCTTTTGTGTGTAATGTAGATGATGAATTATAAGAATTTACGGAAAATCAGATGGGGAGTTTCATGTGGAACTCAGAGAGCGGCCGTGATCCAATTTATTTGAGAGCTCATTTATGTGCCTGATTATCTGCACCGGAATCGAGGAAATCTGCCAACCGTGCTGCCAATGAACTGACCTGGGGCTTCATGTGGATGTTACGGTGCGATGGGTTCCTTGCGATCATTATTTGAGCCAGTTGGGTAATGACAACGAATGGCAAGATTGTGCCACTAGCCGCTGGTCGAGCCAGCATCATTTGCTTGAGTTTCTGCCTTCACTTCAGACATCTGTTATGTTTGTGGTCCAAGTGTTTCCTTACTGACAGCTCACCGTCATCAATCTTCAGCTCTTCCCCGCGTAACTGTGGGCAAATTCGTGTTTGACACAGAGTGACGCTCATGCTAATATTTTACCAACTAAATAGTTAATGACGTGGATTCGGAAGAGTATCCCGCGAAGCGAGTCGTAGAGAGTTGGCCATTTTGCTGGAAGGTCAATGTCAGCGCAGCGGGTGAATGGGCCGAGGAGTCGCCTGGGAGAAAGCAGTTGATACAGTAACTCAGGTCGGAAGCCTCCGTTATAGGGCGCAGGTCTCGTTGTCTTCTAAAGACAACCGGACTGAAGTGAAGCTGGTATGGAACGCGCATTCACGGCGCGTTTTTCGTTTTCTGAGTTGGCCGGCTTAAGCGGGGTGGCACCGCGGGAATGATTTTAGACGCTCTCGTCCCTGACCAGGGATGAGGGCGTTTTTTGTTTTAGGTGACAGCTTTCAGCTTTCAGCAATCAGCCGAAGATGAAAGCTAAAGTTATCACTCAATCCGTGAGGTAAGGAGAAAAATCATGAGCGAACAAACGAAGTATTTATTGGATGAGAGCCAATTGCCGAAGGCATGGTACAACATCAATGCTGACGCGCCCTTTCCACCAGCACCGGTATTGCATCCGGGCACCAAGGAGCCGGTGACGCCGGATTTCTTGAGTGTGCTTTTCCCTATGAGCTTGATTATGCAAGAGGTGAGCACCGAGCGCTGGATTGAGATTCCGGAACCGGTGCGCGAGGTGTACAAGCTGTGGCGGCCGACTCCCTTCTTCCGCGCCCGCCGCCTGGAGAAGGCGCTGGATACACCAGCCCATATATATTACAAGTATGAGGGCGCCAGCCCTGTGGGCTCGCATAAGCCAAATACGGCCGTAGCCCAGGCCTTCTACAACAAAGAGGAAGGGGTCCAGGCATTGACGACCGAGACCGGGGCTGGCCAATGGGGCTCGGCGTTGTCCATGGCTTGTAACTTTTACGATCTGGATCTAGAAGTATATATGGTAAGAGCGTCCTACGACCAGAAGCCTTACCGGCGTATTATGATGCAAACTTTTGGCGCTGATGTATATCCCAGCCCTAATGAACGCACGCAATACGGCAGTGCGCTGCTGGCCGCGGACCCCAAAAGCCCTGGCTCATTGGGTATTGCTATTTCCGAGGCGGTTGAAGCTGCAGCCACTTCAGGCGGCACCAAGAAATATAGTCTGGGTTCGGTGCTTAACCATGTTCTGCTGCATCAAACTGTCGTTGGGCAAGAGACATTGGATCAGTTGGAGATGGCAGGCGAATATCCGGATTTCTTGATCGCCTGCACGGGCGGCGGATCTAATTTTGGCGGCTTTGCTTTCCCATTCCTGCACCAGAACTTCACAAATGGCAAGGATACGACAGTCATTGCCGCTGAACCTGCGGCCTCACCAACCTTAACCCGGGGCAAATATACGTTTGATTATGGTGATACGGCCAAGATGGCACCGATTATCAAGATGCACACCCTGGGTCACGACTTTGTGCCCCCCAGTATTCATGCTGGTGGCTTGCGCTATCATGGCATGTCACCGCAAGTCAGCGCATTGGTTAATCATGGTTATGTGGAGGCGCGCTCGGTGCACCAGTTAGCTACCTTTGAAGCAGCCAAGACCTTCACTCGAGCGGAGGGCATCATTCCCGCTCCGGAAACCACGCATGCCATTGCGGTGGCTATTGATGAGGCGCTGAAGTGTAAGAAAAGTGGCGAAGAAAAGGTTATTGTATTCAACTTCAGTGGGCACGGGTACTTCGATATGACGGCATATGATGCCTATCTGAAGGGCGATTTGCGTGATTATGATTATCCGGCGCAAGCAATTAAAGAAGCCATGCAAAAATTGCCGCAGATCGATTAATTAGACCAACCAATCTTATGCCCAAATGCCAGGCATATTAAGCGAAATTTGTTCGCGACAGCGTGAAACAAATGCCTAGCATTTCTAGAAACCTTTAAGACGGGGTGCTTTATGGATGTTTATCAACCAACGCTAGACGACTTCCGTTCGCTGGCAAGCGGAGCAGCGAATCTGATCCCGGTTTACCGCGAGTTTGCCGCGGATTTGGAGACACCGGTATCTGTCTATCTCAAGCTTTTGAGCGAGGTAGGACCTTCCTTCTTGCTAGAATCGGTTGAAGGCGGCGAACAAGTCGGCCGTTATTCCTTTGTCGGCGTAAACCCTCGTGGCATGATTGCTCTCAATGGGCAGTCAGTCACCACTATCATGACCGGTGGCAGCGAGACCCGCGACCTGGTTGAGAACGAGGATTTGCTGGACGTCCTCAAGGCGGAACTAGATCAGTACGTGCCTGTTGACATGCCAGGCCTACCTCGTTTCAACGGAGGCGCCGTGGGGTATCTTGGCTACGATTTGGTGCGCTTTTTCGAAAGACTGCCTGCTTCGGCCGAAGCGGTCCTCGACGTTCCTGACGCGATTTTTCTACTGGCCGATACCTTGGTTGTGTTTGACCATGCCCGTCATCGCTTGATTATCTTGTCTAATGCACATGTGGGGCAGGACGTCGAGGGAGCTTACGTGGCGGCGATCCAGCGTATTGAGCGTGTGAGTGAAAAACTGCTACGCCCTTTACCCGCAGTTCCACAAAGGCGTTGGGGTGCTAAAGGCAACGGCCACACCACAAGCAATATGCCGCCAGAGCGCTATGAAGAGATCGTGCGCCAGGCAAAAGAATATATCGCTGCCGGTGATATATTCCAGGTGGTTTTAAGCCAGCGTTTCAGCCGTAAGAGCAGCGCCCATCCTTTTGCTATTTACCGTGCCTTGCGCATGCTCAATCCTTCGCCATATATGTTCTACTTCGATTTTGGCAAGATTGATCTACAGGTCATTGGTGCGTCTCCGGAGATGCACGTGCGCTTGGAGGATGAGGTGGCCAGTGTGCGGCCTATTGCTGGAACGCGATGGCGCGGGGAAACGGCCGCCGAAGATCAGGCTCTGGAATCTGAGTTGTTGGCCGACCCGAAAGAGCGTGCTGAACATGTGATGTTGGTTGATCTGGGGCGCAATGATATCGGCCGTGTCTGTGAGTATGGCAGTGTCAACGTCAGGGACTTTATGAACATTGAGCGTTACAGCCACGTCATGCACATTGTCAGCCATGTTGAGGGACGCGTGAGGCCCGGGATGGATGCTTTTGACCTGATGCGCGCCACCTTTCCCGCAGGCACCGTCAGCGGTGCGCCCAAGGTGCGGGCGATGGAAATCATCGAGGAGCTGGAAGAGCAGCGGCGCGGTCTGTACGCCGGGGCGGTTGGTTACTTCAGCTACGACGGCAGCATGGATACCTGTATCGCCATCCGCACCATGTTGGTTCAAGGCGACTACGTCTACGTACAGGCTGGCGCTGGTATTGTGGCTGACAGCGATCCGGCAGGAGAACATCAGGAGTGCGTGAACAAAGCCCAGGCGCTGTTAGTGGCCGTCGATCGGGCCGAACAAGGATTAATGTGAGTGAGATGAAGCGCGGAAGCGCATTTCACTCCAGGAGTAAATATTATGACTAAAAAGCGAATGTTGACAGGGGACCGGCCCACTGGACCGATGCACCTGGGTCATTACGTAGGCAGCATCAGCAACCGCGTGAAATTGCAGGACGAGTACGAGAGTTACTTCATCATCGCCGACTTGCATGTCCTGACCACGAAGAACACGAAGGAAGATATCTTCGACATACGCACAAATGCGTACGAAGTGGCCATCGCCAATTTGGCTTGCGGCCTTGATCCTGAACGCTGTACCATTTATCTACAAAGTGCCATCCATGCTGTCTATGAAATGAATCTTTTCTTTGGCAATTTGGCTACCGTGCCCCGCCTTAGCCGTCTGCCATCCATCAAAGATATGGCGCGAGCGGCTCATCTGAACGAGATGCCTTTTGGTTTGTTGGGATATCCGGTCTTGCAGGCGGCCGACATCTTAATGCCACGCGCTCATATCGTACCCGTGGGTAAGGACAACCAGGCCCACGTGGAAATTACGCGCGAGATCGCCCGGCGCTTTAACTATCTATATGGAGATGTTTTCCCCATCCCCGACTATTTGGTTGAGGGGGAAACGCTGGTTGGCACGGATGGCAATGCCAAGATGAGCAAAAGCCTGGGCAACACCATCTATCTCTTTGACGATCCCAAGACGGTGGCCAAAAAGGTGCATGGCATGTACACCGATCCCAAGCGTATCCGCGCCAATATCCCAGGCACGGTAGAAGGGAATCCAGTATTCGCTTACCACGATCATTTCAATCCCGACAAGGTCGAAGTCGAGGATTTGAAGCGGCGCTATCGCGAGGGAACCGTTGGCGATGTAGAGGTTAAGGAAAAGTTGACCGCTGCTATCAATGATTTCCTGGCGCCGATTCGCCAACGAAGAGCAGAAATCGAGGCGGACAGCGGTTATGTGGAACAAATCATTTATGAAGGGAGTGTTCGTACGAACAAGATCGCCGAAGAAACCTTGATGATGATGAAGAAGTCCATGGGTTTGACAGGCGTATGGAACAAGATTAGTCGTAAGGGGCGCAAGCGAATAGAGAAGCAGCAATTTTTATGGCGACATGGAGGTGCTATGATCCTCGTTATAGATAATTACGATTCTTTTACCTATAACCTAGTTCAATATCTAGGTGAACTTGGTGCGGAAATTCACGTGGTTCGTAATGACGAAATAACCCTGGACGAGATTCGTGCTCTGAATCCGGAGCGCATCGTCATCAGTCCCGGACCGGGCGATCCGGACGACGGAGGGATCTCCAACGATGTGATCCGGGAATTCGGCCCAACCACACCTTTATTAGGCGTATGCTTGGGACACCAATGTATCGGGCACGTCTATGGTGGAATGGTGGACAGCGCACCGCGCCTGATGCATGGAAAAACTTCGGCCGTGTACCACAATGGTCATGGTGTCTTTAATGGCGTTCCCAGTCCATTTAATGCTACACGTTACCATTCGCTGATCGTGGAAGAGCCGTTACCAGATTGTTTGCAGGTGATCGCCTTCACCAGCGAAGGGGAGGTGATGGGCTTGCGACATAAGGAATATCCTGTTGTCGGCGTGCAATTTCATCCGGAGAGCATTCTCACCGAGCACGGCAAGCGGATCCTTGCCAATTTTCTAAACGGCCGTTAGCGTAATAACAGGAACACGGTTTGTAATGTAAGAATGTAAGCGAAATACCATAAAACAAACCATGTTCCTGTTGCCAATATGAGAGCAGATTGCCGCAGCCGAGGGTGATCGAGTAAGTTATGCGCATTTGTTATCCAGATATCATCTGACATGCCTCCCGTCGCCTGGACGTTTAGGGAAGCAATGGAAGTCAGAATACCCACAAGAGAGGTTACAGTAAATGACACGCTCCCATGGATTTGAGCTTGTGCGTGACGAGCAGATCGAAGAAATCGACACGCGCGCACGTACGTGGCGTCACGTCAAGTCTGGCGCAGAACTGCTTTCGCTTCACAATGATGATGAGAACAAAGTATTTGGCGTCGCATTCAGAACGCCTCCTGCCGACTCGACCGGTGTTGCACATATCATGGAACACGCCGTTCTTGGCGGTTCGCGTAAGTATCAGGTGAAGGAACCCTTTGTCGAACTGGTTAAGGGTTCGCTCAACACTTTTTTAAATGCGCTAACATTTGGCGATAAAACGATTTACCCGGTAGCCAGTACCAATCTGCAAGATTTCTACAATCTGGTAGACGTGTATCTGGATGCGGTCTTTTTCCCGCTGATTACGCCGCATCATTTGCAGCAGGAAGGGTGGCATTACGAACTAGAAGATCTGGACGATCCGCTGACTTATAAGGGCGTCGTATTTAATGAAATGAAGGGCGTCTATTCTTCGCCGGATAGCATGTTGCAGCGCTACAGCCAGCAGACTGTTTTTCCGGATAACCCCTATGGGCTCGATTCCGGTGGTGATCCGGCGGCTATCCCCGACCTGACTTATGAGCAGTTTAAATCATTCCATGATGCTTACTACCATCCAGCCAACTCGTTGATCTATTTCTACGGGGATGATGATGAGCAGGAACGGTTACGCTTGCTGGACGTGTATCTCTCTCAGTTCGAAGCGATCGAGGTCGATTCGGCCGTTCCCTTGCAACCCCATTTTGACAAACCGCAAAAGTTCACTTTCCCCTACAGCGTCGACGCACAGCAGGGCGACGGCCGTGCGCCCAAGGCTATGATGCAAGTGAACTGGTTGTTGCCGGAATTCGCCGATGCCAATCAGGTTATGGCGCTCTCAGTGCTATCTTACGCCTTGGTAAACACGCCGGCTTCACCCTTGCGCAAAGCCCTGATTGATTCTGGCTTGGGCGAAGATGTCACCGGCGGCGGATTATCAACCTACACAAGGCAGATGACCTTTTCTGTGGGTTTGAAGGGGCTGGAGTTGGCCAATGTAGAAGAGGTGGAAGCGCTCATATTGAACACGCTGGCGCATTTGGCGGAGGAAGGCATCGAACCAGATATGGTAGAAGCGGCGTTGAACAGCATTGAATTTGCGCTGCGGGAAAACAACACGGGACCTTATCCTCGCGGGCTTAGCTTAATGGTCAGTGGGCTGAATACCTGGCTGCACGGCCGTGATCCTTTGATGCCCTTGCGCTACGAAGCGCCATTGGCCAGCTTAAAGCACACGCTAGAGGCTAATAGAAGCGCTTTTCAGGATATGATTCGTGAGTATCTACTGGACAACCCTCATCGCACGACGGTGACTCTGGAACCTGATTCGCAATTGTCGCAGCAACGGGAAGAAGTGGAAAAGGCACGTTTATCCAAAGCCCGAGCACAGATGAGTAGTGAAGAGCTGCAGCAGGTGATCGATGACACGCGCGAACTCAGGCATCTACAAGAGACTCCAGATTCGGCCGAAGCTTTGGCCTCTTTGCCTATGCTCACTCTGGAGGATCTGGATAAAGAGAGCAAGACAATACCGCTGGAAGTGATTGAAGCTCAAGGCAGCAAGATCCTATTCCACGACCTTTTCACGAATGGCATTGTGTATCTGGATGTTGGCTTAGACCTGCAAACATTGCCGCAAGAACTGCTACCTTATATCGGGCTTTTCGGCAGCATTCTCCTAACCATGGGCACGGAAAGTGAGGATTTTGTCAAACTATCGCAGCGCATAGGTCGCAAAACGGGCGGCATTTCGCCATCAACTTTTACGTCAGCCGTACAGGATGATGATGCCGGTGTAGCGTGGCTCTTCCTGAGAGGAAAAGCCACGATGGAGCAAACCCAGGATTTGCTGGATATCCTGCGTGATGTACTGCTCACCGTCAAATTGGACAATCTGGAGCGCTTCCGGCAAATCGTCTTGCGCGCCAAGGCGGGCCACGAGGCAGGTCTTATACCTGGCGGCCACCTGGTGGTCAATTCTCGTCTACGAGCCCGCTTTAATAAGGGGGATTGGGCCTCTGAACAGATTGGCGGGTTGGATAATCTCTTCTTTCTGCGCGAGCTGATCGAGGCGATGGAGAATGATTGGCCTGCGGTTCTGGCGAAGCTAGAAACGATACGCCGTCTCCTACTGAATCGCAACAGTATGCTGCTTAATGTCACCGTAGATGCCGATAACTGGTCAATGTTCCAGCCACAACTTGAGCGTTTCCTTGAAACGCTACCGGCCGATCCCGTTTCTTATCCTGGCTGGAGCCCTACGCCTTTGCCCCCTAACGAAGGGTTGACCATACCGGCCCAGGTTAACTATGTTGCCAAAGGGGCAAATCTTTATGAGCTGGGTTATAAGGCGCAAGGTTCGATCAGCGTGATTACGAACTACTTGCGAACTACCTGGCTTTGGGAGAAGGTGCGCGTACAGGGTGGGGCCTATGGTGGTTTTTGCGTCTTCCGTAAACAGTCGGGCGTGTTTAGCTATCTTTCTTATCGCGATCCCAATTTAGCCGGCACCCTAGAAAATTATGATGGGACAGCCGCATTCTTGCGCGATCTAGACCTCAATGTTGATGAATTGACCAAGAGCATTATCGGCGCTATCGGCAATCTGGATATGTACCAGTTGCCAGATGCTAAAGGGTTCACGTCTCTGCAGCGCTATCTGCTGGGCGTGACCGATGACGAACGCCAACAGTACCGGGATGAAGTGCTGGCAACGAACGTAGCCGACTTCAGAACTTTCTCCGATATTCTCGATGAAGTCAATCGAAAGGGCCAGGTCGTCGTTCTGGGTTCGGCCGAAGCGATAGCCAGGGCCAACGAAGATCAGGAGTGGCTGCAGATTTCGCAGGTTATGTAACAAGGAGAATAAGGTATGCCGCTTAAGTGGGCTATTGCCGAAGTCATAAACGGCCGTGATCTGAACCAGGAACAGGCGCAATCAGCTATGAACATCATCATGGAAGGTCAAGCCACACCGGCGCAGATTGGCAGTTACTTGACAGCCTTGCGTATGAAAGGCGAAACAGTCGAAGAAATCGCCGGCAGCGCCCAGTCGATGCGACAGCATGTGGTGTCTGTACCTATCCCAGCGGATCTGTCCGGCGAGATGTTGGTAGATACCTGTGGTACTGGCGGAGATGGAAAGCATACTTTTAACATTTCGACGACGGCGGCCTTTGTCGTAGCTGGACACGGGGTTAAGGTAGCAAAGCATGGCAATAGAGCTGCCAGCAGCAAGTCCGGTTCGGCCGACGTGCTGCTGGCCTTAGGTGGCAATCTGGACCTCACACCGCAGCAAGTCGCCGAATGCGTGCAAGATGTGGGCATTGGCTTCTTGTACGCCATCAAACATCACCCGGCTATGCGCTTCGCGATTGGCCCCCGTCGCGAGCTAGGTCAGCGCACCATCTTCAACGTGTTGGGGCCTTTAACCAACCCCGCTGGGGCAACCCACCAGTTGATAGGCGTTTATGATCCTGCGTTAACTGAACCCATCGCGCGTGTTTTGGGAACATTAGGCAGTGAGGTGGCCTTTGTGGTGCATGGAGCAGATGATTTGGATGAATTGTCTACAACAGGCGTAAATCGTGTTAGCCATTTGCATTATGGAGACGTAAATACGTTTACGCTTGACCCAGATGACTTGGGTTTGCCGCGAGCTTCGCTGGCGGACCTGATTGGCGGTGAGCCACATGAGAATGCCCAGATCATGCACGACATCTTGAGTGGCAAGGATCGCGGGCCACGGCGCGATATCGTCTTGCTTAATGCGGCTGCAGTGTTGAGCATTGGATGGGGCGACTGGCAGGTGGGCCTCGAGGAAGCTCGGAAATCTATAGACAGTGGCGCGGCTCAGCAAACCTTGGATAGCTGGATCGCTAAGACCAATCATTTTTAATATGAGTGTAAGCAAAGTGGCCCGGCGTCGAGGCACGATTCTTGACGAAATCATGGCCTATAAACGGCAGGAGTTACCCAAGCGCAAGCGAGAGACTCCCCTGGCAAATTTGCGCGCGTTTGCCAGCGTAGCCCCAGCACCTCTGGACTTTTTCACCGCGTTAAAAAAGCCCGGTGTTTCCCTTATTGCTGAGTGCAAGAAAGCTTCGCCGAGCAAGGGGCTTCTGGTTCCAGATTACGATGCAGTCGCGCTGGCCAATAATTATGCGCGCGCGGGAGCCTCGGCTATTTCTGTGCTGACTGATAGCCGCTTTTTTCAAGGATCGTTGGCGGACTTGCGTCGTGTTAAGGAAGCTACGGCTGGCTTTCAACCTACGGGAAGTTCAAACAAGGGCGTCCCGGTTCTGCGCAAGGATTTCATTTTTGATTCCTATCAGGTTTATGAAGCGCGTGCAGCGGGTGCGGACGCATTGTTGCTCATTGCGGCCGTTCTAGCAGACAGCGAGATCCGCGATCTATTGGCCTTGACATGGCAGTTGGAAATGCACGCGCTGGTCGAGGTCCATACAGAACAAGAACTTGCACGTGTTCTACCTCTCGGTGCACGCATCATAGGCGTCAATAATCGCAATCTGCAGACATTTGAAGTCGATTTTGGGAATACGGCCCGCTTGCGACGGCTCATCCCCGATGATTTGGTCACCGTGGCGGAGAGTGGTCTGAAATCAACAACTGACGTCGCGCGCATGCGCGAGCTTGGCGTAGATGCGATTTTGGTTGGGGAAACCCTGGTGAAGAGCCGCGAACCGTTTGAGGCGGCTAGATTCTTTGTAAAATCGGGCCGGTCGTAGTTTGTGGTTGATTCAATGCCGACGGTATCCCTATGTAGCCGCTATCGGGAATGATGCCCAGGGAGACGAAGGTGTTGTACAGGGTTGTGGTCGAGAATCCGCGTAATAACACTGCATCCACTCCTGCCTTCTGCGCAGTGGCACGGTGACGCAACGTATTGGTAATCGCAATGTATCGTGGCTCCGTGTGGGTGGAGAGCATTTGACCTAGTAATAGACAATCGTTCTCAAGCCGGTCATCTCCATCCACAATCACCACAGATGGGTATTCGAGAGCAAGCCGCTCAAGTGCAGAATCGATGCTATCGACCGCGAGCACGTCCGCAACTCCGGGAAAAGTGCGCAAGACCGTACCTAAGCCATCGCGCAAGCGCCCCGCCCGACCGATAATGAGCACTTTAGTTATCATCGCCTTAGTCCACCATGGAAATCTACCAATACAAAAACGGGCCTGCCAGATTATGGTAGGCCCGTATAATCAACTGGAACAAACACCTGATACTAAGCTGCATAACCTAGTGATCATTATTGTAGCAGCGTGTCGACACGCAGGAATCCGCAATTATTCTGAAATCTGCTGGTTGACCATACGTCATTATACGTATTTCTTTGACTATACTTCTTCGTCGAGATCAGCCAACCCGGTCCGCAGCGCATAGAGTGCGGCCTGGGTCCGGTTCTCTAATTGCAGTTTGGTCAAAATGCGGCTAACGTGAGTGGATACAGTGCGCTCACTAACTGCGAGCTCGGTCGCTATCTGCTGATTGGTGAGGCCCTTAGCGACTAGTTTAATGACGTCCATCTCGCGTTCTGTGAGTTGGCCGGGCCGGGTCGTCTGAGGTGTTGAAGGGCGATTTAATTGGCGAACAATCGTGCTTGTTATGGAAGGATCTAACGGTAAATCCCCTTGATGGACCCGTCTAATTGCTTGCAACAGATCATCAGGCGTCGTCGTCTTGAGCAAGTAACCGTTTGCGCCTGCGCGAATGGCCGCGATGACGCGTTCGTCATCAGTGTAACTGGTCAGGACCAGGATTTTGCTTTCTTGTTGCTTTTCTCTGATCTCCTTGATAGCGGTGATGCCGTCTTTGGTGGGCATTTCCAGATCCATCAAGATAACATCGGGGTATTGAGTAGAAGCTAAATGCACAGCCTCCATGCCGTCAATTGCTTCGCCGACGACGTGTACCTCTGGTCTGACATTCAAAAGTGCAAGCAAGCCTTTGCGGACAAGCGCATGATCGTCGACAATGAGCACGCCAATTGGTTCCGACATAAGACCTCCTTCGGGAAAATGTCACTGAGCGACTATTTCAGGTACAAAGATTACGCAGAATGCGCAGGTTTAAAGTTAGGCAAATTCTTTCGCGATGCTCAGATTGGTACTGCGGTAGTTCTGGATTTATAGCGGTGGTGCCCATTTGCCTAGATATCAACCGGGACACGGGCGATAACTTGGCTACCCTTACCTGGTACGGAATTGTACTCGAGGCTGCCATTCAAAGCTTCGATTCGTTGGCGCATATTGGATAAGCCCATTCCTGCGCCGCCTTCAGCTGAATCTGTTTGAAAACCCTGGCCATTATCGATGATTTTCAAAATGATCAAGGAACTTTTCATGCGAATTGTGATACTGACAGAATCGGCATCTGCGTGCCTGAGTATGTTGTTTAGTGCTTCATTGGCCACCTGATGAAGCGCCTCTTCTACTGATGCCGGCAGGTCTGTTGGGATCTCGGCTGTTATATGACTCTGGATGCCGCTGCGATCCTCGACAGCTTGCATGCGCTGGTTCAAAGCACCTACCAGCCCCTCTTCAGCCAAAATACTCGGGCGCAGCTCGTATAGTAATAGCCGCATTTCTTTGTGAGTCTGGTTGGCCGTGGAGCCGATGTCGTCCAAATACTCTTGCGCCTGTTCTAGTTGCCCGTTGCGCACCAATTCACGTGCGGCTGCGGCAAATAGGGTGAGACTAAATAACGATTGCGTAGCTGAATCGTGAAGATCCCGTGCCAGGCGTTCGCGTTCTTCGATGACGGCCGACTGTTCTGCTCGTTGTCGCAATTGGGCGTTTTCAAAGGTAACACCAATCTGATCGGCGATGGAAGTGAGCAGAGCAATATCCTCGCGAGTTGGTGGTTGCGGATGAGCAGTGGCTATGCCTAAAACACCCAGGACCTTCCCTTTAGAGCGGATTGGAGCGCCGACACTGTAAGTGAATGGAACCTGAATGGGCGCATCTGATAAGCCGGGATCTGATTGCGGTTCGCTGAGAATAAATGGTTCTTCACCCTTAAGAATTTTTTCTATGAACTGGTAGTCGATCGGTAGCTCTTGCATAAAATCGACCATCGGCGGTGAAAGACCCTGATAGCCGCTTAGGCGCAGCTTGGTAGCAGTTTCGTCCAGGATATGGATTGTGATTATCGTGCTATCCAACGCGGCTGAAATTCTTGACATTATTCTCTTTAGCGAGGTTTGTAGATCGAGGAATTGGCTGGATACGGCCGTGATGTCATACAAAGCAGTCAGATCCCGGATTCGCGCCTCGACTTGTTGCTCCATTCTTTCAGCATAACGTTGCGATTCACGGTAGAGGCGTGCATTTTCGATGGCGACAGCGGCATGGTTGGCGAAGGCCATTGCCATTACTGCCTCCTGTTGCGCATAGATGTTTGGTTGCTCGTTATCCAGCATCAGCAGACCAATGAGCCCTTCTTTGGCTATCAATGGGACGCCTAACCAACAGCGGATAAAATCCCCACCGGGATAAACGATCCAATCCGGATTATCTTGCGTATCGGGGATGATCAGAGGTTGTTGTTCATGCAACAGCCTCGTAATGTTGGGTGGTAGCTGTTCAAGGTCTGCAAAGATCTCTTCAGTGTGCAGTTCAATTCCCTGATGTGCCGCCACGACCAGTGAGTCCGTGTGATTAAGCAGAATGGAAGCACTATCATATGGCAGCACGCGCAGCAATTGGGTTAAGATCAAATCCAATAGTTCGTCGCGATCCAGGCTCGTATTCATATTAGCGGCGATCTCACGTAGGGTTTCTGCTTCGCGGCGGGCGTTCTGTTCCGTTTCCAGGAGCTGCGCATTGTGTAAGGCGACGGCAACCGAGTCGCCTATCTGTTGGGCAGTCTCCACGTCTTGTGCGCCGAAGGCGCCCGGCTGGCCGGCAGTCAAGGTCATGGCGCCGATTAGCTCGCCCCGTGTTAGTAAAGGAACTGATAGCAGGGACCGCTTGCCGTATTCGATTGCCGCTATATCTCCCGGCGTTGGCTGCGAAATTGCAGCCAGGTCATTGATTATCAGAGGTTCGTGCCGCTTTAGCGTATCGATCGCCTTCCAATCTGTAATGGAAATTATTGAGTCTAGCGCTCGCGACGTTTTGTAGCCCGCCAGTAAAATGCTTTGGGCGCGGGGTAGATCGAATAGAGAAACAGCCGCCGATAGGCAAGGTATGATCCGTACGAGATGTTCGAGGGCGATGTCGGCGATGGATCGTGCCGATTCGGCGGCAAGAATGCCTGATTCGATCTCGTGTAAGGTTTGTAGTCGATCGGCCGAGAGCCTCAGCTTGTTTCGCTGGCGTTTCAAATCATCATGGAGGGTTTGCAAGGAGCTAACGTATGAGTGACGAATCGATGCTTCATCTTTTAGTATTATCACCGTGGCGCGGTCAAAATAGCCATTGGCGATTGCACCTAACAGAGCAGACAAACGAGGCTGCAAAGATTTTATCCTATCGGCCGGTATGCTTTCCAGCCAAGTGGCAGTTAACACCTCTATTGAAGCGCCAAGTGCGTCGCCTTGTACGTAGTTCAGTCCGGCTAATGCAGCGCCGATGTCACGAGCCTCTTGGATTGAATATGTCTCGGTCAACAGCAATGATGTTGCTTGTCTAGCAAGTTGCGTAAGCTGGTGATGCAAACCCTTGGCGCTAAAGGAGGCAAAGGCTGTCGGCGCGATCTTCTCATACCAACCGCTTGCGACAGATTGGTAGTCGATTATTGGTTCGTATTCGTAGACTGAATTCATATAGTCGTTAGTCGGGCAGTCGCTGGTCTTATTACGGGTTGCTTATTTGTGCTTATGGCTAGCGAGGCTTATTATACCATGATCTGGGAAGAGGGGGGTGCCGGATGGATCTATCAATTGCTTGTTGGCCAGACCAGCGGTAGTTGCCTTAGCCCGCGAAAGAGGACTCCGGAGCGCCATTGGAGTTGCGAGGCGGGAAGAGACAAGCGAAGGTTGGGAAATCTGCGAAAGAGGGTTTCCAGTGCAATAGTTCCTTCCAAACGGGCCAAAGGTGCTCCCAGACAGTAGTGGATGCCCAGGCCGAAGGCGATATGTTTGTTATTTCCGCGTTGAACGTCCAGCATATCCGGGTTCTCAAATTGGTGGGAATCGCGATTAGCCGAGGTCAAGACCACGCGTACGAGATCCCCGCACCTGATTAGCTGCCCGCCTATTGTGACATCCTTGCGCGCCCAGCGGGATGTCGACGTTTCCACCGGGCCGTCATAGCGGAGCAATTCTTCAATTGCTTGCTCCCAGAGTGTCGGATCCCTTTTCAGGCTGGTGAGTTGCTGCGGATGAAGCAGGAGCGCCAGCGCGCCATTGCCGATCAGGTTCACGGTTGTTTCATGACCGGTCACCAAGAGCAGCGCGACCATGCTGGACAGTTCGGCTTCGTTGAATTTATCACCCGCTTCCTCCGCCTGAACCAAAGCGCTTACTAGGTCGTCGCGGGGATTAATCTGTCTATCCATGAACATTTGCTCAAGATAGGTAGTGAAAGCGCGTACTTTTCGCTTGCGGGCGCTGTAATTAAGGTTGCGACTGCCCGGAGAAATGATGGCCTGGGACCAATCCGCGACTTGTTCTCTGTCGCTGTCCGGAATACCCAACATTTCGCAAATGACGAATACGGGTAAGGGCAGGGCGAAGGCCGCGATTAAATCCATCTCACCCAATGCCTGTACTTGATCTATTAGTTGATCCGCAATTGCCTGTATGCGAGGCGCTAATCTTTCTACGCGGCGGGGTGTGAATGCCTGGCTGACGAGGGCTCGCAGCCGGGTATGATCCGGTGGATCGGAAAAGAGCATGTTTTCGTTGATACGCTGGTGAGCGGCTGTCTTCCGAGAGGCTGTGCTTATAGCACCCGCTGGGCAGGCATTACGCGGGTCCTTGCAGAAATTCTGGTCATCTCGTAAGACGGTCGTTACATCCTCATAGCGCGTGATGTACCAGATAGTTGAACCATCAGGTGCCTGGTGCGCGTGCAGCGGCGCTTCCTGCCGCATGCGTGCGAAGGTTGGGAATGGATCCGCTTTAAAGAGAGGGCTGAAGAGGTCATATTGTTGAGGCACAAGGGGTTGTGACTCCTCTTTCTCACTCATTCGCTTGTACCGGAGAACAATTCGACCGTTTCAAAGTCGACTACGGTCGTGTCGCCAAAACTTTCGCCAAGGAGCCCAATTTGACTTGCATTTCTACGAATCTCACCCTCCCAAAGCCATTCGCGGTTGATGCGCACCGCGGCCCGGTTTCCATCGATGTCCAACCAGATCTCGTTACCTGCGCTACCCGTGTGTACGTGAGGCCAGGTTTGCCATTCGAGCAAGTAGGAGTCATCAGTCGAAACGTCCTGATTCGCTGTTTCCCAGATAGCTAAATAACCGAGAGGGGATACAGCGATGGCCAGGGAGGCTGTTTCATCACCAACGACCAGCCCGTAACCGATATCCTGCTCTCCGCTCTGACGGGCAGCTGTCAGACGGATGGTAGCAGGCGATTGGGGCACTTCTTCCCCTATCCACTGAATTTCGCGGGTGTTACCAGGCACGGACATTTGTGGCAGCTCCCTGGCCCACAGTTGTGAACCCAATGGCGCCGGATCAAAAAGGCCACTGGCAACGAGAACCATGGCCAATAGGGTGATTGCCAACAACATAACAGCCGCTCGATTTATCCAGCGGATATGGGCAGAAGGCATCAACCACCAGATTTGACCGGCGCTGCAGGATCGCTGTCTGATGCTGCCGGCACCGTGAAGCAGAAGGCGGCGCCACCGCTTGGGCCATCTTCGACCCAGATTTGGCCCCCATGCGCCTCGACAGCCAGACGACAAAAAGCAAGCCCCAGTCCCAAGCCATTGGAAGAGGAGGCGGTTCTTACGCGTTGGAACTTCTCGAAGATAAGTTCGCGATACTGTTCAGGAACACCTTGACCTTGATCGGTCACACTAAAAAGCACCACATCCTGGTCCGCTAATTTTTGCGCTTTGATGGTAATGTTTTGCCCTCGCTGGCTGTGCTTTAAGGCATTGGTTATCAAGTTGAGCAAAACGCGACGTATCATGCTCTCTTCGACCAAGATATCAGGCATATCTGAGCCAATGTCGCGATGCGCCGTGATGTTTCGCTGATCCAGGTCAGGTTCCTCCACGGCATAAACATAGTCAATGAGCTTGGCAACGTTTACCATCACCCTGTTCGAGAGTGGAAAGCCCGCTTCGAGATGGCTGATATCCAATAGTGAGTCGACCAAGGCTTGCAAATGGTGACTGCTGCGCACGGCGACGTCTACCATGGAATGCAGAATTGGGCTGCTGTTCGTTGGCAGTTCGCCTTTAACCAGCTCTAGACTGGCGATGACGTTGCCCAGCGGGCTTTGAAGATCATGAACCAACATGGCGGCAAGGTCTTGACGCAGTCGGTCCAATTCGACCTGGCGGGTGACATCATGATGTATCCACTGCACCAAATCGTTATCATCAAGGGTATATCGCCTAGCGTGAACCTTGATGTGCAATCGTTTCCGACCTTCTTTTGTGGGTATTACACTGTCAAAAACGTGTAAGTCGCTTTCCGGATGCGTGGAAAAATCGGGCAAAGGCTGCCCATCCTGATAGACGGTGGCGATATTCCTCCCTGCAAGCTCCTCTTCGCTATAACCGAGAAGCTCAAAGGTGCGCTTATTAGCCGTAATGATCAACCCGGACGCGTCAGTCAAGATGATAGCATCAACGCTGTCCTGAAAAAGGCGCAAAGCGGCACCTTGGTTGAAATGATCGGGGAGGGGGGGAGAATCATGGTTCATGATTTGCTGTTCCGGTTAGCTTAGACCAGTTGCAAGCTGGGGATAACATCCATGCTGAGTGCGTCACGACGGCCGTTGATGAAGTGCCAGTGAGCGGCTGCGGCGATCATGGCCGCGTTGTCCGTACATAATTCTGGCGGGGGGACCCGGACCGGGATCTCGAGCGCCTCTTTCATGGATTTGCGTAAGGCGCGATTGGCAGAGACACCGCCTGCCAGGTGAACGGCAGTAGCTCCATAATCTGTAGCGGCGCGAACGGTCTTGATCACCAAAGCGTCCACCACAGCGGCCTGAAAACTGGCTGCCAAATCATGAACCGGCAGATGGCCGGGCTGGAACTGTTTAGTCTGTCGCAGAACGGCCGTCTTGAGGCCACTGAAACTGAAATTGTAGCCATGTTCCTGCTGCAAGGCGGCGCGAGGGAAACGAAACGCATGATGGTTTCCTTTTTCTGATGCGGCATCAATGGCCGGCCCGCCGGGGTAGGGCAAGCCCAATAAGCGGCCTATCTTATCGAAGGCCTCGCCTGCTGCATCATCCATGGTGCCGCCCAAATGTTGGTAACGCCCATGATCAAGCATCAAGTAGAGTTCGGTATGCCCGCCACTGACGACCAGAGTTAAGATGGGGAATTCGATTGCATCCGCTTCCTTGCTCAGCCACAGCGAGCAAATGTGGCCTTCGATATGATTGATGCCGAGCAAAGGTTTATTGCGCGCCATCGCCAGGCCTTTGGCCGTGTTGACGCCGACCAGCAATGAACCGACCAGACCCGGACCACGCGTGACGGCGATACAGTCTAGATCATCAAAGCCAATAAAGGCACCGCGCATAGCCTGTTCGATGACAGGGTAGATGACTTCTATGTGCCGGCGTGACGCCACCTCGGGAAAGATACCCCCATACTCGGCATGTAAGTTGGTCTGGCTGGCAATGACGTTGCTGAGTATCTTGGTCCCATTGTCGACGACAGAAGCGGCCGTCTCATCACAAGAGGTTTCAATGGCCAGGATTCGTGTTTCGTTCTTTGTCGATTCGTTCATCATCAAGTACAAATTTCCAGCAGAGATCGCATCATGGCATCGCCCTGGTGGGGCAAAATAGTACGCGGGTCGAGCAAAAGGCGATCCTCTTGTATGCGCCCGATGACCGGTGGGCTGGCCTGTCGCAAGCGGGCAGCCACACTTTCGGCATTTTCATTCGTAATAGCTACCAGTTTAGTGGGAAGCGTGGTTCCCGGCAAACTACCGCCTCCTACGCGTGAAAACCCGTCTATCACCGTGGCCTCTATACCGTGTTCGCGTAGGCGCGTGGCCCACGTGGTCGCCTCTGTATTAATGTCCTGCAAGGCGCGGGCTATCATGCGCCATACGGGAATCTCGCGCAGCGCTTCCCCCTTGATATAGTGGGATAAAGTAGCAGTAAGGGCGGAGAGGCACAGTTTATCGGCGCGGATTGCCCTGGCCAGAGGATGTTGTTTTAGTTGGTCGATCAAATCTTCCCGCCCGCACAAGATGCCGGCTTGTGGGCCTCCGAGAAGTTTATCGCCGCTAAAGGCGATGACATCCGCTCCGGCGGCCAACTCATCCTGTACGACCGGCTCCGCTTGCAAGCCATACGGCGTAACGTCCAGCAAAGCTCCGCTGCCTTGATCGTAAAGCAAAGGAATACTGTTAGCCTCGGCTAGTTCCGCCAATTCAGCCAGCGAAGGTTCGCTGGTGAAGCCGATGACCCGATAATTAGAGGGATGGGCTACCATGATGGCTGCTGTTTCCGCGCTGATGGCCTTTTCGTAATCGCGCAGATGGGTGCGATTTGTGGTCCCTACCTCGACGAGCTTGGCTCCGGATTGGGCCATCACGTCCGGCACGCGGAAACCGCCGCCGATTTCAACCAGTTGGCCGCGGCTGATGATGACCTCTTGATCGCGGCAAAGCGCGGTGAGCATCAACAGCACAGCCGCGGCATTGTTGTTGACCACGAGCGCCGCTTCAGCGCCCGTGATGCGCTTGAGGTATTGCTCGGCGTGTACCGTGCGAGAACCGCGTTCGCCAGCGCCGGGATCATATTCCAACGTAGAATAAGTAGGGGCCACGTTGTTTATCGCGGCCAGTGCAGCTTGGCTCAGCGGGGCGCGCCCCAGGTTGGTGTGGATGATCACACCGGTGGCGTTGACGACGGGGTATAAGGTGGGGGCTAACATAGTAACCAGATGGACGCCGGCGTCGCCTATTAACTGCTGCGCGGATGGTGGTTGCTCGATTACGCCGGACAGTAACTCTTCCCGCGAAATCTCCAGCATATGGCGCAGCGCTTCAAGGGTGAGTGGACGGCCGAAATCTACCAGCAATTCTTGCGTCTGTGGTTGCTGCAGCAAGTTGTCTACACTTGGCAATTGGCGCAGCAATGTTTGTTTATCCTGCTTCCCTTGAAGCACGTTAGACGCTCACTTTTGTGGCGCGGGTACGAATTTGTAGTAGAACTTCCAGGAGGACGAGCACGCCGGCTACCAATATGGCCACCGCAACGCCCAACAGACGGTTCATTTGCAGCCACATACAAAACGATACCCAAAAGCCAACCCACATCGCCTGGCGCAGAACAACCAGAAAATGGGGTGCCGAGCCACCTTGTGATGTGCCAAAGCGCCAGTTCAAGAAGTAGGCGACTGGCAAGGCCAGGCCGGTGGCGCTCACGATGACGGCCGACAGAAAAGCGAGAATAATTTCCTTATTTGCTGCAGCCATCAAGGAAGCAGGGTCCACTTGATCGAGGGCTGTTGCACGCACCAGGTCCAGGCGCTCCACATCAAAAGGCCACCAATTATCCACAATGTGGTTCATAGCCATCAGCCCCAACAGCAGTAGACCACCGCCAAGTATCAGATAAGGGATGATTCCAAGGCGTTCAAACATCTCTTTCATAGGAGCATTATACCTCAATTATCTAGCTTTCAACTTTTCCTGTTAAGGCCAGATGAGCGCTCTTTTTGCACACAAAATATTGGCAACTTTCTTGCTTAAAGAGCGTTAGCCACGGTCCGGTAGGTCAAGGAAATGAAGTAAAGTTTGACTATAGGCATCACTGGCTGTTGCCGCATTAAAGTAAAGCATTTCATCGTCCAATTCAACAATGCAGCGGTAGCTCCGGCCATCGTAGGTGAGTTGCAGCGATCTCAGGCTCTCGTTGTTTATCATGTCTAACAGTGCTTGCCGCAGTTGCGATTCCGTTGGTAACCAGATCACTTCGGCGGTTAGAATGTAATCCAATGCCCACTCGGCCGTACCATGAAATGTGACGACCGGCCAGCCGCGGAAAATATCTAGGTTGGCCAATAGATCGGCAATGACGAAAACGCGATCATCCATGCCCCGGTCAGGGATGGCGAAGAAATCATTGACGCTGGCCTGCCACAGCAGTCCGGCTTGTTTTAGTTTTCTAGCAAGGGATAGTGAAATCATGTGTTCGATCCCATAAACAGGTAGATGTAAACAGTGGTTCTTGGCAAAGGTATAAGGTTATTTCCTGTTATGATTGCCATGGATTTTCCATTGTCTGGATAAGTAACGGCCGTCCGATCTTGATATTCGGACGGCGTGTCAACAGCCAAACGACTAAGTCGGCGATGTCCTGCGGCGTGAGGCACTTCGTTTGATCCAAATTGGGTGCCTTCTGAGTCATCTCGCTGAGTACCATACCGGGACAAATGGTATCGACGCGTATGCCTAGCTCCTGGTTTTCACGCTGGATATACTCCCCCAAGGCGTTGAGAGCGTGTTTAGAAACACCGTAGGCGCCGTTTGTCTTGTAATATTCCAGCCCCGATTCGGAACTGATATTGATGATATGCCCGTTTTTTGATTCGCGCATACCGGCCAACACAGCCCGGCTCATTAAAAATGGTCCGCGAAGATTGATGGCCATCACGCGGTCCCACGTTTCAACGGTATGCTGATGAATGGCGCCGCCACCGGCGATGCCGGCGTTGTTGACCAGTATTGAGATAGACCCGTACTCAGAAATCGCTGCGCCGACGACACGCTCAACATCTTCCTCCAGTGAGACATCGGCCGTGACGAATCTGGCCTTTCCGCCTTCTTGCTGGATATGGGCGATAATGTTGACCAGTGGCTCTCTCCGTCTGCCACAAAGCATAAGATTGGCGCCCTCGCCGGCTAGTGCCAACGCCACGCCTGCGCCGATGCCGCTGCCGGCACCTGTCACGATTGCTGTCTTACCCGAAAGTTCGCCCATATCCTTACCCTTTCCTATTATCTGCTTGCGCCTAATCACGCACGTTCATATGATCTGCTGTTATGGTAACTGCACCAGATGGCTTCACACACCTGGAAGTACATTCCCATTATACCCTGTTAGGCGGTACGATGTCGGTTGGAGATCTGGTGAAACGGGCGACGGCCGATAATCTGCAGGCTCTGGCTTTGACTGACACCAATAATCTATACGGGATCGTCTCTTTCGCGCATGCTTGCGCGGCTGCAAGTATTAAACCCATCATCGGCATGGCAGTCGATGTCGCTGTGCCTGCTGGAATGATGCCTCCGGACACGGCCGTTCCGGGCAGGCTTGTGCTGCTGGCGAATGGCATAGCAGGGTATCGATCGCTGTGCCAATTGTCGTCACATGTGCAGGGCCAAGGACCCCTGGAACAGTTGCAACCGCAAGGGCTGGATTGGGAGACATTGCGCAATCATAAGCAAGGCCTGGTATGCCTCACCGGTGGGCGGCAGGGTTGGATTGAGCGTTTTTTGCGTGCCGGGCGCCCGCAAGCAGCGGCTCGCTTTGCCGCTCGGCTGGCCGGGCTTTATGAGGAGCAGGTTTATTTGAGTATTTGCCCTCAAAGCCCTGGTGATGCATTTGTGCAGGAGACCGTCGACCTGAGCCAGCGATTCGGACTGCGACCGGCAGCTGTGCAGCCGATCACTTGTTTGCGTCCTGCGGAGGTACCACGCCTGCGCCTGCTGGCGGCCATAAAGTACAATTGCCGTCTAGATGAAGTTCAGGCTACCATGTTGCCCGCTCTGGGCGATCTAAACGTACCTCTTTCCTGGCCCACTCCCCAGCAGGTAGGGGAACGATACGTCGCATATCCCGAAGCTCTGGCCAACGTCGCGGGGATTGCCAACCACCTGGAGCCAGGATTGCCTGATGGTCGGCCTATCTGGCCCATTTTACCCTTGCCTGGCGGGCAGACAGCACAGGAGGCGCTGGCCGCTGCTGCACGTAGTGGCCTGAGCGAAAAGAGGATGCCTGGGCCGCAGGAACCCATCCGGACCCGCTTGGAGCGGGAGCTGGAGGCGATCGGCCGTCATGGTTTTTCGCCCCTTTTTTTGATCGTGGCCGATATTGTACGTTTCGCGCAGCATGAGGGCATACCGGTCAATACGCGTGGGAGCGTGGCCAATTCATTGGTTGCTTACTGTGTGGGCATCACGCAAGTGGACCCGGTGGCCCATGACCTGTTATTCGAGCGTTTTCTAAATCCGGCCCGTTCGACGCTACCTGATATTGACCTGGACTTTTGCAGCCGGCGGCGGGATGAGGTGCTGGATTATGTGCGCCGTACCTATGGTGAGGATCAAGTGGCGCTTGTCGGCAGCATGAGCACCATGCAGCCACGGTCGGCGCTGCGTGAGACTGCCAAAGCGTATGGTTTGGATGAAGCGCAGATAAAAGTGTTGGCGACCAAGACTCCCCGTCACTGGCACCCGGATCCGCGCCGCCGGCATCAATGGCAAATCGACGAAGTTATGGATGAATTGCATGATGTGTTGGCAAAAAAGGTGATGCTGGCTGCATTTGAAATCACCGGCCAGCCCCATCATATGAGCGTGCACCCCGGCGGCGTCATCTTAACCCCGGGCGCGTTGACCGATGTGCTGCCGGTCCAAATGGCCCCTAAAGGTTTTCTGATCACGCAGTATGATCACCGGGACCTGGAGAGAGTTGGACTGCCGAAGCTGGACTTATTGGGTATCCGGGCATTAACCGTTCTGGCCGATACGGAACAGCTTGTGCGTCTTTTTCATGATGATCAATTCCAGCTGGCGAAGATTCCCCTGGAGGATGAACGAACTGGCACCCTGTTGTGCAGGGGTGACACTGTTGGCGTGTTTCAATGTGAGTCATCGGGCGCGCGCCGTACTCTGAGACAGTTGAAAGCGCGTTCTATACGAGATCTGGCGGTAGCTAACGCTTTCTTTAAACCAGGCCCAGCGACGGGCGGCATGGCAGCAACATTTGTGCGCCGCTACCGGGGAGAGGAAGCGGTGCGCTTTTTACATCCGACCCTGGAACCGATTCTTGGTTCGACACGGGGTGTTCTGCTATTCCAGGAACAGATCTTACGCATTGCGCGCGATATCGCTGGACTTTCTTGGGCGCAGGCTGATGGTTTGCGCAAGGGCATGAGCAAGTTCCAGGCGGGAGAAATGGCAGCCCTGGAGTCGGCGTTTCTTGCCGGCTGCCGGCGACCACCTCCACAAGGTCCAGGCTTCAATGTCGAGCAGGCGCAAACGTTGTGGGAACAAGTATCAGCCTTCGCCGGATATGGCTTTAATCAAGGTCACGCCACTGCCTATGGAGACGTAAGCTACCGCTCGGCTTACCTCAAAGCACATTATCCGGCCGAATTTCTCTGTGCTCGCCTGGCAGATCGTGGCGGTTTTCACCATCCGGCGATCTATATGGCAGAGGCGCAACGACTCGGCATCGCTATACGGCCGCCGCATGTGAATATCAGCGGTCGTTCCTTCACCTTGACAACCAAGCAGAAGGAGCTGCTGAATGGTGATAAGCAATCTGCGTTAGGAGTCGAAGCTATGCTTTGGATGGGATTGGGGCAGATCAGAGACTTGCGACGTAAAACGGTGAAGAAAATCGCTAGGGAACGGGACAAGGCTCCTTTTTCCGATCTCTCTGATCTACTGGCGCGGGTTCCCATGCCGGAAAAAGAGATACAGCACCTCATCCGCTGCGGGGCATTGGATGGGCTGGGCGAAAACCGGGCTGAGATGTTGGCTGATGGTTCCCACCTGGCGCGGGCGGGCAGCAGCCGCCAATTGGCCTTTGATTTTGCCCGGCCGGCGGGGGTTATGCCTGAAACCGCTGAAGAGCGTTTCCAATGGGAGTCGCATATCCTGGGCATGCCCGTAACTGTGCATCCATTGGATCTGGTCTCTGCGGATAAAAACAACCTATCATTACGCCAACTTCCGCGGCGCAAAAATCAACAGGTCGTCATTCTAGGCACACGCCTGCCTGGTTGGACGGGCGGGAAGGGGTTCTATTTAGGGGATGGCGATACCTTTATCATCATTATACCAAACCAAGGACTCAAGCTAGGCGATGATGAACGTAAGCCATGGCGGCCGTTGCGACTTAGCGGACAGTGGCGGGAGGATGAATGGGGCGGGGGCTGGTTCCAAGCTGAGACGATAACACTACTCGCCTAAAGTGCTGGCTGTTGTTGGTTGCCAGAGCAGAAGATCGACAACGGCAATCAAAGCCAGGAGCGCACTCAAGAAGAAGGGGGCGGAAGCTCCTACATTTTGCCAAAGCAAACCGGCGATGATCGTTAGGAATATCAGAAACGGCTTTCCGAAACCGCGCAAAGTCAATTTAGGCAGCCGCCTTTTACCTTCAACCGGCACGTCTTTAGACACAATGGCCAGGGCCAAAACGCCTAATGTGGCCGGGATCAGGCTGACCAGAACCGGGGTCTTAAAGGTGGATGCGCTAAGACCGCCAGCGTTTCGCTGTGTGCGCAACACGACGAGCATAGCTATGAGCAGACCGATGACGGCTCCACCCGTGTGGGCCGCACGATGGAAACCAAAGGCGAGCCCTCGTTGTTCTGGGGTAACACTGTCGACGACCATGGCATCGCGTGGAGATGTACGTATTCCTTTGATAACCCGGTCGGCCCAGATGTTGCGAGGCAGATCACGCCAGGATGTTTTATGGCCCTTTTCCGTTTTCATTGTAAGGCTCTAAATCTAGGCTAAAATAGCCTCGTGGGCAATATGAAATTGTTAATTTGATTACCATCGCCGGCAGGATAATGTTTGGAGCGCTATTCAAATATTGATACATATTCTTATCGTTTTTACGGTTGGTTCAGACATGTATTGATTGCTGGCAATTTCTAGGGAGAAAGATATGACAGATATTGGAATAAAGGTACCTTTGGATTTGGACTATGACTCGGTCCTGGAGAAAGTGACTGAAGCCCTGAAGGTTGAAGGTTTTGGCGTCTTGACCGAAATTGATGTTAAGGCGACATTGAAGAAAAAGCTGGATGTGGACTTCCGGCCATATAAGATCCTAGGAGCCTGCAATCCGGCACTGGCTCACAGGGCGCTTTTGACTGCACCGGATGTGGGTATGCTGTTGCCATGCAACGTCACCGTCGCGCAGGAAGAGGACGGCCGTGTCTCGGTATCGATCATCGATCCCCTGGCTATGATGGGGCTAATGGTCGATCCGGCGCTGGATGAGATCGCGCAAGAGGCGAATGAACGTCTGAGCCGGGTTGCGCAGGCGCTGGCCGAGTCATAAAGAAGAGAAAAACCGGAAGCCAGCGCTTGCGGTTCATAGCTCTTATTTTCGCACGACTCGGCGCTTTTTCTTGGGCAGGCGCATGGGTAGCTCCAAGCGGCGCTCTCCATCAAATTGGTATAAGGCATTGGCCACGGCCCCGGCCGTAGGAACCAGGCCGATCTCGCCGACTCCTTTTGCGCCATAGGGGCCGTACGGATCGGGCACTTCCACGCCAATCACCTCTAGTTCAGGCATCTCTTTGGCCCGCAAAACGCCACATTTGCGCAGGCGCGTGCTTTTGGGACGGCCGTTTTCAACTTCTAGATCCTCGCTGATCGCATAACCGAGACCCATGTGCAAAGATCCTTCCAATTGCCCTTCGAAGAGCATGGGGTTAAATATCTTGCCCGCATCGTGGGCAGCGGTGATCTTTTCTATTTGCCCATCTTCGTCCAGCGTTACCAGCTGCGTGGCATAGCTGTAGGAATAATGGGTATATACTTTCTCGACCATGGCCCCTGGCTTCGTGGTCCAGTCGACGATCCAGAACCCACGGTATTGTTTACCCACCAGATCAGCCAGAGAGTGACTCTCCAGGTCTTTCTTCAATCCTTTGCAAGCGTCGATCAACGCGTTTCCCACCAATGACGTGGCTCGCGAAGCGGTGGTCATACCCGCCACCTGTTCGGCGATGGTGTCAATTCTCACTTCCATGATGGCTGGATCGAGCCCTGTCTCTTCGCAAACAACCTGGGTGGCGATAGTGTTGACCCCTTGGCCCATCTCTGTCCAACCATGGTCGATAATCACCTTGTCCGGACCTACGATGGTGATCAATGCCGAGGATTCATCGGGCATACCGTTGCCAATGCCTGTATTTTTTAGGCCGCAAGCCAGTCCAGCAAATTTAGCCCTGTAGAATTCATCTTTCACTGCCAGCAAGGTGGCGCGTGCGCCGGCGCCTCCCTGGATGATTTGCCCGGTGGCCGTCATATCGCCGTCGGTGAGGGCATTGTCATAGCGGAACTGCCAGCGATCAAATCCGCCCTGTTCGCATAGGTCGTCGATCAGGCTCTCCAGGCCAAAGATGGCCTGGTTGACGCCAAATCCGCGCATGGCGCCGCAGGGTAAATTGTTGGTATATACGGCCGTAGCTTCCACATCTGTCACCGGGAAACTATA
>JAACFF010000059.1 GCA_009937635.1 Chloroflexota bacterium
CGCCGTTTTATCTATGAGGAAAGGGGCTGAGATTGGCTTTGGCTAAGTATAAATAGCGATTTTTGGGGAAAGTCAATTCTGAGAGTATTTACCTTTGAACCATGGGCATGTAGACAAAATCGCTGCCCTGGGGCAGTGGCGGCTTGTCATAGTTTGGTGGAATATCTGTTCCTTTGACGACGCCTAATGGTGAATAATCCCGGTAATCAGGGAATATGATCCCTAAATTCGGATTTGCAAAACGGCGTATGAGGATTTCGCTGAGCACTTGCCGGTAATCTGTAGTTACGGCTAAATCGGCGCCATCGTATAGTTGGTCATTGCGCAGTCCAGGCCAAGGACCGTATAGGCCCCCATTTACTTCACCACCCAAAAGCAGCATGATGCCCCCATGTCCGTGATCGGAACCATCATCATCATTTTGCCGCAGCCGTCTGCCGAATTCGCTCATGACGGTGATCGTAATGCGGCTTGTGTATTGCGTATCCAGATCAGTGTAAAACGCGCTTAACCCATCAGCCAGTTGTCTGAGCAGACCAGCAAAATACCCCCCACCGCCATTGCCTTGATTATTATGGGTGTCCCAACCGCCTAGGTCAAGAGTTACTATCTGTAATCCTAATTGCAGCTTGATCATTTGAGCGATGGATTTTAATTGATCGCCAAAGCTGCCAGTGGGGTATTGAGCGCCGTTGGAGGGAACGTAAGCGTCGAAATTTTGAAGTTCGATAACGTCAAGGGCGTTGAGCGCTTCCAGCCCGGCAACCTGTACTGAATTTGATCCTTCATATAACTTGCGCAAGGAAAATCGCTGGGCATCTCGCCACTGGTAATGCCCGGATGATAAATTGAATCTGTCTAATCTGGAGGTCACCAATGTGTCCGGGTTCCCTTGTAAGGAGGTCGGGTGTTGGTTGCCCAAGGCCATGACAGGGATGAGCGGGTCACCAGCTAAGCCCTGAGCGCTCAATAAATGGCGGGTTAACCAGCCATTGTTCGTCCCTTTGTTACCCGGGGTCCCGGTTTCCATGTACTCCATGGCGTCAAAGTGGCTTCGCGTGTCCTCGTGCAGGCCGCAGGCCTGCACAATTGCCAGTTTATTGTCTTGAAAAAGTCCATGTAGAGAAGCGGCGGCCGGGTGAATTCCGAATTGGCTGTTGAGAGGAATTGCCGCTTCTACCCCGCTTGTGCTGATCTTTAATTGGGGTCGCGCGGCTTCATAATAACCCCGGTCTTCACCGGCAATGGGCGGTACGATATTTAAAGCATCACAGCCACCGCGCAGAAATACATTGACAAGGATTTTCTGTTCTGGCTCGGCAAGCGGGCTGCCAAATACAGTGAGGTTTAACTTGGCTCCGGCCATTGCAGCGATTGCTGTAGAACAGCCTACCAAGAATTCGCGGCGTGTCAGAACGGTCATAATAGGATCTCCATTAAATCACCTAGCGCCATTGAAATTCAGGTGACAAAAGTATTAAAGCAACCATGCTGCCCAAACGTTTCTGTGTGCCGGGATCGGAATCGATGGGAAGGTCGAGATGTGGATTATGCCCTTGCGCCATAAAATCGATTATATGTTCACGATCGCCGGCTTCGATGGTTCTCCCAAGGATTCTGGCAATCCAAAAATCGGCCAGTGCCGTGGCAGAGCGAATATGCGCGGGCGTTTGAGCTAAGACATCCATCCGTAAATTTCCGCTGCCGTCCTCTAGCGTTGTCAACCAATTCAATAGCTGCCAACGCATAACCATGGTTGAGGTGTTCAGCCAATGTTCCTGGGTATCAGGATATCCATCTGGGGAACGACGCCCAAATAACGGCTGCCCAATTTGATCATAGCGCCAAAAGAAGGAGGCGCTGTCTGCACCTTCTACCGTAAATGTGAGATCTACGGCCGTGGCTCTTAAGGCGCTGGCGATAACCTCAAAGGGGCGTTTTGTTTTTGCCCCCCAAGTGGTACGGAATTCCGTCGAGTTTAGGATATGACGTAGCACTTCCTTTAGTTGGTTGGGAGAGTGACGTTGCGCATAAAATAATTCGGCCGTGGAGTTTACGATAGTGGCAGAGGGATTGTCGCTGATAAATCTCTGGCAGAGTTTGAATGAGATATGTTGGGCAGTGCCTGGATGAAAGGCAAGAAGATCCAGAACCTGACGGCCGTCAACCATATCCGCCTGATCGGGAGGTAAAAAGCTGCCCAAAACATGTTTTTGAAAACGATCGTGCCAATCTGAACGGTATAGAAACTCTCCAGTGTTGCCGACTAAGGGATCATTGGGACGATTCCTGATGGTCCAGCCGGTGAAGCAGCGGGCGGCTTCATAGACATCGTCATCTACATAGCCAACCGGCCGCCCTTCAGGATCTTTCGGTACCTGATCCTGGCGGCCAACACCTAGATAGTGCTTCGCACCCAACGTATGCAGTTCAAAAAGCTCCCGGGCATGATTTTCGTTCGGTCCGGCGTTGGAATTTGTGTAGTTGTCGAGGTAAGTCAGCATCGACGTGCTTTTGGTCACGGCTTCTAGCAGTTCGCGAAAGTTACCAAATAAATGCTGCCGAATAATATCGCGATCATGGTGCATAAATAGGGTCACCGCCCAATAGTCGCGACCAAAAATATTGAAATGATTGTGCCAAAAATCAGCCATCACTTCGGCGAGTTGGCGGCGACTGTAAACGGCTCGCAAAAAAGTGAGCCTTTCCGTTTCTCGAAAAGGGAGGGTGCGGTAGGCGTAATCGCCGCCGTTATTGACGAAGTGGTCCTCCCATGATTGTTTGAGGCTTTTGTTCAAGGTTTGGAAGCCGGCACTGTTAATTCGCGCCTGTAATTCGCCGTCGTCGATATTTTGATGTTGAAGCTGCTGCTCAACATAGTTATGTAGTCTTTCCTCGTCGGAGCCGCCCAAGGCATTGAAGGCGTCCAAATCGCCGGGACGGGGGCCGAAGCCCATGCGATTGAGGGCTATGACGCCCAAGGGAGCGGTGGACGAATTGGATTGTTGGCGTGAAGATACAACCGCTATTGGATTCATTTCAGCTTTTCCTCGTGCACCGTTTATTCTAGTAGAGGCAATGTAGTATAGGATATCGAGAATCTTTAAGGTCAATTCCTAATGTGTTTTTATTGCGCGATTGGGGGCTGAATAAGGATTTATGGCCTTAGGGCTGGATTTTAGCGTTTGATCCTTCAGGCAACCCAAGTGCTGCCGACAGGAAACGAGTATAGGAGCGAAGCGATGGATTATCGCGGATAAAGGCAAATGTAAGCGTTCCCCCGGCGGTTTGCAAGATCAGCTTCAGCACGGCCGTGTTCTTAGGGTCGGGTTCCCAGGTAATGCCGATAATTTTGCTGGTGGGTATCGTGCAAACCTCAATCCCATAAACTGACTGCCCCTTGTATTTGTAGATCTTGCCACGACTGATGATTTTTAATTCCCTACCGTCACTCAGATGAAGCGATTCCAGTAGCCTTTTGCTAATGATACCAAATAGAAGTTTGTGAAGCGGCCGCGTTTCGTAGGAACCGACAGGTGTTTCCGTCTGCGATGCCAGGACCTGGAATGGCGGATTTAGGACTTTCTCTTGGGCCAGCAAGCGGGAAAAGTAATAACTTAGGTTGTCTTCGGGAATGCCTTTGTCCCCAACAGTCGCTGCACGCTCTGCCTCCCCAGTATACCGTTCGCGTATCAGCTCAGCCAATCGTCGCATGATATCGGCCGAAACGGTGTTGAATGGCAGATCATAGCTCTTACCCATCATGGCAAGATGCAGGTTACCTTTCAAGAGGTGCTCGCTATGGCGAAGGTGTTGGATTTCTTTGTAGAAAAAAGCTTCCGAGCTGACTTCGTCGCCAACTCTTTTTAAGATGACGAAGTCTTCTTGGTAGAGAGTTACCAAGTAGTCATAGAGGTTCATTCCGGGATGGGCAGCGCGCCTGTCGATTTTGCGTGGAATTTTGATGCTAAACAGCGGATTTTCTTCCCTGGTCAGATAGGGTAGGAAAAGGGGCGGAGGGGGATCCAATTCTGATATTTCAATAATCCAAGGGCCGAAACTGTCGTATTCAGGGTCTCTCATCGTTTCTCCATCTGTTAGATTCCTAGCAGGCTGGATTCTATCAATTATTGCCGCGATAGCCATATTGTTAATTGGGGACTTGATCGAGAGCGAAATGTGGAAATGGTGTCATGGAGCACAACAAAATTGCTGGAAAATTGCATGATTGAGAGGCTCGATGTATTTTTAGTAGGTCGACACGCGCAATGCGCATGACATTTACATAGATGGCGTTTACACGAGCTGACGCTGACTGACAACAAATGAATGGCCCGTTCCGTAAGCCAAGCTTTCCAGCTTGCGGCCACAACCTGGAAAGGTTGTGCTACATATTCCGAGGAGCTTATGATGACTAAGCAAACTTATGAAGCTGTTTATGCCAGATGGCAGGCTGATCCCGAACTGTTTTGGGCGCAGGCCGCACAAGACGTCCATTGGATTAAGAGCTGGGACAAAGTTTTGGACGATTCTCGTGCTCCTTTGTATCAATGGTTTGCCGGAGCCGAAGTGAACAGTTGTTACAACGCGCTGGATGTTCACGTGGAAAACGGCCGTGCCCAACAACTGGCGTTGATCTACGACAGCCCAGTCAGCGATACCTATCAGAATTTCACCTACCAGGAGCTGCGGGACAAGGTCGCTACGCTGGCTGGGGTTTTGGCGAACATGGGTGTGGCAAAAGGGGATCGGGTGATCATCTACATGCCGATGGTGCCGGAAGCCACAATGGCGATGTTGGCCTGTGCGCGGATCGGCGCTATCCACTCCGTGGTGTTTGGCGGTTTTGCAGCCAACGAGTTGGCGACGCGCATAAACGATGCCCGGCCCAAAGTTGTGCTTTCCGCCTCTTGTGGCATCGAACCTGCACGTCTTGTGGCCTACAAACCACTGCTGGATCAAGCCATCGAGCTGGCCGAATTCAAGCCGGAGAAATGTCTCATTTTACAGCGCCCACAATTAGAAGCCAGCATGGTTCCTGGGCGGGATCTCGATTGGCACCAGGCGGCGGCTCAAGCTGAAGCGATGGATTGTGTGCCTGTTGCCGCTACGGATCCACTTTATATTCTTTACACTTCGGGTACCACTGGTGTACCCAAAGGTGTTGTGCGCGATAACGGCGGGCACCTGGTAGCGCTAAAGTGGAGCATGAAAAACATCTATAACGTCGAACCTGGTGAGGTTTATTGGGCCGCTTCTGACGTGGGTTGGGTCGTGGGGCATTCTTATATTGTCTATGGACCGTTGTTCCATGGCTGCACCACCGTTATGTTTGAGGGCAAACCTGTGGGCACCCCCGATCCGGGCGCCTTCTGGCGGGTCATTGCCGATTACGGTGTGAATACGTTATTTACCGCACCTACAGCCATTCGCGCCATTAAACGGGACGATCCGAGAGGACTGTATAAACAAAATTATGACCTGAGCTGTCTTAATGCCTTGTTCCTGGCCGGCGAACGGTGTGATCCGGATACGCTGCAATGGGCCGGAGATTTGCTCGGCGTTCCTGTTGTGGATCATTGGTGGCAGACTGAATCAGGCTGGCCGATGGTCTCCAATCCTTTGGGCATTGAACCGCTGCCGGTGAAGCCAGGTTCGGCAAGCAAAGAAGTGCCGGGTTATGACGTGCGTGTGATCAATGTCGACAACGAGGAGGCCGCCCCTGATGAAATTGGGGATATTGTGGTCAAGCTGCCATTGCCTCCGGGCGCTTTGCCCACCTTGTGGCAAAATGATATTGGCTTCCGCCGTTCCTATCTGGAGACGTATGAAGGGTATTATCTGACGGCCGATGCCGGCTATAAAGATGAGGATGGGTATATCTTCATCATGAGCCGCACGGATGACATCATCAACGTGGCGGGGCATCGCCTTTCCACCGGGGGCATTGAAGGGGTGATTTCGGCGCATCCGGATGTGGCGGAATGTGCTGTCATTGGCGTCAACGACGAGTTGAAAGGGGCGCTGCCATTAGGGCTTATCGTATTGAAGGCTGGCGTCACACGGGATCATGAGCAAATTGTGCGCGAGGTGATCCAGATGGTGCGCGAGGAGATTGGCCCGGTGGCGGCTTTCAAGAAGGCGACTGTTGTCCAACGTTTGCCCAAGACGCGGTCCGGAAAGGTGCTGCGGGGCACGATGAAGCGCATCGCCGACCGGCAAGAATGGCGTATGCCGGCGACGATTGACGATCCTGTGATCTTTGAGGAAATTACGGATTCGCTGGCAGAAGTGGGCTATGGGCCTGAGGCGGTAGAGTAAGGCGCAGGGCCTGAAAGGGTTTGTTTCATTTCAGTAAAAATCATATTGAAGAAAATTGTTGAATTGTTGAACGGTTAATATGGCTCAAGTTAGCTTTACATAATGAGATCGTCGATGTGGTTTATGTTTTTTTTCGGAAACCACATCGATTCTTTGAGGAGGTAGGAGGTAGGGAGTAGTTCTTGCTCGGATAGGCGGGCTCCTTGGGTTGGTTTGACGGCCGTGGCGGCGGTATAGCAGTTACAGGCACAGCCACGGCCATTTGTTCAATCTGGTTCTATTCTACAATAGAACACATGTTCTTGTCAAATATCCTCCTTTCTTCTAACCCATTTGAAACACACACTTTACTACGTCTGCGCCCAATCGGGAGAGTGAGCCGGTTCAGGGGTTAGGCCATTGAGGTCGCGTTCCCAAATGAGCTTGCTCTGTTTGCGGGTGATGTCATGAACCTGGAGCCTGCCAGAATGGGTGGCGATCAGTAAACGCCCGTTATTATCCCAATCCGCCCAACGCGTATCCGGTAGCATCTCAGGCTTGTTCTGGCGATCGGTGAGGTAATAGTTCCCTTCACGATTAGGCTTAACGTCCGACAAGAGATCGGTCGTGTCGCAAACTCCCAAGGTGCGCTTCGTCTGTTCGGAGCGTTGTTCGATGATCAGCGGCGGGCCTTTGTGCGGGTAAAATCTGTATTATAGACAAAATTGCCATATTATTGTATCATGCTGAGGGTCAAGAGGAGCGAATTTAGCCAATTCGTTTGCCATTGGTGATAGAAAAGGTTCCTTTTAGCGGAGGCCAGAAGCAAACAAAATAAGGAAGGTAACAAGAGAATGAATGCACAAAACTTTGACAGCGCCAAAAAAGCTGGCTTTACACCCCATGTAGACCTGGGCAATGTCGCGCCTGGGACCTCGTTTCAGGTGACGTGGTCTTTCCAAAACGACGGTTCGACGACCTGGGACAGCGGTTACCGCTTGGTCTATACGTTGGCTCCCCACGAGGAAACGGCCGATTTCGACCGCTCTCCGTTGGGGGCCGCGAGTGTGAACGCCATAAGCGATATTGGCGCGCCGGCGGCGGTGCCTCCCGGGGCCACGGTGAATCTAACGATGACCTTCACGGCCCCACCCCAAGCGGGAACCCATGCCACCAACTGGCAGTTGCAAAGCGGAGCTGGGCAGCGGTTCGGACCCGTGCGCTGGCTGCGCGCCGTGGTCAGCGGGGCCGCGCCGGCAGCAGGAGCGGGGAAACCCTCCTACCAGGTGGTCCGTTTTGATAACAGTGTGACAAACTTCGAAAATATGCAGCCAGGACGGCAGTTCGCGGGCACGTGGATTTTGCGCAATACGGGATCGTCCGCCTGGTCGGGTGATTTCCAAGTGGCTTACCTAGATGAAGCGACGGCCGATACGACGAACAGCGTACGCAGCCAGATGGGCGCACAGGCCGTGGCTACTTTGCGCGACCTGAGCGGTCATGAACAGGTCAATCCAGGGCAAAGCGTACCCATCCGGCTGAACCTGTCGGCGCCAACGCAGCCTGGCTCTTATGCTTTTCATTGGCAGCTGCGGGATAGTAACGGAAAGCCCTTCGGCGGCACGCGCTGGCTGCAAATCGGGGTTATCGGGGACATGGGCAAGCCGCCGGCAACGCACGCGGAAGGAGCCCAGTTTGGCATGAATGTCAACATCCAACCGGGCGGGCATCCGCTGGACGAGGAGCGCTTGGCGGGACTGGGCTGGGTGCGTTGGGTCTTTTGGGCCTCCCGTTTAGAAAAGACCCCGGCCCAGGCTTACCAGGATTATTATAAGAACATCATCCAGCGCTACGCCAGCAAGGGTATTCGCTCGCTGATCATCCTCCACCAGGACACCTATTGGGGGAATGCCCCCTGGGATAACGGGGGTTGGGAAGAATATGCAAAACAATTCGGAGAGCAATGTGGCCAGGTAGCTGCGGCCTGCTCTGAGTTCGGCGATATGGTGGCCTACCAGGTCTACAATGAACAGGACAGCGGCCCTGACAATCTGTCGGCTATCGGCTTCGAGGCGCGCCATTACGCCCTTGTGCTGGACAACGCCTCCAAGGCCATCCGAGCCAACCATCCGGGGGCAAAAGTGATCTTTGGGGGCTTGATGGATGCCCCGCACGTAGGCGTCAAATACGTACAGGATACGCAAGCTGCCTTGGGGGGACGTTTGCCGGTCGATGCCCTGGCCATCCATCCCTACGGCCGTTCTGTAACATCCCAAAAGTTTGGCCCTTTCGGCCGTTTGCGTGACGCCTTCAATCTCTTTAAGCAGGCGTTTCCAAACATGCCTGTATGGATCACCGAGGTTGGGGTCGCCGCCGACACGCACATCGGATCGGAGCATTACGCCGATATTGCCAGTTACATCCGCGAGGTGGTGGACGAGGTTGCCGACAATTTCGCGGACCAGGTGCCCGTACTCATCTGGTTTGGCTGGACCGACATCATGCGCAATGCGGGGATAAACACCAGCGATAATAAGCCAAAGGCCCACGTGTACGATGCTTTCCTGGCCATGAAGAGCCGCGGCCAGGACTTGTCCAAGTCGGCGCTGCTGGAGGCTTTGACCGATTACAACCAGGCGACCTACCAATCATACAGCTCCACGCTGACGAATCTCAACGCGGTTCCCGCGGGCTCGGCGTTCAGTAGCCGCTGGACCTACGCCAACAGCGGTACATTGACCTGGGGGCCAGGCTATAAGTTGGTGTATACGCCCAAAGGGGACAATCCAACGTCGATGACATCGCGCAAAATTTACGAATTGGGCGATATCGCCGACAAGGCTCAGGTCGCACCTGGCGAGAAGGTAACCATTTCGCTGAAGATGAGCGCGCCGGAATTGGCCGGTCGCACCTATCGCAGTCATTGGCACCTGCGCGACCCACAGGGCAAAACCTTTGGCTTCTTATATGAGGAGCTGACCGTTGTGCCCGCACCGACTGCAGGAACGGGCGCGCGCGCGGCGGGCATGACTTTTGTCGCCCACCATACCATTCCGGACAATACGCGCCTGGTGGCGGGTACCGATTTCGACAAGCAGTGGCACGTGAAGAATACGGGCGGCCGTCATTGGGGACCTGGTTTCCGGCTGGTCTTTATCCAGGGTGATTTAAATATGGCGCGGGGCAAGGGCACGCACATGGTACCGCAGGCCAAATCGGGTGAAACCGTGACGTTAAATATTCCCATGACAGCCCCGCCTGCGCATAATGGACAGCAGGCGTCCTACAGCAGTTTATGGCGCTTGCAGGATGATCGTGGCAATGAGTTTGGCGATCCGATTTGGGCGCGCATAGTGTCCACGACGGGAGTTTCAGTGACGGCCGATAACAACACGCCGTTGGCCCGCCTGCTGAATAATCCTGCTTCCTGGTATTCACAGTTGGATCCCGCCTGGCAGGGGGACCAGTTGGGCGAGGGGCAGGCAACGATAGGCTCATGGGGCTGCCTGATGACTTGCATGGCGATGGCTTTGACCGCGTTTGGTACACCGGTGACGCCGCCGCAGTTGAACCAGTTGGCAAAAACGAAGGGCGCTTTCACCGGTTCTGCTATTTCATTTCTTGCTCCCTGGTATGCTGGACAGCTTAAGTACAAAGGGAATGTGGCTTCCTGGCCCGACAGCGGTGTGCCGCAATCGGTGCCACCGACGGGAGATCCCATCCAACGCATTGATGACGCCCTGGCGGAAGGGCATATCGTCATTGCCCAGGTGGACACGAAACCGAATAATGGCTTTTTTAACTCCAATAATGAGCAGCATTGGGTGGTCATCGTCAAGCGTACGGCAGACGGTAAGGATTACCTGATGATCGATCCGCTCACGCTGCCGCAGCACGCCGGCACCCAGCCGCGCTCGCTGATGAGTAAATATGGCTCTCCAGCGCCGTCGGCCACGAATGAGACGAATCTGCGCAATGCGATTAAGTCGACGCTGGTTTATCATAAGCCGGGTGGTGGGGGAAGTTAACGAGGTGGTGTAGGTAGTTCAGGTAGTTGGCGGCACTGGAGCAGGTTTCCGGCAGGTTGCCGTGCCCACAGTGACCATCGCCGAAGGCGTGCCAGAGGCGAAGGCGACATTGCTGGCTCTTTTTCAGAATCTAGCAACGGCCCCGGCCGCAGCGGGGGCAGCGACCCAATTTCAATTGAGCCGGTTGGGTTGATAGAATCGGACGAGGACGAGGGTGGGTGAGCGGTGTGGTTCACTCTTCTATTGCGAAAAACTCACCCAGAACTGGCGGCCGGTTGGGATCCACTACACCATCGACACTTACAGGAAGAGCGCCCTCGCCCCATAACTCACTTGCCAACCATCCCAGTGAAAGTTCCTCCAGCTTTGCTCGCGTCGGGTGGCCGTTCTCATCCCAGCCGGCCATCTGGAAGTAGAGATCTTTGGCGTCTTCGATTTCTTCGACGGTGACAAACAGGCCGTCGCTCTTGCCCCCTTGCAGGGCCTTCGTTAGCTTCTTGGGTATGGCATCAGCCTCCCGTCCAGCCCCTTCACGTGCATTGTAAGCGCGCAGCAGATTCAAACGCCGCTCGCCGATCTTCAACAATTCCCAGAGATTCATATCCCAACCGGTGGTGGCGCGTACCATCTCTGCCAGTTGTCTTGAGTTATAAAGCTGCCAGGATGGGCCCCAGACAAAGCTGCACAAGGGCGCGGTGTCCAAGAAGCTGTAGACAAGCTGCGTATAGTAGGCGAAGCGCACTTTTTCGCCGTTCAAGGTCTGCGCCGGTTGGGGATCAATGAGGCCAAATTCAGCCAGCCGGTCGGAGAAGGATTCGTAGCCGACGTCGTGGTCGCTGGACATATGGTCGGCGCCAAAGGGGTTGGTGGCATAGATCAAGCCCAGGCTGCGCTTGACCTGGGGCATATGGGCCGGCAGCTCTTGTTTTTTCACCGTCACGACCAGGTCTTGACCCACGCCGAGATCCTCGGCCGCTTGCGCAGAGCCCTCGCCCAGAACGTTGCCAAAACCCTCGCGCTTGCCGATCATCTCCACCATCTTGACCATCGCTTCTGTATTGCCGAAGCTGAGATCAATTCCGCCTGTATCTTCCAGGGTGATCAATCCTTGCTCGAAGCAATCCATGGCCCAGGCGATGGTGCCACCGCAGGAGATGGTGTCCATGCCGTACATGTTACAGAGCTGGTTGGCGTAGGAGATGGCCTCCAGGCTGGATACGCCGCAGCTGGAGCCCAGCATGCCCAGCGTTTCATATTCGGGTCCACCGTAGCGTGGCGCTACCTGGTAGGGACCTTCGGTCACTTCGATCACGCGTTTACAGCGGATGGCGCAGGCGTAGCAGGTATCGCGCTCCTTGGTGATGGTCTCGTACATTTTTTCGCCGTCAATCTCCTCGGCTTCGTCAAATGTTCCAGAGGCCCAGTTGTGGGTCGGCAGGCCGCCTGACCAGGATTGGGAGAGGGTGCCGCCGGGCGTGCCCAGCACACCCCAACTGGCATCTGTTTTTACGTGGGCGGATCCCCATTTGGCGACTGACTTGAAGCCATCGGGATCGGCTACTTTGGGCCGCATGTTACCACGCACGGCGACCGCTTTTAGATTCTTGGAGCCCATAACCGCGCCCATGCCGGTACGGCCGTTGGCGCGGTTGGCGTAGCTGATCAGGGCCGCAAAGCGCACGCCTTTCTCTCCTGCCGGGCCACATTGCAGAACCTCAATGCGTTTATCATTCAATTCTTCGCGGATGGCATCTTCTACATCGGCGGTGAACTTGCCCCATAAATGAGAGGCGTCCCGTAGTTCCGCTTTGCCATTGTTGACCCACAGGTAAACAGGACGGTCAGCCTGGCCATGAATAACGATGCCGTCAAAGCCGGCGAACTTGAGTTCGGCAGGCCAGTAGCCACCTCCTTGGGCATCGCCGATGAGGCCGGTAAGGGGCGATTTGGCCGTGGATGTGACGCGGGCCTGACCGGCGATGGCCGTGCCCGTGGCGGGGCCAAGCATCAGGCTCAGCGTATTCTCCGGCCCCAGGGGATCGGCCCCTGCCGGCGTATGTTTGAGCAAGTAGTAGGCGCCCATGGCGCTGCCGCCGAAATACTTACGGTAAAAGGTCTCTTCGGGTTCTTCGATGGTTATCGTTTGAGCCGTCAGATCGACATGTAAGATTTTTCCATGATAGCCAAATTTCATTGCAATGCTCCTTGTGGTTGTGTAGTCGGGTAGTCGTTAGTCAGGTAGTCAGGTAGTCGCTAGCCTGGTAGTCACGTTGCAGCCAGGATATTGGTCGTTGCTGGTCTATTTTATTGATCTAGCTTATGCCTGCCCACAGTAGGCCTCTGCGCATGATTTCACGGACTTCTGGTACGTCGAAGTCGGCGGCTACATGGCCTAATGAACTGTAAAAGATACGACCCTGGCCCCAGCGCCGTTTCCATACGACGGGCATTGTAACACCGTCTATCCAATCGTGATAGGTGGCATCAAAGGTGGTCGTGGCCAGTACTTCGTTGGAGGGATCTACATGCATGTAATATTGCTCGCTGAGCATGGCAAAATCGTCAATCCCTGCGGTTATGGGATCGTCGCGGTTGGTTATTTGTACCGTGTAAGGAATATTGTTACCAGGATGGGCCACAAATTGCCCACCGACCATAAATTGGTACGCAATCGCATCACGGAAAGCATCGGCCACACCGCCATGCCAGCCGGCAAAACCGGTCCCCCGCTGAATCGCCTCTAGCAGCCCGCGCAGCTGCTCGTCGGTGATACTGCTCATGGTGTAAACCTGTGAGATGAGGTCATAGGTTTGCATTTTCTCGCTGTGCAAATAGGCATCCAGCGTATCTGATATTTCTACATCAAAACCGGCTGCGCGCAGGAGTGGCGCAAGAACATCAACACATTGTTTGGGCTCATGCCCATCCCAACCGCCCCAGACCATCAAAGCTTTTTGCATTGATTTTTCCTTATGATTCATCAACCGGCTGCCCAAATGGTGCCTGGCGGGGCATAGCTTCGGGGCGGCTACAACTGCTGCTTAGGGTAATATGCTGCTGTGAGTCGGCCGAGTTGTGGAAGGCCCACATCAGCTCCAGAACGTGGTAGGCGAGGTGACCATTGGCGCGATGATCACGGCCGTTACGCCAGCCTTCTGCCATATCGGCCAGGCCTAAGCCACGCACGTTTTGCGCGTAGCTGTGCGTGTGGGGTGTTTCTTGCCACGATTTTGCCACGCGCTTGATGCGCACGACACCGCCAAATGTGTTGGGGTCGGGCACGCTCAAGGTCGCCTCAGTGCCGTAAATCTCTATGTGTGGATGCTCATGCCCTTGCACATCAAAGCTGGTGACAATAGTACCCACAGTGCCATTGGCGAAGGTCATCAACCCCGCCACGTGGGTTGGTACATCCACACTGATGAATTGTCCGGCAAGCGGTTGGCTGGTGATGGTGCGCTGTAATTGCCCCTTGCTGACCATGCCGGAAACGGCCGTTACTGGTCCCAACAAGCTCACTAAGGCTGTCAAGTAATAAGGCCCCATATCGAACATCGGCCCCCCACCTGGCTTGTAATAAAATTCAGGGTTGGGGTGCCATGATTCATGCCCGGGTTCCATCATGAAAGCGGTCGCCGCTACCGGATGTCCAATCTCACCGTCGTCGATCAGCTTGCGGCAGGTTTGGATGCCCGCTCCCAGGAAGGTATCGGGGGCACTTCCCACGCGCAGCCCTTTGTCTTGCGCCAATTGCAGCATTTCTTGGGCTTCCTCGAGATGCAAGGCCAGTGGCTTTTCATTGTAAACGGATTTGCCGGCGTGCAAGGCTTGCAGGCCGATACGGCCGTGGACGTCGGGCGTGGTCAGATTGAGCACCATGTCGATGGTGGGGTCGGCCAGCAATTCGTCTACGCTGGCTACGCGGGGTATGTTAAACACTTGCGCCTTGGAAACGGCCGCTTCATGCCGTAAATCAGCCAGGGCCAAGACCGTGAATGGGGTTAACCAGGCCGCATTTTTCAGGTAGATTGTGCTGATATTGCCGGTGCCAATGATCCCAACCCTGACCTGCTTCTTGCTGTTCAAAGACGTGACCTCAAGGGGTGCCGTGTTCTATTTGGTACACGTGGGAGCGGATCAGTAAACGGTTCATCATGTCTTGCTTTTCTTAGGTGCAATTTCTGTAACTATCTACGATAATGTCGTAGAGTGTAAAGACAGATATCAGTATGGCATCTCTTGTGAACTTGTGCAAGGGTGGCGGAGAGCAGGATTCAAGCTTCTGACAAGAAGCAATGTGCTTGTTCGCTGGAATGGTACTGGGCTCGGATGAGCTTGGAAAATGATGGGAAGGAATTAAGTCTACGGAGCATTGGTATGAATAAAAGAGAGGCAGTTCTAAATTTGTTACAAGCTGAAACGATTCAGGAGTATACGCCGGCAGGATTCTTTATCCATTTTGATCCCAGCGATCATTTTGGACAAGCAGCGGTGGATAAACATCTGGAATATTTTCGTTACACGGACATGGATTTGGTCAAGATCCAGTATGAACGAACTTTTCCTTACCAACCCAATATCCAGAAAGCGGAAGATTGGGGTAAATTGCCGTTGTTCGGGAAAGATTTTTTCCAGCCCCAGTTGGACGCAGTGGAAGGATTGGTTAAGGTGGCGAAGGAGGAAGCTATCGTCATTGTCACGCTCTATTCAGCGTTTATGTGCGCCGGGCACGCGTCAAACGGTCTATTAACAGAACATCTCAAAGAAAATCCTGAGCAAGCCAAGAAGGGATTGGAAATCGCCGCCGAGAGTTTGCTGCTGTTTGTTAGAGAGTGTATCAAGTTGGGCGTCGATGGTTTTTATGCTTCGACGCAAGGTGGTGAGCGCGGTAGGTTTGAAGATCAATCATTATTTCTTGACTACGTCAAACCCTATGACCTGCTGTTGATGGATGAAATCAATCGATCCTGCATTTTTACTGTCTTGCACGTTTGTGATTATGCCGACGATTATGATGACCTAACGCCATTTTTGGATTATCCGGGCCAGGTGGTCAATTGTAATCCGCACGTCGGAAATCAGGAGTTAACGGGTCAGGAAATAGCGCACATATTTGGACGGCCGTTCATGGGCGGGCTGGAACGTAAAGGAATTATCGCCAGCGGGAGCGAGGCGGAAATCAAACAAGAGGTGGAGCGGGTTCTGCGCCAAGCGCCGGATAATTTTTTCCTGGCAGCCGACTGCACCCTGCCTGGTGATACAAGTTGGCACAATATCAAGACCGCGATTTCAACTGCCCACAGTTTCCAACGCTGAAATAGGATAACTTGAACATGGATCGCCCAAATATTGTTTTTATTAGTTTGTATAACCAGTACCTCTGGTAGTGGTCCGAGATACGAGTTGGAAGATGTCGATTTTGTTGCTGTCGCTGGACGAAGAACAGCTTTCGGTTGAGCAAATCGCTGCGGTCAAACGAAATATACCTGAGGGTATGTCATTTGTACTAAGTCGAGATGTTGAGGCCATCAAGCGAGTTGCGCAGGAGATCGAGATACTCGCCGGCTGGTTTGATCCCGAATGGTTATTTGAGATGCCGCGATTGCGCTGGGCTCAACAGTGGGGCGCGGGCGCCAATTGGCTGATGCGCTACCCAAAGCTTCAGAAAGCTGAATTTGTCCTCACCAATGCGGTGGGGGTACACGCAGTGCAGATCAGTGAGCACGTGTTCGCGATGATATTGGCGTTAGGTCGCAAGCTGCCGAACGCGATCGCCGCCCAAAACAAGCACATTTGGGCACATGTCAAGCATCCGACGGAACCGCTCGACACGCCTTTTGCCATCTCGTCGGGCGATCTCTTCGAGCTGGCTGATAAGACGTTATTGGTCTTAGGCGTCGGTGCCATTGGCGAACGTGTGGCGAAGCTGGCACAGGCGTTTGAGATGCGTGTAATCGGTATGCGTCGCCGTCCTGAGAAACCTTCCCCTTATGTAGACCAAATGGCGGGCCCCGACCGCCTGCGCGAGGTGTTGGGTTCGGCCGATTTTATCGTCAACGCGCTTCCCCTAACCAGAGCCACCAGGTATCTGCTCGGCGCGGACGAGTTGGATGCCATGAAGGCGAGCGCTTACCTGGTCAATATTGGTCGCGGAGCAACCATTGACGAGAACGCCCTGATTAATGCGCTGCAAAAAGGCACCATTGCCGGCGCGGCATTGGATGTCTTTGAGCAGGAACCCCTCCCTGAAAGTTCGCCACTATGGACGATGCCCAACACGCTCATAACCAGCCATTATGCCGGCACAACGCCTCGCTACCACGAACGAGCGCTTGATATTCTTCTGGACAACTTACAGCGCTACCAGAACAGACAGCCACTGCGCAACGTCGTCGATAAACAGCGTGGCTATTAAGGGAAGTTGAACGCTTAATAAAGGCGTTGCCCCTTAGTTTATATGCAGAGATAGAAGAAATTGATGATTGCACTTCATAAGATCGGGCGATTGCCTGCCGCGGAAGACAACTGTGCCATTACGACTCGGACCCTGGCTGCGGGGACGGCCGTTCGTACCCGGCGCACCCATTTCACGCTGAGCCACACGATTTTAGAGGGGCACCGATTCGCTGTACGCTCGATTCCCGCGGGCGCCCCACTGTTGTCGTGGAACATGCCCTTTGGCCGGGCGCTGCACGAGATCGCGCCAGGTGAATATGTTTGCAACGAAGCGATGCTCAACGCTTTGAGCAACCGGGCGCTTGATTTCGAATTGCCGGTCTCAGCAAATTTTGCCGACGATTGTGCCGTGTATCGATTCGATCCCGATCAATTTCTACCGGCCTTATCTTTGCCGCGCGAACCCGGCGCGCACACTTTCATGGGCCTTCCGCGCCCTGGCAAGCGGGGCGTAGGTACGCGCAATACGATTGTCCTGCTCGGTGTGAATGCGCTGGTGGGTGGCTTTGTGACCCAGCTAGAAAAAGAGGTGCAGCCGCTGGCGAAGCGTTTCGAAAATATTGACGATATCGTGGCCGTGGCTCACAGTGAAGGCAGCCAGGTTGGCAGCAATAACCAGGAACTGTTGCTGCGCACGCTGGCGGGCTTTATGGTGCATCCCAATGTTGGGGCGGTTTTGGTGGTAGATGCCGGTGATGTTGGCGTGACGAATGAAATGCTGCGTGATTATGCAGCTGGCCAAGGCTACGAACTAGATGATGTGATACATGGATTCATATCGTCCAGGGGGCCGTTCGTGGAGGATGTGGCGCGGGGAACAGCGATTGTCAGCGAGTGGTTACCACAGGTAAACGGAATGCGCCGCATCCCTCGACCCCTTAGCGAACTTAAAATCGCGCTGCAATGCGGCGGATCCGACGCCTTTTCGGGCATATCCGGAAATCCGCTGGTGGCCTGGGTGAGCAAGGAGGTGATTCAAGCGGGTGGCTCTGCAGTATTGGCGGAGACGGATGAGCTGATTGGGGCAGAATCCTATGTGCTGCAAAAAGTACGCGATGCCGCTACGGTGGAAGCTTTTTTGGCAATGGTGTCCAGGTTCCAGAGGTGGGCTGCATGGCACGGGCACTCGGCCGGTGGCAATGTTTCCGGCGGAAATTTGTACCGTGGTTTGTACAACATCTACCTCAAATCGCTGGGGGCTGCTACCAAGCGCCATCCGGAGGTGCGGCTTGATTACGTGGCCGAGTACGGGGAAAGGATCGATAAGCCTGGCTATTATTTCATGGACAGCCCGGGCAACGATTTGGAAAGCATCGCGGGCCAGGTCGCGTCCGGCTGTAATCTCATCTTCTTTGTCACGGGCAATGGTTCAATTACCAATTTTCCCTTTGTGCCTACGATCAAAATAGTGACTACAAGTGAACGTTATACGCTCTTGCCTGATGAAATGGACGTCAACGCCGGGGCATATTTGGAGGGCACACCGCTGGCGGAGCTGGGACCGGCCACGCTCAATTTGTCATTGGCTGTCGCCTCGGGGCAGCGCAGCGCCGGTGAAAAGGCGCAGCATGCACAGGTGCAAATCTGGCGTAATTGGCAGCTAAGTGGACAAGTTGAAAGCAAGCAGATCAGGGAACCGCCTAAGCCAAGTGGGCAGCCGCTTCTGATTCAAGCGCCTGCCCAAATCGTTGACGTGACCTTTTCAGGGTGGCAAACTGAGAGCGGTATCGTCAGCGACCAGGTGGGGCTACTTTTGCCGTCCAGCTTGTGTTCAGCGCAGATCTCCAAGATGGCAGCACGGCGTCTCAACGAACTGGGTACCGGCAAAACGCAAAAGATTTCCCGTTTTGCCGCCGCTGCACATACGGAAGGGTGTGGAAGTTCTATCCAAAGGGAGTATGTCGATACGATGTTGGGATATGCGGCGCATCCAATGGTGGCCACTTGTCTCATCCTGGAGCACGGGTGTGAAAAGACACACAATGATTTCTGGCGGCAGCGTATGCAAGATGTGGGGTTGAATCCGGAGCAATTTGGTTGGGCGAGTGTGCAGCTTGATGGTGGCATCCGGCCCGTTCTGGCAAAGATTGAAGCGTGGTTTATGGCCGATTGTGCGAGATTATCTGCGCCTCAAGCTGTAACGGCCGATTTGAGTAAGGTGCGTCTCGGCATAATGACAGAGGGGATTGTAGATGAAAAGACGGCAGATACCCTCGCCCAGGTCACGCGACAAGTTGCCACCATTGGGGGAACGGTTGTCCTGCCGGCAAACGATGCGCTGGCTATGAACAGAACGTTTAGGATGACGTTGCCAATAGATGCGAACAACTCACCCACCATAGCATACGCAGAGCGGGCCGTTCAGCCTGGCTTCCATCTCATGGCAAACCCATCTTCACAGTGGTCGGAAACGATGACGGGGTTGGGTGCAGTGGGCGTTGAGCTGATCCTGGCGCTGGCTACCACACGCGCCCAGCAAAGCCACCCTTTCATTCATGTTTTGCAAGTTACGGCGGAAACAGTTGGTTGGCTGCAGTTTCATGCTGATGTTGATGTCATTTTAGCCGGGTCTTCGCGGGAACGTCTGGAGCAACTATTGGCAGGGATAACGGCCGTGCTATCGCGCACAAAAACGCCGAAATTAGATCAAAAGCACAATATTGGTTTTCAAATCACACGTGGACCACTTGGCGTTTCATTATAGCCAGAAACAGACCGCCGAACAGATAGCAAAGCGTGACAAAAGAAGATAACATTCTGTTCAGAAAGGATCAAAATCGATGCCCTAGATTTTGGTGCTGACGATTATCTCGTGATGCCTTTTGGTATGGGTGAATTTTTGACCAGAGTTCGGACGCTTTGAGACGTTGGGCCACTTAACGGGACAACCAGGCGCAAAAGGTTGATTTAATCAACTCCGGTGATTTACTACTCGATCCGGATTCGCGGCATGTTGTCGTGAGTGGCAATGAGATTCATCTTACACCGACTGAATACGATTTGCTTTATTATCTGGCGAAGAATGATGGTAAAGTGATTGCGCATCGTGAATGGTTGCAATCTGTTTGGGAACCGGAGTAAGGTGACGAACGGGAATACTTGCGCGTTTCCATCTCTCAACCTCAACGCGAAATAGAGCAGGATTCAGTACGCCCTAAACATATCTTGACCGAGCCTGGTGTCGGGTACCGTTTTACTTGATATAATTTCTTGGGCCTTGTCCCTTTCTGGCCACTATATTATTGGATGAATTCTTTTCCCAAATTGCACGCTGAAAAACCCTTGTCCTATCTCTATTTTACTTTATGTAGCCCCTACCAAGTTTGTGATAAGTTGTACATGGTTTGGGCACTTTGTCTTACCGTCGAGAGGGCAATGGAAAGGGATGAGAACAATAAATGAGGGAGTCAAAGCGAGCTAAGGCTCACTAACGATGATTGAAAATGATGATAGTTGATGGATGATTTGTCAAATCATCCTACATAACCAGAGGAGAATTGTGAAAATGAGCGAGAAAAAGCAAGGCTCACCAAGAGCGAATAAGCATGTGAAGCTGTATATTCCCGGCCCGACTGAGGTCCGGCCAGAAGTGTTGGATGCCCAAACGGATTGGATGATCGGGCATCGAATGCCGGAGTGTTTGGAGTTGATCGGCCGGATAAGGCCTAAGCTAGGTCACGTTTTTATGACTAAAAATCGGGTCTTGATTAGTGCTTCAACGGGGACGGGTTTTATGGAAGCGGCGATACGAAATACGGCCGTTAAAAAAGTTCTCAATTGTGTCAACGGCGCGTTTAGTGACCGCTGGCGCGTAATCACCGAAGCATGTGGACGCGAGAACGAGGTACTGAACGTAGAGTGGGGTCAGCCTATAATGCCGGAGGAAGTGGCGAAACGATTGGCGCATGGCGGATTCGACGCGATCACGGTGGCCCACAATGAAACCAGCACTGGCGTCACCAACCCCATAGAAGCGATCGCCCAGGTGGTGCGCCAGGCACCTAATGGGGATGAGATTATGATTTTGGTAGACGCGGTGAGTAGTCTGGCCGGTGTTGCGATTCCGTTTGAAGACTGGGACCTGGATGTGCTGCTGACGAGCAGCCAGAAGGCATTTGCGCTACCGGCTGGGCTGGCGTTTGCGGCCGTTTCCGACCGGGCTATGGCTAAAGCGAAAACGGTACCAGGGCGTGGGTGGTATTTTGACTTCCTTACCTTGGAGAAGTATTTGTTGAGGAACCAGACGCCGGCGACAACGGCCGTTTCCCTTCTTTACGCGCTCGACAAACAATTAGACGACATGATGGCCGAAGGCATGGAAAATCGATATGCTCGCCATCTGGCTATGCGCGACCGCACTATCGAATGGGCCCAATCGCGCGGTTTAACCTTGTTCGCTCCCGAAGGTTATCGGTCGCCAACTGTAACTTGCATCAGCAACGACCACAATTTCGACATCCCGGCGTTAAATGCCTTCTTGAGGGAAAAAGGGATGATTATCTCCAATGGGTACGGCGCACTAAAAGGCAAAAACTTCCGCATCGCCCACATGGGAGATCTGCAAATGGAAGATATGGAAGAGTTGTTTGCCGCGATTGATGAATTTTTGGCGAATTAGAGGTGATTTGATGTTGCGCATTCTTGTATCTGACAAATTAGGGCAAGCCGGACTGGAAATGTTGGCAAAGGCAGCTGATGCTGAGTACGATATGAAAACCGGCTTAAGCAAAGAAGAACTGGTGGGGATCATGCCGTCGTACGATGGACTGATTGTTCGCAGCGGCACTCAGGTTGATGCTGACGTCTTGGCCAGGGGAACGAAGCTCAAGGTCGTTGGCCGGGCTGGTATTGGCGTAGATAATATTGATGTTGCGGCAGCGACAAAACAGAACATCGTGGTCATGAATACGCCGGGCTCGAACAGCGTGGCTACGGCCGAACAGACGATGGCCCTCATGTTGGCGGTCAGCCGTCACACGGTTCCGGCGCATAATTCATTGGTGGCCGGGGAATGGAATCGGGCGCAATTTGCCGGTGTGGAATTGAATGACAAGGTGTTGGGTATTGTCGGTTTTGGCCGGATTGGGCGGCTGGTGGCGGAGCGGGCCAAAGCATTTGGGATGACAGTGCTGGCACATGATCCGTATGTGAAGGCAGAGGACGCGGCTAAGATGGGCGTGTCTTTAGTCGACCTGGATAGGGTCTTTTCGCAGGCTGATTATTTGACTTTGCACACGGCCGTTACCCCAGAAACAACAACGATGATTAATTACCCCTCGATCAAGAAGATGAAAAAGGGTGTGATTATTATCAATGTGGCCCGCGGTAAGCTGATTGATGAAGCTGCCCTGGCCGAAGCATTGCAAGAGGGCCATGTGAAAGCGGCGGCGCTGGACGTGTACGTCAGCGAACCGCCGGCGGCTGACAATCCGTTGATCGGTTTGCCACATGTGCTGCACACGCCTCATTTGGGAGCCAGCACTGTCGAGGCGCAGCGCAACGTGGCTACACAAATCGTAAGCCAGGTATTGGACTGTCTGCGCGGGGTGGAAACGCGTAATGCGGTAAATAAGCTCTCGTAGGGATCATGGTTGGATGGCCAATTGGCATAACAAGGTAGGGCGATTGAGCAATCGCCCTTACTTATTGACGAAAAAATAAATAAAACAATGGTGCGTCGATATTATCACGTTTGCGGTGCTATCAAGAACCTGTTGTTTCAGTGCATGATTAAATAATGATTGATATAGGGTGACCTGGACAGGTTGACTATATTGAGGACTG
>JAACFF010000342.1 GCA_009937635.1 Chloroflexota bacterium
CCCAGCACACCACTGATGTACTTGGAATTCCGCGTGCGTTGTATCGGGAAATACCCCATGATGCTTTGCAGCCGTTCATAGTACTCGGGCGCTGCTTTGACTTCAATCACAACCAGGCTATCTAAGGGCAAGCGGCGGCTCAGATTGGGGCGGGAACCAAGCCGTTGATTGAACGCCTCCTGAGCATAATCCAGTGTGGCGCGGATCGCCTTGTCGGGCGAAATGAAGTATTCACGCCGGTAGCGATTGATGAGCGTCGCTTGTGTACTTTTCTGCAAGCGGGGCTGCCATTCGTCCCCGGCATTTAATTGAATCACCTTGAGGAGCTCCGCATACGGCCGTGCCAGATCCAGAGTGCAAGCCAACTCCTGCCGCTTTTTGTAGCCAAGCAAGTTATCCTTGAGTTTTAATTCCAGAATGGGTTTGGCGATCGCCGTGCCTCGCGGTAAACCATACCAACGCAAGCGCAGTTTACTGCGCGCGCTAACGCTGGCCAGATTATCGTTAAAACTGCTTAAATCGACGGTATCTAAATAAAGATTGTTGACCACGCGCGACGGGTAAGCCACGCGAAAGCCCTCTGGATGAAGCATGATCCAGCTACGCGCCTGGGCGGGCGAGTAGCCCCTCCCCGCCAATTTGAACTCGTAGCGCAGGCTCGATGAAAGGGACGAAGTGCGAGGGAAAATGGAAAATAAGGACTCACTCATGGGCGAATAAACTCATTGATCGGCATTCGATGCTGTAGGGCCGGCCACCGGATCGGGATAGCCAGGACGAGCCGATGTTTTTTGTATCTCGTCCTGCCCCACAATACGCGTGGCGACTTGAATATCCAGTTCATGCATAAAGTCGAGTTCACTGTCTTGGGCGATGATTTGTGTTAGAGGAAGGTGAAAACGCACATAGCCCACGGTGGGCGATTGATCGTTCGCCGCGGCGCGCAATATAATCTCGCCGTTTTCGCCTCTGATCAATGCATTCTGATTGTTTTGTATCCAGGCCGGATCGACCTCCAAAAACGTCGCTCCATCTATATCAAATCCGAGGATTTCCAATGGCAAATTGAGAACGTTGGCAACGTCTATGCGAATGATTCCCTCTTGTGCCAACGTTGGCGGACCTAGATATGCGAACAGTGGCTGCAAGGGATTTAAAGAGCGGCGCATCTCCGCCTGGCGTTGAGCAAGCGTTTCCCAGGGAGAGGGTAAATCCGCAGCGGAGGGCAATAACTGTTGCCGGGTTTCCATCTGCGGCTGCAAAGTCTGTTCAAGGTCAGCCAGATATTCGGGCCGGCTCATCCTGGCCGCAGCCTGGGCATATGCCTTCTGCAAGTTGAGATCATCATAAGTGGACGCCAGGGATAGGCGTTCAGACGAAGTAAGTGGATTGGCATTGAAGCCAATGGGTTCCAGGAGCCCGGACCGGGGATTGAAGTAGTAACGCAAATTCAGCGGTGATGTACTTTCTGTCGCGCCCCATAAATCGGCCAGGGCCAGGAAACGGCCGTATTTCTCGACATCGAATATTTCAGAAGCGGCCAGATCGCCGCTCTGAAGGCCTCGCAGCATTCCGATGGCCTGATCCTTCTGCGCCGTTAATTGCGGGTCATTTGCTATGGTCGCATCACGAAAGGTATCAACTTCGAAAAACTGAAAATCAGTGGCCGTGAGATTGGTGACGGGATCGGCCGTGACCGATTGATAGTCACCCCCAAAATAGGCGATGGATCGCCAGAGAGGGCTGGCGTCATATTCCACGATCACCCCTTCAGGGCGGTTATTGAAGGCCAATAGCTGGGGATCAAAACCCTCCTGTAAGGCGTAGACGCCCCAATCATCTCCATTCAAGAACAAACGCACAAACTGGTAGCGACCGGCCATCACGTCTTCACGCCTCAACGCTGCGCCGAAAGCCCACTCATTCAGCCAATTGTTATCGGCGGGATCGACGAGGTAAAAGCGCTGCAAGCCCGCGAGATGCTGGCCTGCGTCCGTACGTACGTCGAAATTCCACTTTTCGCCCTCGCCAAGGTGAACGGCCGAACCTTGCTTTAGGCGCATCAACACCGGAACAACTTGATCCGCATACCGAATCTCGGCCGGCATAAAATCGGCGTCGCCAACCAGCACCACCCCAGAAGCCAGCGCATCTTCCCGCTGCCTGAGAATTTGATCGTATTCGGCAAAAGCCATATCAATAGTTAGAGTCGGCAGCTCACCAGCGCCACTGTTGAGACGCAAAAATCGAGCTACTTCGTTCCAACTTGCGGGTAAATCCATGCCCGATCGCGATTGATCAAAAAGCAAAACCAATACCAGGAGCATGGCAATGACCGCGATCCAAATGAGAGGCGAGGCTTTTGCACGTGGCGACTGCTTGCGTACGATCTTCATGCCAAAACGAATCTATCCATTGAGGGCGTTGTCTTGCTCCACGAAACTAAGTTCACAGCCCGGTAGATCGGCGCGCAGGCTATCCATGAGCCTGCTTAACGTCTCGCCATCCTCTGCTTTAATAAGATACGTAGCTTGCAACCCAGATTCATTATGATCCAGCCGCCGCAATTCAGCCATTTCCACGTGCTGTTCAAGCTGCTCATTAATGCGCTGAAAACCGTCATCTTGATCGTCTGTGATCACGTTGAGGAAAAGATTGCTCTTGGCCGGGCGTGGCTTAATCAAGGTACGAATCAACAGATAACCTAAAATGATCACCGTGGCCAAAATCGTCGCCGAACGTTGATCCGCGCCTAAACCCAGACCAATAGCAATGGCCAGGAAAAGATAGATTAATTCTTCCGGTTCCTTGATAGCCGTGCGGAAACGCACGATGGAGAGAGCGCCCACCAAGCCCAAGGAAAGCGCCAAAGATGATTTTACAATGGAGATAATCAGCGCCGTGATCATGACCAGCACCGGTAAGGTCGCCGCCAGTTTAGACCGGTTTGAAAACGACTTGCCAAAAGCTGTGTAATACCAGGCCACCAGGCTGCCCAATACAATGCCCAGCAACAAGTTGACAGCCAGCGAGGTCAGCGAAAGTGGTGCGGCCGTTACATTTAAAAGATTTTCCATCACTCCTCCGTTCAGAAGTCAAAAACCCGGTTTTTCCGCTTAAGGAAGTAACCTACTCTTGTCAAGAACCGGGTTTCTAAATCGGGGATGTTATCCCACTAACGAATCTCGTAAATCATAATTGAATAACCAACGCGATAATCGGGCTCACGTTGACGGAACCAAGGATACACGTTTTTATCCGCCAGCGGCAATTCCCATAAGCTGCTGGCACTGATGGCATATACGCCGGGCTCCGGTGCGGCCGTATTAAAGGGCGGCTCTGTCCATTGGGAAATAAATTCAGGTCGCGGAAAGCCAGGCAATGGATCGTAGTTCAGACCGAAGTAAGCGGGATCGGCCGTGCCGAACCAGGCCAATTTCAAGCGATCGATTTCCTCTTCTGCCATCCAACGTTGCAGCCGCAACAAATCCTGGCCCCAATCAATATTGCTGTCAATGAGAATGCGGTGACCATTGGACGGTCCACCGGCGGCCAGATTGAAGTAGCTCAAATAGTGAGGGTGCATCCAGGCATCAATCAAGAGTAGGTTGAGTACCAATAAGGCGACAGGAATTACGGGAGCCAAAGAAACCTCGCTCCCATCTTCGCCATGGCCGACGAAATATCGCCACGCCCATGCCCTTACCGGCCGGCTGGCCAAGCCTCCGATGAGTAAGTAAATGAAAGGCAGCATCGGAAGTAAGTGACGATAACCCAGGTTGAGGGCGCTTAACAAGCTGGCCGCAAAATAGGCGAGCGGCGGCAACAGCAGGAAAACAGCACGCGCCCGTGCTTTTGGCAAAGCAAGCAGGGTGATGGCAGCCACGAGCAAAAGCACGAGAGTGAGCAGGGGTGTTTTTACCAGTAAAGCAATTGGGAAGTAAAAAGGAAACCCATGATCAGAAAATTGGCCCAGGAGGAATCCCGAACGGCCGCCACCGCTGAGGAGTAATATCCGCTCTACCCCGGACCAGAAGGTGGGCATCGGCCCTTGAGCGCGTGCCAGGCCAGCCAGGCGCGCGTCGAGAAAAAGAAAATGCCCCCATTCGAAGGCGAAAACGAGCCAGACCAGCCAGAAGGCCGCCAGGCCAGCCAGCAACAACTGCAGCAGCCGCCGTCCGGAGCTGTGCCATGATCGTTCGCTGGGGCCGTAAAGAGGAAGCAAGGCCAAGATAGCCCATATTGGCGCAAAGACCAGGGTTGAGAGTTTGCTGCTAAAAGCCAGCCCAATGCATATAGCCGCCCATAGCCAACGTCGCCAGTTCCAGCCCTTGGCCTGCCACAGTCGCCACAGCAGATAGGTAGCCAGGAATGCGAACAATGTCCCACCTAGGTCTGTAGTAACGTAACGGCCGTTGGCCAAAACATTGGGATCAAAGAGTAGCAGCAAGAAAACCAGCAGTGCCGCCGGGTGGCCCCACATCTCGCGAGCGAAATGCCAGCCCACCAGGGCCAGGCCTAAAGTTAAATAAAGCAAGGGCAGGCGAGCAAGAAAGAGAATGCGCTGGATATCCAGATCGCGGTTGGCTTCCCACAGCAACTTTTCGGCGAAAACGTACCAAAAGACATCCGGAGGCTCTCTTTCCCAACTGGGATCAGCAGTCGGCAAGCTTATTTCAGGCATCGTCAGCAAGGGCAGCGCGCTGAGGGTATTGACCAGCGGGGGATGTTCTACGCTGAGCCGTGGATCGCCCGTGCGCAGATAGGCCAGGCCCCGAGCAATATGGTTTTGCTCATCCATCGTCGGGCTGTCGCCGACCAAGCTGTTTAGGGCCAGAAAGTAGAAAAGCAGAATGGCCGGGACAACCAGCCACCTTTGACGACGCACACTTACCATAGTGGGCGGATTATATGCCAGCGGTGGGGTGAGGCAAACGCGCCCTGGTACGCTTTGCTGATGGCAGCCCCACGCCTTGGCATTGACCGCTTAGGCTGGATGCCTGCACGGCAAGAATACAATACAATCTGCTAAAATAAGTGCAATTAGAACGGGGTATAAGAACAGAAAAAATTAATGGCTGAACTGTTGAATAGTTAAGGTGACGTCGAATACGTAAATCATTCAACAATTCACAATTTTTCCCATGCCTGATTTCAACTGCACTAATATGTATCTCTTACCATATGCGCAAACACCTAACCACTCTACTCAAACTCGGTGTCACCCTGCTGGGGCTAATCTTTGTCCTGACCCGTTTCGACATCAGGGATATCGGTCAAACCTTACAGGAGACCGACCTGTTTTGGATCCTGGTAGGTTTCTTACTGGTGAACGCCAGCGTCGTACTGCGCGCTTATCGCTGGCTATTGCTGGTGCGCGGTTTACACGCCGAAGTTTCCTTTGGACGGCTGGTTGAACTTTACTACGTGGGCAGCTTCTTTAATGTGTTTCTACCTTCCGGCTTTGGCGGTGATGTCGTGCGCATCCTGGAAATATCACGGGATATACCAGCAGATATCGCTACCGGTACGGTCCTGATCGACCGTTTGACCGGTCTGATGATGCTGTTCGCCCTGGCCCTTGTCGCCTTGCCCTTTCGCCCGCAGAGCTTTCCACAGCTCTTGCTGATGATCATCGTGGTCATCTGTGTTGGCGGCCTGATTGGCGGATTCGCGCTCTTGGAGGGAAGTGTGCTGCGCATATTGGGCCGCTGGCTGCCGCAGAGGTTGATGGGCGTTGGTGGCGGGTTCATGCTCAAAGTGGCTATGGCTGTCGATGAGTGCGGCTGGCGGGCAATCGGCGGCGCAATGGCCGTATCCGTGCTATTCAACCTGCTGCAAGTCGCCTGGTGGACCACAACGGCCTGGGCGCTGGGGCTGGATATCGCCTATGGCTATCTGTTACTGGTCGTTCCCATTCTGTCCCTGGCCATGTTAATGCCCTCCATCGGCGGCTTGGGCGTGCGAGAATTTCTGGCTCCCATGCTTTTCTCCGGCGCGGGGCTCACTGCTGAGGAAGCAATCGCCCTCACCCTGCTCGTCTTCGCCCTGGAACGCCTCTCTGGCCTGCTAGGTGGTCCAGTCTACATCTACACCACATTACGTGACAGGAAAAAAAGGGAACAACAGTCAACAGTCGACTGATAGCTGTCAGCCGACAGCTTCAATTGTTGATCGTTGTATAGCTGTCAATGAGTTCATCGCTGCGATCGATGAAACTGAAATTGATACAGCGCTCATCGGCGTTGACGAGCATAGCCCCGTAATCCCGGTTATAACGCACTACACTGCCTTCTCTAGGCAGCCCAAAGGGGTAAATTCGTTTTCGTCCACCGAGCCCATTGACAAAATAGACGATGTCGTCAGCAAGGACTCGCTCGTATAAATGCTCGTGACCTGCAAGAACGGCCGTTGCGCCCCATTCGGCAAAAGGCCACTGCAGCGTCGCATTGTCCCCGTGCTTGCTCCCTGAAGTGAACGGAGCGTGATGAAGGCTAACGATCTTCCAGGGAGCAGTCGATGCCTCCATTTGGGTTTGCAGCCATTGAGCCTGGACAGAATCGGCGGTTCGGCCGTCCGGCTCCATGGAGTCGCTATCTACAACAAACAAGTGG